>NZ_WBYS01000002.1:0-312073 GCF_013283295.1 Marinobacterium sp. xm-m-312 | reverse complement strand
TGGGCACACAGAGACCTCCGCTGCAGGTCCAGAGGGCCCCAAAACGAGACGTAATCGATTAAAACTGGAGTCTTGCGGTTAGCTCAGCCCGTTCGGCAACGTATAAGCCGGGTTTTTCGAGGTGCCCTGATGGTTTAACTGAAACACCTTATTGGACCTCTACCGAAGCGCTGTTTGCTCAGGAATTGCCGCAGCACCTGGTCGTGATTGGTTCGTCGGTTGTAGCGCTGGAAATTGCCCAGGCTTATCGCCGTTTAGGCAGTGAAGTCACCATATTAGCAAGACATACATTGCTTTATCGGGAAGATCCCTTGCTCGGTGAAAAACTCACCGGATGTTTTGAAAAAGAAGGCATTCGAGTATTAAACAGTACGCAAGCTACCAAGGTGACCCACGATGGAAGCCAATTTACATTGGAAACTAACGCGGGCGATCTACGCTGCGATCGTTTGCTGGTAAGCACCGGGCGACACGCCAATACTTGCCAACTCAATCTGGGCGCGGTGGGTGTTACGACCAACAAAAAGGGCGAAATCGTTGTTAACGAACGCATGGAAACGAATGTTCCCGGTATTTACGCCGCCGGAGACTGCTGCAACATGCCGCAATTCGTCTATGTCGCCGCGGCCGCCGGTAGCCGTTCCGGCATCAACATGACGGGCGGATACGCCAAACTGGATCTATCCACCATGCCAGCAGTGATTTTTACCGATCCCCAGGTGGCAACTGTTGGGCTCACGGAAGAGCAAGCCAACGCACAAGACATTGAAACCGACAGTCGTGTATTGGAGATGGAGAACGTGCCGCGCGCACTGGCGAATTTCGAGACCGATGGTTTTATCAAATTGGTGACGGAAAAAGCCACTGGCCGCCTGATCGGGGCGCAGATTCTGGCGCATGAAGGTGGAGAACTGATCCAGAGTGCGGCGCTGGCGATCCGCAACCGTATGACGGTGACGGAATTAGCCGACCAGCTTTTCCCTTACCTGACTATGGTGGAGGGTTTGAAGCTCTGCGCCCAAACCTTTAACAAGGATGTCAAAGAACTGTCCTGTTGTGCTGGGTAACGAACTTGAGTTGATCCGTATTCATTGATGGAAATGGCATTTTTCATTCGTAGTACGAAAGTGCCAATCAATTTTTTGAGTATAAGTAAAAAAGCAGTCAATTTACTATGACCTTGTTTTTTTAGGGAGGATAGATGAGCGACCATCTGCAAATTCGTTTACCCAGTACCAATATTTTTTTTCGCTCAGGCTTAGTTCTCGACCGGTATCTTTCAGTTGTCTTTGAAATAAATGGATTAGTCCGCTTAAGCCTAAGAAGGCTAAACCGACACATAAAATTGTCCAACTCGCTTGCCAATATGCGATTGCTACAAGCATAGTGATGATGGCTATAAGTCCGATGGGATTACAGGTCGCTTTGAATCCCAAGTAGCTGAAAAAAACGACGGTGCAAATCAGAAATGGCAAAGCCGCTAACTTGGCAGATGCCGTTAATATTTCTGAGGGAAAAAAATGAGCCGCAGCCAAAGTCGCCAGAAAAAGCCCCAGTGATATAAACCAGCAGCGTGCTGGTAAAGATTTAAGTAATTTTATCATCTTAGTACTCTCAAAGTGCACGGGCGGTGCACAATCAAATCATGCATCAGCATGTTAGTTCTCAAAAAGTGCTCTAGTGGTTTGCTCGGCCATAATCTCACACACAGGACATTTAAGCTGAATGCGCTGTTGAGATACCGTCAAATACAGACTGCCGCATCGACACCGGTGTAAGGATGCAAGCTGTGATCTTAAATCACGAGCTAGAACCCAACCTTCATTGATGGTCAGTTTTTTCCAGGGGATCTCAGCTGGAAGATCTGCCTCTTCTCTTGCAACCAAGTACGCATCGTAAGCCTTCATCAAAGCATCGATATTTAATTTCTTGTAGACATTATCACCACCAATATTGACATAAAGCGCCATCAGCAGGGAGCCTTCAACTAGGGCTCTTCTGCTTTTAACGATGGCATCAGATTCTGGCAATTGACCAGGACAAGGTGACTTGCCAGTCACTTCTTTGTGCAGCCTTCTGATAATGTGGATTGGCAAACCTGTATCGAGCGCGATAATGGTCGTTCGAAATCCGTACTTAATAAGCAGCGAGGCTCGGGTAAACAGCTCACTTTTGGACAGGTTATCAATCATGCATCCCCCTTGTTGTTTAGGGTTGATAATAAATAAGCGATTCTTGGGATACCTGTACCTTTGCTCTTCACCATCTCAATCAGTTGGCTTTGGTTACCCCTTGGTTGAAACAGCATGAATGATGAGGTCGCCACTCGTTGCAGGTCGTCAACACCGGCATTAATAAGTGCATCCACCACGTCGCGTGTAAGTCCAAAGCGCAAGACCGCCTCTTGCGGATCAATGCGCGCCAATTCACGTGCTGCGTGTAGGTACGCCAAATTTAATTGATAGAAGTCTTGTTGATTGGTTGTCATTGACGGACCTCCAGTTCATGTAAAATATTGCGATAGATAGAAAGCACTCTTTGCCCATACCAGCGTGCACGCTCTTCGTTCCAACTGTGATAGCGGCCTATGCCAAGCTCTAAATCGTTTGGTGAAGACTTGATTGCTTCGGCCAAAATACTGGAGCCGACAGTAAGGTTGGTGATGGGGTCTAGCAGTTCAGCTGCTGAGCTCACTCGATGCCCATGCCAATGCAAATTGATTTGCATAAGGCCAATATCGAGCTGGTATTTTTCACTCTCTTGAAGTGCCTGGTTTAACAGTTGCTCCGCTTCTGTCTTAGATTTGGCGTAGGTTGCGTTTGAACCATTGCGAATTGCGTATGGCCATGGACTGGTCATGTTAAGACCTCGATGTGAGGCTGACTCAGCCAAGGCAACGGCGTAGAGCATGACTGGATCAATACCAACACTTTGTGCTGCTTTTTCCCACTGATAGCCCGGAAACGCATAGACTGAAGTGCTTGCGGACATGGCTATCACTAGGGCAACGGTTTTTGCTTTAATCGTTTTCATTTTTGTCCTCTAATTGATTTCCGAGAAGCGCCTGAATGGCTTTCGGGCTTATTCTTTTCAAAGGCACTGCGCTAAAATTGGCGATGCCTCTCGTATAAACTTGTGCCGCTTTTGACCAGTCGCCTACGGCAACAGGCGCTTGCATATCAAATCCTTTTTGCTGGTTCTGATGGTCTGCAATACCCTGTAATAGCCTTGGGTATTCACCCACTTCGTCCCGTAGCAAGTAAGCCTGGTAGCGTGTTAAAAACTCTTTTTGCTTAAAGGGGTATTCCCTGTCATCAACCTTGCAGAGTTCAACCCATCCACCCATGTCTGAAATCACGCGGTGGATAAGCGCATCGTCAAACATCACGGATGTCCAAGCGCCAACCTGACGAACAGCCTTGTCAACTTTGTTCCAAGCAACCATGGCTCTTGAACCTGAGTTGCCGTCGATATGCTTGATGACGTCAGCGGGCTTTGGAAAAAATTGCCCAGTATCCGGTGATTGAATATGCCGAGTCAGACCGATTCGCACTTCTTCAATGCTATAAGCACGAAGGGCTTCAAATGCGATGGATAGCAATTGTGGTGATACGCTTTTGCCATACATGGCCCAAGCTGCTCCCCAAACTTCAGCAAACTCGCGTTTATCAACCTCCTGCACTTGAACGAACCTCCCGAATACCTGGTCCGGCCCAGCTTTCAGCAATGCGGCGATTGCTTTCTTCAATATTCAATTGGTGATTGCTGCCCTTTAGGCTCGTCGATGATTGCTGTACTTCATCAATGCGAACGTACTCGTCTTCCCATTGCCGGTTTAAAAGCCAGTTATGTGGCATAGGGGTCTTAGTCCGATCTTGATACTGTAATCGGTTGTCTCGTTGCTCTTTCCAGCGTGTTAGCACTTCCAAGGCGAGTTCATGGTCTTCATTGAGGCCCATGCGTAGCCATTCTTCTTTGGCTTTCGCTTTTTTTTCTTTGCGTATTTGTACATCCCAGAAGTCTTCAAACTGTATGTGGTCAACAGTTTTAACTGTTGGTTTATTGCTTCTCTCAGAGTCATCCGACCGTTGAGAGTCCCTTACCGGGTTGCCATCAGGCATAAACAATGATGAAAATTCTTCTGGTAGCCGAGCTTGAAAAGCGGCAAGAGATTTCAAAAGCGATGCCATACCAATGAAGTCGGCAGGTACATCTTTAAGCAACCGAAAGGCTGCCTTACCTTGGTTTGGGTTTTCGATTGGGTTGTGCTTCAGAAAGCTTCGAATCAAAGTCCAACCAGATCCCTCGCAACGAATCAGGAACTGATCTTGTTCTAACTCACTTAACGTCTTGGCAACCTGTTGCTCATCCCAGTTCAAGTCAGAAGCAACGTAACCAATCGGCAGTCGAAAGCAGCCAAGCAAATTACAATGTGGGCATGTAAGCAAATACAGTCCTAGCAACTTCGCTGAGTCACTCCAGGACAAAACATTTTGCTTTAGCCAAAAGCGGGTATAGACCTTGCCATAATCACGCATGGAGGAACTCGCTTTTGTGTTTACGTAAAATGCTGACCATTATTTGCCCTTAATCCTACTGGTTACTGGCTTTCAGCTCGCTTGGGCATTCGGGATAGATGTCCGGTCTTAACTGAGATCGGGTTACCTGTCCTTGCGTAGCTTGTTCGATGGGTAAAACGAATTCAGCGGGAACACGCCCTGATTTATTCAACCAAAACCAGACGTTTTGCTGTTTTGAGTTGATGGCTCTTGCTAATGCTGATTGCCCGCCGACCAAGTCAATGGCACGGCGGAGATGTTTTTGTGTCGTTTTGAACACTTCCATACCGTCTCCTGTTACAATAATAACTGTTACAAGATTGAATGTTACAGTTTAAACTGTAGATAAGTCAACAGTTAAAATTGTTGAAAGACTACAGTTTTATTTGTAGAATGCGGGCTTATGAAAACTTTATCCGAACGACTAAACCATGCCTTGCAGCTTACTGGGGTAACTCAGTCTGAGTTGGCTCGTCGCATTGGTATCAAACAGCAGTCGATCAGCCAGATTTGCTCTGGTAAATCGGCTAGGTCTCGTTACACCATGCAGATCGCGGAGGCGCTTCGCGTGAATGCTCATTGGCTCGCCACAGGTGATGGCGAGATTGGCTTGGGGGTCGGTAATGTAGAAGTCGGGCCTGATATTAAGGGAAGAATTCCTCTCATTAACTGGGTTCAGGCCGGTGATTGGACTGGAATAGCGGAGGGATTTGCCCATGAAGATGCTGAGGAGTGGCGTGAAGTCACTGGGAAAGCACATGAGGGTTGTTTCGCACTTCGCGTAAAAGGCGACAGTATGGAAAATCCAAGCGGAAAAAAATCCATACCTGAGGGGGCAGTGATCGTTGTTGATCCTGAGTTACCTTACTCTTCAGGTTCATTGGTTGTTGCGCGTTTGGATGATTCGAAAGAAGCAACCTTTAAGCAGTTGGTTATTGATGGTGAACAGAAGTATCTAAAACCTTTGAACCCGCAATACCCTGCAATACCGATCAACGGCAACTGCACCATCATCGGTGTAGTACGACAAGCTATCATCGATTTCTGGTAGCGAAGGAATTTGTGGTTTAGCCACAGTTGTTCATTAGCTGAAGAAGCAACGATTGCAAACAGCTACAACTGAGCATTGGCGCACGCTGAGAGTAAATGGTAACCGATTAGATAACCATTGATTGTTTATAAAGTCAAGATCAGCGAAAATAGCGGCCAATTACGATTAACACGACGGATTTGACAAGCGAAGAACTGAAAAGAGAGTACTTCCAAAAGTGTGTACAAATCCGTGTACAAACTAAAAGAATTTATACATGGCAAACCAAGATTTTCTCAATGAAATCAATAAGCGAAGGACCTTTGCTATCATCTCCCACCCTGATGCGGGTAAAACCACTATGACCGAAAAGCTATTGCTATTAGGTCAGTTGATTCAGGTTGCTGGTACCGTAAAAGGCCGAGGCAGTGATCGTCACGCGACCTCTGACTGGATGTCGATGGAGCAGGAGCGTGGCATCTCGATCACCTCGTCTGTGATGCAATTCCCATTCCGTGACCGTATCGTTAACCTACTGGATACACCGGGGCACGAGGACTTCTCGGAAGATACCTATCGCACATTGACCGCGGTGGATTCTGCTTTGATGGTGGTTGACGGCGCAAAGGGTGTCGAGGACCGTACCATTAAACTGATGGATGTCTGTCGTCTTCGCGATACTCCTATTTTCTCATTTGTGAATAAGTTAGACCGTGAGATACGTGACCCTATTGAGCTCTTGGATGAGATTGAATCGGTACTAAAAATTGAAGCCGCACCGATTAACTGGCCTATCGGTGCCGGTCAGCGTTTTAAAGGGGTCTACAATCTTTACACGGATCAAATTCACCTGTTCACCAAGGGGCAGGGGCATCTGCTTGCTGAACAGAATATCATTCAAGGCTTGGATAGCGACGAAGCTCGTGAGCTGTTGGGTGCCGATTATGAAGAGTTCTGTGACGAGATCGAACTGGTACAAGGGGCTACCCACCAGTGGGACAAGGAGTCCTACCTAGCGGGTACCATGACTCCGGTATTCTTTGGTACGGCATTAGGTAACTTTGGTGTTCGAGAGATGATGCATGATTTTGTTGATTGGGCTCCTGCCCCTTCTCATCGTGCAACAGAGACACGTGAGGTTCAGGCGGATGAAGATAAATTCACAGGCTTTGTCTTTAAGATCCAAGCGAATATGGATCCAAAGCACCGTGACCGGATTGCCTTCATGCGTATCTGTTCTGGCAAATACACTAAAGGGCTCAAGATGAAACATACGCGCATCGGCAAAGATGTTCGTATCGCAGACGCGGTTACCTTTGTTGCGGGTGATCGCGAGGCGGTGGAAGAGGCTTGGTCTGGTGACATCATCGGATTGCACAACCACGGTACCATTCAAATCGGCGACACCTTTACAGAAGGTGAAGAGCTTAAATTTACCGGCATTCCACACTTTGCTCCTGAACTGTTTAAGCGTGTGCGTCCTACTGATCCACTGAAGATGAAGCAGCTTCAGAAAGGGTTGCAGCAGCTGTCCGAAGAGGGTGCGGTGCAGTTGTTTATGCCACTTCGCAACAACGATCTGATTCTCGGCGCGGTCGGTCAGCTTCAGTTTGACGTGGTCATGTATCGCCTTAAAGATGAGTATAAAGTGGACTGTGTCTATGAGGCGATCAGTGTTGCGACGGCTCGTTGGGTTGAGTGTGCTGACGATAAGATGCTCAATGACTTCCGCAAAAAAGGGTATGACAACCTGGCCGAAGATGGTGCAGGTCTAATGACCTACTTGGCACCGACACGAGTGAACTTAAACCTCACCGAAGAGCGTTGGCCGGATATTCAGTTCCGCGCTACTCGCGAGCACTAACATGCTTTTTGATTCCCATTGCCATCTCGACTTTCCCGAGTTTGCAGTGGGAATCAGCTCTCATCTCGATCAAGCACAGGCAAAGGGTGTAACGGATATTCTGGTACCCGGAGTCACGGCTAGCGATTGGCCTAGAGTGATCCATACCTGTCAGCTTAACCATCCCATTCGGCGTCATCTGGCGCTTGGCTTGCACCCCTGTTTTCTAAAACAGCACGATATTGATCAAGATCTTTTGACCCTAGAGACGCTCCTTAAGCAGAGAGATGACGTTGTTGCGATTGGTGAGTGTGGATTAGACCTTTTTATTGAAGATCCACAATTAGATAGGCAGCAGAAACTCTTTGATGCTCAGTTAGAGTTAGCGGCTGCATTTGAATTGCCGGTTGTGCTTCATGTTCGCCGCTCCGTCGATCTGATTACGCAGCGCTTAAAACGCCACCGTTTACGTAGAGGTGGCGTTGCCCATGCATTCTCGGGTAGCCAGCAGCAAGCGGATAATCTTGTTGCCTTGGGATTTTTGATTGGTGTTGGTGGGGCAGTGACCTATGATCGAGCTAATCGACTCAGAAGGGTCGTCTGTTCACTGCCAGTGACAAGCTTGGCGCTTGAGACGGATGCGCCCGATATGCCGTTAAGCGGTCATCAGGGTAAGCCAAATCACCCGTATCGGGTTGCAGAAGTGGCTGATGCCGTCGCCGAGTTACGTGGTGAGTCTACTGAATCTATTGCTCAGCAAACTCATCACAATGTGACTGCTCTTTTGGGGCTTTAGGTTAGATCTTCGTAGGCGTTTGAAACGTCGAAGCTGACTGGCAAAGAACGACCTGGAACCTTAATTCCAGAATGAGTGATCTCTAAATCTTCACCAGCAAGCACCGCATAGTCATAACGGTAGGTCGGTCGAGTCGTGCCTTTGAGTGCGGCTTGGTTATACTCTTGAGCCTGAGCGACTGTCGCTTCTGAGCGTTTCTGCCACTCAAGCATCTCTGCAGCGCCATAACGTTTTTGAAGCAGGTTAATCGTCTCGGTCGGCGAGATGAGTACCGCAGTCGCGTTGTTGCCACCAAAGCCTTTAGAGTTGATCAACGCGTTAGAAATGAATTGATTACCCACTTCTTTATGCTGAAGAGGTAGCTCAAGATGGCTCTGATGAACGTCGCTAGCTACTGCCTGAGTAGTAACTATGCCGGGGATGACTCCCTGTTCCCAAACACCCAGTGTTGAAACCAGTTGGTCACCACCCGCAGTGCCCTGAGAGTGTCCGAGGTAAGTCTTAACCGCAGTGACCGTCCAATCATTGATGTTGAACGCTTTGCCGACCTCGTTTAATACATGTGATTCAGTCACTCGGTTCTGTGGTGTGCTGGTGCCATGCGCTTGAATCATTGAGTGCTGCTGTAGCGCTTCAGAACCGAGTAGCTTCTCAACCAAAGAGGCCGCTTTGCCCAGGGTTAAGTAGTTACCGACACCGGGTGCTGAGATCGATTTTTTATAACCGTCGGCATGAACATAGACATCAGGCACCGAAGCATAGATCTGAGCGCCGGTCTCGATCGCTAGGCGATCACTCATCAGAACAATAAATTGACTCGATTCACCAATGGTGAAACCGCAGTTGTCCCCAAATGGACGGCAGGCTGAACGGTGGTCTACATCAGCAAGTGAAGCGAGCTTATCCAGTGCCTGAAGCTGTTTGTCTTCAGCCAATGCGCCCATGGCGCGGAACCCTTCAATAACCTCTGGAGTGACCGGGGCGTCAGACCCGCCAACCAGAACAAACTCAGCCTTATTGGTGCGAATCGCTTCAACGGCATTACGCAGGTTGTACAGGAAAGTCGCACAGGCACCGAGCGCGCCGCCGGTCGTGCCAAGGTTGCCAAGCATGTAGGCGTTAACGAAATCAGCCGGCATTTGCGCATAACCCAACGGCATCTGCTTAGAGGTTGTGCGCTTACCAATCGCAGGGTATTTATTGAGACCGCCAAAGCCTAAGTCGTCGAGTTGGCCAATTGAGTTAGAGGCAAATACCGCAATTTGATCAGGAGCCAGAGTATCGAGCAGTTTATCGATATCCAGACCTGTGGAGGCCAGTGCATCAGAGGCTGCATAGATCGCCATTTGCAGTGCGCGCGGATGGTTGCGTGATTGGTATAGAGAACCCGGTTCAAACCCTTCAGGCAACATACCGGCGCTCTGAACAGGCAGTACGCGTGTATCGTTGAAGATTAGGTCGAGCGCACCGGTTAGGGTGACTTCGACCTGGCCTGCCTCTGTATCTGCCAATGTCCAGTTGTCGGGGATGTTGGTCGGAAGATCACGTTTGCGCAGAGTGAATTTAATGGATTCACCTGCCGGATGGATCTTTGATGCCTTGTTCATCAGGACACGATTTGCGTCAAAGAATGAAGTTGGAATTTTACGGATCAGGGTGGCATCAAGCAGTGCCTGTCGCTCATCTGCATGACTGTTGGTGAGAACGGCGAGATCCTGTAACACATCCTGCTGATCTTTATCAGACAAGGTGTCAAAGATGAGGCGTTTGTAGCCTTGGTTGAATGAGGAGCGACCGGCGGGGCTGATGCCACCAAAACCAACGATGACCGGTAAATGAGACACTGCCTTGCTCCCCATAAATGACACAAAAAATATCAGGAAATTGTAACTTGCAGGTCAGGTTCTGGCTAGACGCTGAGGCGGCAAATGTAAAAAAATGTTAACCCACATGCTCGGTTCGACTTTTGAGGCTACACTGAGCCTAGAAAAGGATGAATTTAAGAGATGTAGGAGGAATTTGATGAAAGGTTCAATACTCTCTATAGCGGTATGTTGTGCTCTGGTTGGGTGTCAAACCATCGATCCCTATACACAGCAAACTAAAACAGCCAATGCGACCAGCGGTGCAGGTATTGGCGCAGCAGCGGGTGCTGTGCTGGGTGCCATTGTATCTAAAGGTAATCGTGCCGAGGGTGCACTGATTGGTGCAGCCCTAGGTGGTGCTGTCGGTTCGGGTGTCGGTTACTACATGGATCAGCAAGAGATGCTGCTTCGTCAAGAGCTTGAAGGAACGGGTGTCCGCGTCGAACGAGTGGGTGATGAAATTCGCCTGGTCATGCCGAGTAATATCACCTTTGCTGTGAACAGTGAGCGTTTTGATAACGCCTTTTATCCGGTTTTGGATTCAGTCGCTAAAGTGTTGGCGAAGTTTGAAAAGACCAGCATTAATGTGGATGGTTACACCGACTCGACTGGGTCATTTGAATACAACCAGATGCTCTCTGAAAGACGTGCAGCTGCTGTGTCGAACTATTTAAGACAGGTGGGTGTGGATGCTCTTCGTATCGCGACTCGCGGTTTTGGTGAGCGCTATCCGCTGGCTTCTAATGAGACAGAAGAGGGGCGTGCACAGAATCGCCGAGTAGAGATCTGGATTCGTGGTACGGAAATGTAAAAAAGAAGGTGGTGCTCGGTAGAGCACCTGGATATAAAAAGATTACTTAGCGCCGGTGACTTCGTTGAACTTGTTCAACTGATCTGCGCTAGCCTCTTTTTGGTACTTCACTTTCCAATCAGCATAGGGTTCGCCGTAGACAAGCTCTCGCGCTTGCTCATAATCAACGCTCTCGCCGCGCTCTTCAGCCGCTGCAACATACCACTTCGAGAGACAGTTTCGGCAGAAAGAGGCTAGGTTCATCAGGTCGATGTTCTGAACCTCTTTGTGGCTGTCTAAATGCTCCACTAGACGGCGAAATACCGCCGCTTCGATTTCTGTTTTAGTCTGTTGTTCCATCTCGGTTCCTTACTGCATATGCTGATCAAGCTCTTTACAGATCTCACTGGTGAGTTGCTCACAGATTTCTGGATCAGTAATCGGCTGATTGTTGGCATTGGTTAAATAGAAAAAATCCTCAACGCGCTCGGCGATGTTGGCGATCTTGGCGTTGTGAACATTGATCTCAAACTGCGCAAAGATACGTCCGATTCGAGAGAGTAGACCAGGGCGGTCCGCTGTGAATACCTCAAGTACGGTCTGTTTCAGATTGGGATCGGTGTGTACTGAAGCACTGGTTTTGATCGGAAACAGTTTAAGCTGCCTCGGTACTCTTCGATGAATGATGTCAGGGAAGTCTGCGGGATCATCCAGTTCATCGACCAACTGCTGTTGAATCTCTTTTTGGTAGTCTGGATTGTCATTCAATGGCTGATTGTTCTCATCCAGCACCATGTAGATGCTGAGCGTGTAGCCGTTATTGGTTGCCATGATGCGGGCATCTTGAACACTGAGATTTTGCTGGTCTAATGAGGCAACCGTTGCGGCGAAGAGGTTGGTCGTATCTTCAGTAAAGATGAAAATCTCCGTCGCACCCTCATGAGAGCGATAGCTGTGTTGGTGCAGCGTCACAACCGGCAATGGCTGGTTGCCATGTTCAAGTATGGCCTGTGTGTGCCGGGCAACGGCTTGACTGTCGATGCGTAAAAAGTAGTCATCCCCAAAGTGTTGCCACAGATTTTTAACGCGCTCCTCTTTGGCTCCCAATCGCTTAAGGGATTGCAGTGCTTCAAACTGAGTCTGTTCAATCAACTCCTCTTTACCCAGAGGGTTCTCTAGTCCGCGTCGAAGAGCACGCCTGGTTTCGGCATAGAGTTGACGAAGCAGGGTTGCCCGCCAGCTGTTCCAAAGTTCATTATTGGTCGCATTGATGTCAGCGACGGTCATCACATAGAGATAGTCCAGGTGTGTCACATCGCCCACGATGCTAGCAAATTCATGAATGACTTCAGGGTCTGAAAGGTCGCGTCGTTGTGCCGTCATCGACATGATCAGGTGTTTATCCACTAGCCAGGCGACCAGTGCGCTGTCCCATTTTCCTAGGTGGTGTCGTTTACAGAACTCCAGTGCATCGACTGCGCCGAGTTCTGAGTGATCACCTCCGCGACCTTTGGCGATGTCGTGGTAGAGGCCGGCCGCGTAAAGTAGCTCAATTTTCGGTAGATTGTTCACTACGCGATGAGCCACAGGGAAGGTTTCACGAAACTCTGTGTGCCGGAACTGACGCATCATCTGAATCACTTTGAGCGTGTGTGCATCAACCGTGTAGATATGGAAAAGATCGTGTTGCATCTGGCCAACAATATTACCGAACTCAGGTAGATAGAGGCCTAAAATGCCGTAACGATTCATTCGCTTCAACTCTGTTGAGACACGTTCAGGTGAGCGCAGTAGCTCCATAAAGAGGCTGGTATTTCGTAGGTCAGACCTGAAATCATCATCGATCAGGTGTTTGTGATCTCGAAGTAATCGAATCGTCGAGGCACGAACACCTTTAATTTCAGGATTCTGTGCCATCAGAACAAACAACTCCATGATGGCAAAAGGGTTCTGCTCAAATACCTTGTTGTGTGCGACGGCCAGAAAATTGTCGCGAACGATAAAGCGTGAGTTTAGCTTCTGTATCTGTTGCTCTACATCGGCTCTAAGAATAACTTCGTCAAAGTATTGCAGTAGCATGCCGTTGAATTCTGACATCGCTTTAACAACACGGTAGTAGCGGCTCATGAACTGTTCAACCGCTAACGAACCTTTGTCATCCGAGTATCCAAAGTACTCAGCCAGAGTGCGCTGGTGATCAAACAGCAGTCTATCTTCACGGCGCTTTGAGTGCATATGCAGGGCATAACGAACTGTCCAGAGGTAGAGTTCACCTTTGTTGAGTGTTTCAAGCTCTGACTCCGTTAAAAAGCCGTGATTGACTAAGTCTCTAATATAGGTGGCACCAAAGTGTCTCTTGGCAACCCAGCCGATGGTTTGAAGATCGCGCAGTCCACCTGGGGAGTTTTTGATGTTTGGTTCAAGATTGTATTCGGTGTTGTTGGTGCCTTGATGCCGTGCTGTCTGCTCCTTCATTTTCGCTTTGAAAAATTCAGAGTCTGTCCAGGCGTCATCCTGAGTGACGCGCTCAAACATTTTTAGTTGCAGGGATGGGTCCCCTGTCAGCGGGCGTGACTCGATCAAGTTGGTGGCGATGGTAATGTCATTACGGCACTCTTGATAGCACTCTTCAATGGTGCGCACACTAGAGCCAATATCCAGGTTGATATCCCAAAGAAGTGTCAAAAAGCCGCTAATGGTCTCCTCGAAACTTTCAGCCTCAACACCATCGATCAAAATCAGAATGTCGACATCGGAGTGGGGGTGTAGCTCCCCTCGGCCATAGCCCCCGACTGCGATCAGCGAGACTTTGGATTCGTCTGGCCAATCGAAATGTTGCCAGGCAACTCGTAAGATTTGGTCAATCACCCAGGCACGACCGTAGATCAACTTGCGAATATCCTCTTTCGCTTTGAAGCTCTCATGCATCGTTTCCGTAGCATGTCTAACTGCGCTTTTCAGGGCAGTGGTCAAGTTGCCATCATTGATCTCTTGTTCGAGCCGTTTGATATCTAAAAACTTCTCGATGCCATTGATGGGGACGGGTGTCAGCTTGATAGCTTGGCTCATCAAATTTAGCCTTTCTCTTCACTACGCAGGGTGAGAATTTCATGGCCATCAGCCGTCACTAAAATCGTGTGTTCATACTGAGCAGAGAGACGACGGTCTGCTGTCTCTACAGTCCAGCCGTCACGCTTGTTTAACTTAACCTGGCGTTTGCCGGCGTTAATCATCGGTTCGATGGTTAGGCACATACCCTCTTCAAGGGTTTCACCAGTTCCTGCTTTGCCGTAGTGGAGGACTTGAGGCTCTTCGTGGAACTCTGCACCGATGCCGTGGCCGCAATACTCGCGAACCACCGAGTAGTGGTTTGCTTCGGCATGTTTCTGAATCACAGCGCCGATATCACCGAGTTTCACACCCGGTTTGACCAGCTCAATACCCATGTTCATACACTCTTGAGTGATCTCGCAGAGGCGTTTTGCATGTGGTGCAACATCACCTACAAAGAACATTTTGCTGGTGTCGCCATGGTACCCATCTTTGATCACGGTAATGTCGATGTTGACAATGTCGCCGTTCTTTAAGGCTTTGTCATTGGGGATGCCGTGACAAACGATTGAATTGACTGATGTACAGATGGATTTAGGAAAACCGTGGTAGTTCAAAGGTGCTGGAATCGCTTGCTGCACATCAATAATGTAGTTGTGACAAATTTGGTCAATCTCATTGGTTGTGATGCCAGGCTTTACATGCTCTTCGATCATCTCAAGAACCTCGGCGGCTAAGCGTCCAGCCACTCGCATCTTTTCGATTTCGTCAGCGGTTTTGATCTTGATGGTCATCGGTGAATCCTTTTTAAATCGGTGATTTGCGCTTCGGAAAATTGAAGGCGTTTTTGATACTGCTTATTGTACAGGAGGTAGTGTTTTGGTCTACCGGAGTTTGCTATGTAATTTTGAAAGCGGATGTCAGGCTGAAAGCCAGACGCCCTAGATCTTTAAGTGGTTTTTAATTGGGTGTCTGGCCTTCAGCCTGACATCCGCTTTAAAAGGTAGGTAGGGAGTAAAATTACTTCTCAAACGTTAGTCTTTATGGTATAAACTGCGCTCCCAAAAATCGTGCTTCGGCACTAAAACTAAAACACACACACTTCGTCACGTTTGTCTGGGTGCCCTAAGGGGTTGATAAATGGGGGGTGTGGAGGTTTAAACCCATAGAGGAAATACCAAATGGCACAAGTAAATATGCGCGATCTGCTTAAAGCAGGTGTTCACTTCGGTCACCAGACTCGTTACTGGAACCCAAAAATGTCGAAGTTCATCTTCGGTGCGCGTAACAAAATTCATATCATCAACCTTGAGCACACTCTGCCAGCTATGAACAACGCACTAGACGTTGTTAAAAACATGGCTTCTAACAAAAACAAAATTCTTTTTGTTGGTACTAAACGTGCAGCAGCTAAGGTTGTTAAAGAAGAAGCATCACGTGCGGGCATGCCTTACGTAAACCACCGTTGGTTGGGTGGCATGCTAACTAACTACAAGACAATCCGTCAGTCGATCCGTCGTCTACGTGATCTTGAAGCTCAAGCACAAGATGGTACTTTCGAGAAATTGACTAAGAAAGAAGCGCTAATGCGTAGCCGTGAAATGGCTAAGCTTGAGCTATCTATCGGCGGTATCAAGGATATGGGCGGTCTTCCAGATGCTCTATTCGTTATCGACGTAGATCACGAGCGCATCGCAATCAACGAAGCTAACAAGCTTGGTATCCCTGTCATCGGTGTTGTTGATACTAACAGCAACCCAGACGGTGTTGACTACGTTATCCCAGGTAACGATGACGCACTACGTGCCATTCAGATCTACGCTCAGTCTGTTGCAGACGCGTGCCTAGAAGGTTCTGATGCAACGGGTGGCGCTGCAAGCGAATTCGTTGAAGTTGAAGAGCAAGCGGCTGAGTAATTCAGTCTTAGGTTTGTAACCTTTAACTTACATACTTTCAAAAGGGGGAGCCAGGCTCCCCTTTTTTAGATTTACCTAACTAATTTCTTAAATGAGGATTGCAAAATGGCAAATATCTCTGCGGCAATGGTAAAAGAGCTGCGTGATCGTACTGGCCTAGGCATGATGGAGTGTAAAAAAGCACTTGCTGAGTCTGGTGGTGATGTTGATAAGGCGATTGAAGATCTACGTAAGTCTTCAGGTCTAAAAGCTGCTAAAAAAGCTGGCCGTACTGCTGCTGACGGTGTTGTTGTGGTTCGTGTTGCTGACGACAACAGCTACGGTGTAATCGTTGAAGTTAACTCTGAAACAGACTTTGTTGCTCGTGACGAAGGTTTCCTTGGTTTTGTTAGCCAGGTAGCTGACAAAGCGTTTGCTGATAAGCAGACAGATGTTGCAGCTCTAATGGCTGGTGACCTTGAGTCGGCTCGTGAAGCGCTAGTTCAAAAGATTGGCGAGAACATTACTGTTCGTCGTATCGCTCTTGTTGAAGGTGCAGTCGTTGCTGGATACGTACACAGCAACAACCGTATCGCTTGTCTTGTCTCTCTTGCAGGTGGTGACACTGAAGTGGCTCGTGACGTTGCTATGCACGTTTCTGCAGCTAACCCTCGTGTGTGTAAGCCTGAAGATATGCCACAGGAAGAGCTTGATCGCGAGAAAGAGATCATCATGGCTCAGCCTGACATGGAAGGTAAGCCACAAGAGATCAAAGAGAAAATGGCAATCGGCCGTGTTAAGAAGTTCCTTTCTGAAAACAGCCTTGTTGAACAGGCGTTCGTTAAGAACCCAGAGACAACTGTCGGCAAACTTATCAAAGATGCTGGTACTGACATCAACGGTTTCACCCGCCTAGAAGTTGGTGAAGGCATTGAAGTTGAGAAGAAAGACTTCGCTCAAGAGGTAGCAGAGCAGCTGCAAGGCTAATTCTGTACTAAACTAGCCCTGCCGACTTGCGGGGCTAGTTGTTTTCGATATACCTTTATCACACTTCTTTTAATCGCCTGCCGGGGGTGCCCATGCCTGTAAACAAGCCTAACTCCAAATATAAGCGAATTCTTCTGAAATTAAGCGGTGAAGCTTTAATGGGAGAAGAGAACTTTGGTATCGATCCAAAAGTTCTTCATCGAATGGCTCTGGAGATCGGTCAGTTAGTGGGTATCGGCGTTCAGGTCGGTCTAGTGATTGGTGGTGGTAACCTGTTTCGCGGCGCTGCGCTAAGTGAAGCAGGATTGGATCGAGTGACTGGCGACCATATGGGTATGCTAGCCACTGTGATGAACGCACTTGCAATGCGTGATGCACTCGAACGCTGTAATATTGCGACGCGAGTGATGTCGGCAATTCCGATGAGCGGCGTTGTGGATCACTATGATCGTCGAAATGCGATGCGTTACCTGTCACAAGGTGATGTGGTGATCTTCTCTGCTGGTACCGGTAACCCTTTCTTTACAACCGACTCTGCTGCCTGTCTGCGCGGCATTGAGATCGAAGCCGATGTGGTACTTAAGGCAACTAAGGTTGACGGCGTCTACACTGCGGATCCTATGAAAGATCCAACGGCTGAGCGCTACGACCGTCTAAGTTTTGATGAGGTGCTTGAGCGTCAGCTGGGTGTGATGGATATGACAGCAATCTGTCTGACCCGTGACCACGATATGCCCGTGCGCGTTTTCAATATGAACAAGCATGGTGCTCTTGTTAACCTAGTTGTAGGTGGCGACGAGGGTACATTGATCGATAGCGGCAGCGCTAACGGAGATAAATAATGATTACTGAGATTGTTCAAGACGCTGATCAGCGTATGTCAAAAAGCGTTGATTCTCTTGTAGAGCAGTTTAAAAAAATTCGAACAGGTCGTGCGACCCCTGCCATTCTTGATTCTGTGATGGTCCACTACTACGGTTCTGATATGCCGATTCAGCAGGTTGCTAACGTGACGGTTGAAGATGCGCGTACACTGTCGATCATCCCATGGGAAAAGAACATGGTTCCTGAGATCGAAAAAGCGATCATGAAATCAGATCTTGGTCTTAACCCAGCGACAGCCGGTGATGTTATTCGCGTGCCAATGCCAGCGCTGACCGAGGAGACTCGTAAGGGCTATATTCGTCAGGCACGTGGCGAAGCTGAGAATGCTCGAGTGGCTGTGCGCAATGTGCGTCGTGATGCTAACGGTGATATTAAAGATCTTTTGAAAGAGAAAGAGATAACAGAGGACGATGCGCGTCGTGGCGAAGATCAGGTTCAAAAAGAGACTGATAAGCACGTTGCTGAGATCGACAAGCTGTTGGCTCAAAAAGAGAAGGATTTGATGGAGATTTAATCCATCAAATTCGCGCACAGCGCATTAGGATACGACCTTTAATGGCCGATAATAACGATAACACCGTCAATACACGTCCTGCTCCACGCCATATTGCCGTCATTATGGATGGCAATAACCGTTGGGCCAAAGAGCGTCGCTTGCCGTCTCTCGCCGGTCATAAAGCGGGCGTCGATAGTGTCCGTGATGTCATTCAAGGCTGTATGGAGTCAGGGGTTGAATCTCTGACTCTTTTTGCCTTCAGTTCTGAGAACTGGCGCCGTCCTGAAAAAGAGGTCCGTGGTCTGATGGATCTCTTCAAGTTTGCCCTCGATCGTGAGGTTAAAAAACTCGTCAAAAATAATATTCGTCTTCGTGTCATTGGTGATAAGTCTGGTTTTTCCGAATCACTACAGCAGCGCATCGAAAAAGGCGAACAAGCGACTGCCCACTGTACTGCGCTTAATCTGAATATTGCAGCTAACTACGGTGGTCAGTGGGATATTGCTCATGCGGTTCAGCAGATTGCTGAGCAGGTCAAGCAGGGCGAGTTAGAACCTACCGATATCAATGCAGATCTTATTTCAAAGCATGTCTCACTGGCCGATCAGCCTCTGCCAGATCTCTGCATCAGAACGGCCGGTGAACAGCGAATCTCTAACTTTTTAATCTGGCAATTCGCTTACACAGAGTTCTACTACAGCGATCTCTACTGGCCAGACTTTAACCGCGAAGAGCTTCTCAAAGCGGTTGATAACTTCCAAACGCGTGAGCGTCGATTTGGCCGAACCAGTGAGCAACTGGAGGCCGAAAGTCATGTTTAAACAGCGCGTCATTACCGCTTCAATTTTGGCGCCATTGGCGCTAGGTTCGGTTTTCCTTCTACCTTTGTCTGGGTTTGCTATCGTTATGGCGCTTGTGATGATGATTGGGGCCTGGGAGTGGGGTAATTTCGCGCTCTATTCACGTCGCATGCGAGCGCTCTTTGTGGCGTTAGTGGGAGTGGTAATCGCAGCGATCTACCCATTTGTTACTGCTTTGACGCTCCCTATATTAGTTGTCGCAGCGCTATTTTGGGTGTTTGCGATTACTCGGGTGGTTCGCTACCCAAAGACCCTAGGTATCGATGGGGCTGTGACTAAGTTGATTACCGGTCTGTTGGTGCTAGTCCCTGCTTGGGTGGCGATGGTGGGTCTGAAAACCCATGAGAGCGCGCATCTATTACTACTGCTGCTGTTTTTGTTGGTTTGGGGTGCTGATATAGGCGCCTACTTTGCCGGTAAGCGCTTTGGTCGAGTTAAGCTTTTACCTAAAGTTAGTCCTGGCAAAACGCGTGAAGGGGTTTATGGTGGTTTGTTAGCAGCCATGATGATCGCTCTTGGATTCTCGATTGTCTTAGGTCTCTCTTCTACTTCTATTATTCTGCTGATGGCGCTCTCTGCTTTGGTGGTGGTTGTCTCTGTATTTGGCGATCTGTTTGAGAGCATGTTTAAGCGTGAACGTGGTATCAAAGACAGTGGTGTGATCCTGCCAGGTCATGGTGGCGTACTGGATCGTGTCGACAGTCTTACGGCTGCTGCACCGCTGTTTTTGTTAGGAATTCAACTGCTTCCGATTCTTTAAGGGTAAGTGATGGATTTTATCCAAACGGTTCTCTCTCTTCTTGTAACACTTGGCATACTGGTCACCATTCACGAGTGGGGTCACTACTGGGTAGCTCGTCGTTGTGGCGTTAAGGTACTGCGCTTCTCTGTCGGCTTTGGTAAACCTATCTGGATGCGTAAGGGCAAAGATGGCACTGAGTATGCTGTCGCCTCCATCCCTTTAGGTGGCTATGTTCGAATGCTCGATGAGCGTGAAGGACCGGTTCCAGATGATCTAAAGTCCCAAGCGTTCAACAACAAAAGCGTCTATCAGCGAATCGCGATCGTTGCAGCAGGCCCGTTTGTTAATTTGATCTTTGCCCTCTTTGCGTATTGGTTCCTATTCATATGGGGGGTGACGGTTGTAAAACCTGTCGTTGGCGCCGTTGCACCTGACTCGCTTGCAGAGCAAGCTGGTCTTCAGCCCAATTATGAGATCGCTGAGATTGACGGGCGAGAAGTGCTCTCATGGGAGGAGATCAATTTAGCGTTGGCAGCACGAGTGGGTGAGACAGGTGTATTAACTCTTCGTGCAGGTGAACCTAATTCTGGTTGGTTAAGAAACTACTCGGCTGATCTGCAAACTTGGGATGTTGATCTAGAGACCACTTCGCCACTTCGAGCCTTTGGCTTGTCACCCTGGCAGCCAGAAGTGCCTGCCGTTATAGGTCAAATCTCTCCTGATGGCCCAGCTTATAAAGCAGGTCTGCAAGAGGGCGATAGGGTCGTCAGCATTGACGATACGCCTATCGATAACTGGATGGCTTTGGTTGGCAAAGTGCAAGCTTCTTACGATACCGATCTTCGATTTGAAATTGTTCGTGATGAACAGTCCGAAGAGGTGATTGTAAGACCCGGCCTAAGACCCGGCAGTGATGCCTTAGTTGGCTATATCGGTGCCGGCGTTGTCGTCCCCCAGTGGCCAGACGATATGTTAAGGGATCTCTCTCAGGGGCCGGTGGATGCTCTCGTGAGTGCCTACGAAAAGACCGTTCAGATGATTGGACTGACGCTGGACTCGATCAAAAAGATGATCGTTGGTGTCATTTCAGTGAAAAACCTGAGTGGCCCAATTACGATCGCTAAGGTGGCCGGCGATTCGGCATCATCAGGGTTGGAATCCTTTATCAGTTTTTTGGCCTATCTCAGCATCAGCTTGGGTGTGCTAAATCTTTTACCAATTCCGATGCTAGATGGCGGTCATTTAGTGTACTATTTTGTAGAACTGATTCGAGGTCGTCCTGTCAGCGAGCGAACCCAAGCTTTCGGAATGAGGTTGGGTATGGCGCTGTTGTTTAGTTTGATGGCCATTGCATTTTTTAACGATTTAGCGCGTCTTTAAGCGTACTAGAGGAATCACTGGATGAAACGCTTCACACTCTTATCACTGTTAGGACTTATCTTCTCGGTCCATGCTATTGCCAGTGATTTTGCCGTCGATGACATTCGTATCGAAGGTTTGCAGCAGGTTGATCCAGCCATTGTATTCCGAAATTTTCCGATTAATCGTGGTGATCTTGTCGATCAACGAGCTCTCAATGATGCGACAAAAGAACTGTTCGAATCCGGTTATTTTGATGATGTAGAGCTACTCAAAGATCAAGGTGTGTTGATTGTTCGAGTTAAAGAGCGCCCGTCCGTTGCGCTGATTCGTCTTGAAGGTAACGACATGCTTAAAGATGAGCAGCTTATGGGTGCTCTAGAACAAGCTGGCGTTCAAGAGGGAGATATTTTTCGACGGGCTGCATTGGATAAAATCCGCTTAGAACTTCTTCGTGTCTACAATGAGGCCGGTCGCTACACCGCTGAGGTGACTACCGAGGTTGAACAGTTAGAGTCCAATCGTGTGGCGATTAATGTTGAGATTACAGAGGGTCAAACGGCCGTTATTCAGAAGATCAACATTATAGGAAATACCGTATTCAGCGATGAAGAGTTGCTTGACCTGTTTGATTCAGGCTTAACCAACTACCTCTCTTGGTGGACCGATAACGATAAATACGCAAAAGAGCGCTTAAGTGCTGATATTGAGCGTATGACCAGTTTTTATCTGGATCGTGGCTATTTGAAATTCAATGTTGACTCTACCGATGTCTCAATTAGCCCAGATCAGAAACAGATTTTTATCACGATAGCGATCAACGAGGGTGAGTTATTCACTCTTAGTGACGTAAAAGTGGCCGGTGATATCGCAGAATATGCTGAAGAGTTAAATGCAGCACTGCTTGTCTCTACAGGTGATACCTTCTCTAGAAAATTGGTGACTGAGACTCAGTCAGAACTCAATGAGATCATCTCAGGTTACGGTTTCCTTAATGCACGCGTATCCGTTGTTCCTGAAGAGAAGGGTGAGGGTAAGGTTGACTTAACATTCTTCGTTGCTCCAGGAAAGTTAACCTACGTTCGTCGCATAGAGATTCGTGGTAACTCGACCACTGCAGATGAAGTGATCCGTCGTACCCTGCCGCAAATGGAGGGAACGGTTGCGGTCGGCAAAGATATTAAACGCTCCAAAGAGTTGTTGGATAAAACAGGCTACTTTACGAAGGTTTCGATCAATACCAAGCCCGTTGTTGGGGTTGAGGACCAAGTCGATGTGGTCATCCATGTTGAAGAGGGGCTGCTAGGTCAAATCAGTGCCGGTGTTGGTTACTCGAGCTCAGAGGGATTGGGTTATCAAGCTGCGTTCCAGCAGGATAATTTCTTAGGATCAGGTACCAGTTTTAACGCCTCCTTCAATATGTCGGACGTCGTTACATCGGTAGCCTTCTCTTACGATGACCCATATTACACACTCGATGGTGTTGGCCGAGGTTTTGGCTTCTATGTAAGCCAAAAAGATTATGCAGAAGCTGATATTTCAGACTATGACGTCAACTCTATTGGCGGTGATGTGAACTTCTCCTACCCAATCGACGAGTACCAGCGCCTTCGTTTTGGTCTAGGTATCGATAACACAGATATTGTTCTGGGTGCCGCGCCACCTTCATTTATTACTGACTTTACCAATGTTGAAGGTAAGGATTACCTGACCTATAAATTGACAGGGTCATGGACCAGTAACCGACTCAATAGTGCTATGTTCGCGACTCGCGGTACTTACCAATCTTTAAGTACTGAAATAGCGGTGCCTGGCGGTGATTTGAGTTTCGCCAAGGCAACCTACACCGGTAAGTACTACTACCCATTTGACCGACAAGAGACCTTTGTTGGTGCTTTGCGCACTCGCGTTGGCTACGCTGACTCCATTGATGGTGGTAACTACCCCTTCTTCGAAAACTATTTTGTCGGTGGCTTGACCAGTGTACGTGGTTATGCAGCTAATACGATTGGGCCTAAAGAGGGGACTAGTGTGATTGGCGGTAATGGACTATTTTCAGGTTCTGCTGAGTTCATCTTCCCAATGCCCTTTGTCGAAGATAAAGACTCTTGGCGCACTCTATTCTTTGTAGATGGTGGCTCTGTCTATCAGGACGATCCTAGTTTTGATGATATGAGATACTCAGCGGGTATAGGCATATCATGGATCACGCCGATCGGTCCTCTCTCTATTTCAAGTGCTAAAGCCCTGAATGCATCGTCAGATGATACCGAAGAGCAGGTTCAGTTTGCGATTGGGCGTATGTTCTGATGTTGAAAAATCTCCTAGTTTCTCTGGCAATCTTTATTACCTCTGCAGCGCATGCGGGTCAGGCTGTTGTATTGGATGTCCAAGCGGCGCTTCAGTCGAGTAATGCTGCAGAAGCCTTTCGCGCTGATTTAGTCAAAAGCACTTCCCAGCAAGAGTCTCAGGTTCGTGATCTAGAGACACAGGCTAAGAAGATGCAGTCTGATTTTGAGTTGAACAAGGGGCTGCTGACTCAAGAACAGATTCAGCAAAAAGATCTCCAATTCAAGAAAGTCTATGGCGAGTATCAGCGACAGCTGCAAGCGCTTCAGCAGCAGCGAGCGGCTATGGAGAAAGAGTTTTTAGAGAGTATGCGTCCTAAGTTGGATCAGGTCATCAAAGCGCTTATTGATGAAGGCGATATTTCGCTGATTATCAATCGTCAGTCGGCTATCTATGTTGATCCTAGAATCGATATTACAGGTGAGATTATTAAACGCCTGAATGCCCAAGAGTGACTGGGGTTTGACTGATTTTTCCGAAAAAGCGTCCGATTTAGCTCTTCGCGTTGGTGGAGAGCTGGTTGGTAGTGATTGTCTAATCTCTGGGATGTCTACCCTTGATAAGGCCGGTGCTGGTCAGCTCTCTTTTTTATCCAACGCCAAATACCAAAAACAGCTTCCTGACACTCAGGCTGAAGCCGTTTTAGTCAGTGAGGAGTTCGTTGACCTAGTCCCCAATAGCGCCATTGTAGTTGCCAATCCCTATCTAGCCTTTGCAAAATTATCCCAGCTGTTTGATTGGCGTGGTCCATTAGTCTCTGGAATTGCGCCGACTGCTAAGGTTGACCCTTCAGCAGAGATCGACCCCTCTGCTCAGATTGCGGAGGGTGCCATTATTGGTGCTCAAGTTAAGGTGGCTGCCCATGCTTATGTAGGTCCCAACGTGGTCATAGGTGAAGGTGTCTTGGTCGGTGAGTCAACACGGCTTGAAGCGAATGTAACCCTCTACCCAGGAGTATCCATCGGTAAGCGATGCATCATTCATTCTGGTGCTGTGATTGGAGCCGATGGGTTCGGTTTTGCTCATGACGGTCAGGGCTGGGTAAAAATCGCCCAAGCCGGTGGTGTGATTTTAGGTGATGATGTTGAGGTCGGTGCAAACACAACGATCGATCGCGGTGCTCTGTCGGATACTTTGATTGCTAATGGTGTGAAATTGGATAATCAAATTCAGATTGCACACAATGTTGAGATCGGAGAGTCAACGGCCATAGCAGGTTGTACTGCAATTGCGGGTAGCACTCGCATCGGCTCTCATTGTACTATTGCAGGTATGAGCGGTGTCACGGGGCATTTAGAGATTGCCGACCGAACCCACATCACGGCGATGACTTTGGTCAGTAAATCAATCAAAGAGTCGGGTGCTTATTCATCGGGTACTGGGGTTGAACCTCACGCTCAATGGAAGCGAAATGTGGTACGGTTTAAGCAACTTGATGAGTTGTCCCAGCGCGTTAAAAATCTAGAAAAGCTTGTAAAAAAGCTTGCTGAATAAGGCTAAAAACTGAATATGATGGATGTAAACGAGATCCGTAAATACCTTCCGCACCGCTACCCTTTTCTATTGGTTGATCGCGTTGTAGAACTAACACCAGGTGAATCCATTGTCGCTTATAAGAATGTGACCGTTAATGAGCCTTTCTTTAACGGCCACTTCCCAGATCATCCCGTCATGCCCGGTGTTTTGGTTGTTGAGGCGATGGCTCAAGCGGCCGGTATTCTTGGTTTTAAAACCATGGATAAAACACCTCAGGATGGTTCGATCTACTACTTCGTTGGTGCTGATAATCTCCGTTTTAAGCGCCCAGTTGTGCCTGGCGATCGTCTTCAACTTGAAGCGTCGATATTGTCTGAAAAACGCGGTATTTGGAAGTTCCAGGTTAAAGCGACGGTTGAAGGTGAAACAGTTAGCTCGGCAACCATTCTGTGTGCTGATAGGAAGGTCTGATTTTGATTCACCCGCAAGCGATTATCGATCCCTCTGCTAAGTTGGCAGAGGGTGTTGAGGTTGGACCTTGGAGTTACATTGGACCTGATGTTGAGATCGGTGCTAATACTCGCATTGAATCTCACGTTGTTGTCAAAGGCCCGACCAAAATCGGTAGCGGAAATCATATATTTCAGTTCGCATCAGTGGGCGAAGATTGCCAAGATAAAAAGTATGCTGGTGAACCCACAGAGTTGATTATCGGTGATAACAACGTTATTCGAGAAGGCGTAACGATTCACCGCGGAACGGTTCAGGATAAAAGCCTGACGCAGATTGGCAGTCATAACCTTCTGATGGCTTATGTCCATGTGGCGCATGATTGTGTAGTCGGTGATCATACGATTTTGGCCAATAATGCAGCGTTAGCTGGGCATGTTCATGTGGGTGATCATGCGATTTTGGGCGGTTTTACAGCCGTTCATCAGTTCTGTCACATTGGTGCACATGTCATGTGCGGTGCTGGTACTGTTGTGCTTCAGGATATCCCCTCTTACACCCTTGCAACCGGTAATCCAGCGTCACCACACGGCATCAATGCAGAAGGTCTAAAACGTCGAGGCTTCTCATCTGAGTCGATCCGTGCGCTTAAGAATGCCTATAAAACGATCTACCGTAAAAACCTCACTCTTGCGGATGCGATCGCTCAACTAGAGTCCCTTGAAGCTGGCGAGTCAGCTCTGACCCCATTGATTGAGTCGCTACGTCACTCCTCTCGTGGAATCATCCGTTAATTCAACTAGACCCATTAAGGTTGCTATTGTTGCTGGAGAAGAGTCCGGTGACATTCTTGGCGCTGGGTTGATCAGTTCGTTAAAGAAACGCTATCCCAATGCCACATTTGAGGGGGTAGGGGGCCGTCGAATGATTGCCAAGGACCTTGATTCAGAGTTTCCTATGGAGCGTCTGTCGGTTATGGGTCTGGTGGAGGTCTTAAAACGGCTTCGCGAACTTTTAAAACGGCGCAAGAAGTTAATAGAAAAGTGGTTGCAAACACCCCCCGATCTTTTTATTGGCATTGATGCTCCCGACTTTAATTTAGGTCTTGAGAGAGTCCTAAAAGAGCGTGCCATCCCAACGGTTCACTATGTCAGCCCCTCGGTTTGGGCCTGGCGAGAGAAACGTCTAAAAAAGATTGAACAGTCGGTTGATTTGATGCTCTGCTTTCTCCCTTTTGAAGCGAAGTATTACAAAGATACTCAGGTTAAGGCTCAGTTTATTGGCCATCCATTAGCCACTCAGCTGCCACTCTCTATTAGTCAAAGCCAAGCCAAAACGGCTCTTGGTCTGAGTGATGCGAGTCCCGTATTGGCTCTGATGCCAGGAAGTCGCAGTTCTGAAGTGGGTAAGTTGGCACCCCCGTTCATTGAAACGGCACTCGCGCTTTGCAGTAAGATTCCCAATCTTCAGGTCATCCTTCCAGCCGCTAACGAAGCCCGTTATCAGCAGATAGCCCTGTTAATTCGAGAGGCTCAGGCAGAGAGTAAGATTAAACTTGTTCAAGGCTCCTCGCAGGAGTGTTTGATGGCGGCAGACTCAGTTTTGATTTCGTCCGGTACGGCAACACTGGAAGCGATGCTCTGTTCAACGCCTATGGTGGTGGCCTACAAAATGGCCCCGCTGAGTTATGCGATTATTTCTCGAATGCTAAAAACTCCCTATGTATCCCTGCCTAACCTATTGGCAGGCAGAGCATTGGTTCCCGAGATTTTTCAGTCTGATGTGAGGGTCGAGGTATTAGAGCCTCTGGTTTTACAAAGTCTGACGGATAGCCATTACATTCAATCGCTGCAGCAGGAATTTTCTGATCTGTCTGGGCTAATTCGCCAAGATGCCGATGAGCAAGCGGCAGAAGCTGTATCCACACTATTGGAGTTTAGAAGCTGATGCAGCCTCAAGAATTTAACTTTGCTGAGCACTCTCTCTTTGCCGGTGTGGACGAAGTAGGGCGAGGACCGCTTGTTGGCGATGTGGTTGCAGCAGCAGTGATTCTCGATCCTAACAATCCTATTGAGGGGTTGATGGATTCGAAAAAGCTGTCTGAAAAGCGTCGTGAAGCTTTGTCCATTGAAATTAAAGAGCGAGCGTTGTGCTGGTCAATAGCGGTTGCAACGCCGCAAGAGATTGATGAACTGAATATTTTGCACGCGACAATGCTGGCGATGAAGCGAGCGGTGTTGGGATTATCCCAAGTGCCTGATCATGTCTATGTGGACGGTAATCGCTGCCCTGAGATTCCTTACTCTGTTGAAGCGGTGGTTAAAGGTGACTCAAAAGTTGCAGAGATCAGTGCGGCCTCAATCATTGCTAAGGTACATCGTGATCATCAAATGCTAGAATTGGATGCACAATTTCCGCAATATCAATTTGCTAAACATAAAGGCTACCCGACGCCGGCTCATCTTCAACTGATACAAGAGCATGGGGTATTACCGGAATATCGTCGTTCATTTGCACCAGTAAGGCGCCTAATAGAGGAGAATCAGTAGAATGACTGACGCATCGTTCGTCCATCTTCGTGCGCACTCTGAGTTCTCTCTCTATGATGGTCTGGTTCGTGTTAAAGAGTTGGTAAAGCATGCTGCACAGGCGCAGATGCCCGCTGTTGCGTTAACCGATCAGACCAATTTTTATGCTTTAGTTAAGTTCTTCAAAGCGGCAACTGCGGCGGGTGTTAAGCCTATCTGTGGGGTCGATTTTTGGGTGGTAGATGATGCCGATCCAGAGTCGCCACCGACCCAGTTGACGCTGCTTGTTAAAAACGGCTTGGGTTATCGTAATCTCACCGAACTGGTCTCTAGAGCCTATGCCGAAGGTCAGTCACTCGACCCTGAACGGGCGATTATTTATAAAAGCTGGATTGCTGAAAAGTCTGAGGGTGTGATTGCTCTCTCGGGCGGTCGCCGTGGGGAGATAGGTCAGGCGATCCTATCTGGTCAGGGGGATTTAGAGGCTCGTCTGCAATTTTGGATGGACCTTTTCCCAGATGCGTTCTATCTGGAATTGGTTAGAACAGGGCGTTCTGATGAAGAGACGGTCATCCATAAAAGTATCGAGCTTGCCCAGTCGCTGGGTTGTCCTGTCGTTGCAACCAATGAAGTGATGTTTGTCCGCGAGGATGACTTTGATGCTCATGAAGCGCGAGTCTGCATTAACCAGGGGCGCACGCTGGATGATCCTACGCGCCCAAGAGATTACTCTGATCAGCAATATTTCAAATCCTCTGAGGAGATGATTGAGCTCTTCTCTGATATTCCCTCAGCTATTGAAAACAGTGTTGAAATCGCAAAACGATGCAACATCGAGATTGAACTCGGAACTTACTACCTGCCAAGATTCCCAATACCTGAAGGGGTATTGATGGATGACTACTTCAGGAGAGTGTCTGAAGTCGGTTTAGAAGAGCGCCTCGATTTTCTTTTTGATCGAAACTCCGAAGAGTTTGCTGAGATTCGTAAGGCCTATGATGAGCGGTTGAAGTTTGAGCTGGATATCATCATCCAGATGGGTTTCCCAGGTTACTTCCTGATCGTCATGGACTTCATTAAATGGGCTAAAGAGAATGGTATTCCTGTAGGGCCGGGACGTGGTTCGGGTGCCGGCTCGTTGGTCGCCTATGTCCTTAAAATTACCGACCTTGACCCACTTGAGTACGATCTTCTTTTCGAACGTTTCCTTAACCCAGAGCGTGTTTCGATGCCGGACTTCGATATCGATTTCTGTATGGATAATCGAGATCAGGTCATTGACTACGTCGCTCAAACCTACGGGCGAGATGCCGTTTCACAAATCATTACCTTCGGTACCATGGCGGCTAAAGCGGTGGTTCGAGATGTGGCGCGTGTTCAAGGTAAACCCTTCGGTCTGGCTGACCGCCTCTCTAAATTGATCCCATTTGAAGTGGGAATGACACTCAATAAAGCTTGGGAGCAGGAAGATGCGCTTCGCGAGTTCGTTGAGGGCAGTGAAGAGGCTCAAGAGATTATGGAGATGGCCTACAAACTCGAGGGGGTTACTCGAAATGTAGGTAAGCACGCCGGTGGTGTGGTGATCTCTCCAACCAAACTGACCGATTTCTCGGCTACCTATTGTGATGCTGAAGGTCAGGGCTTGGTGACCCAGTTTGATAAGAATGATGTTGAAGAAGCGGGTCTCGTTAAGTTCGACTTCTTGGGCCTTAGAACCCTGACTATCATTGATTGGGCGCTTGAGACCATCAATAAACAGAAAGAGATTGAAGGCGAAGAGCCGCTGCGAATTGAAGCGATCGATCTAGAGGATCCTGAAGTCTACGCTCTACTCAAGCGTGCCGAGACGACGGCGGTTTTCCAGCTCGAATCCAGTGGCATGAAGGATTTGATTCGCCGCCTCTTGCCGTCACGCTTCGAAGATATCGTCGCACTGGTGGCCTTGTTCCGCCCCGGTCCTTTGCAATCAGGCATGGTTGATGACTTTATTAACCGTAAGCATGGCCGCGCTGAGATGGCTTGGCCTCACCCTGATTACCAGCTGGATTCTCTTCAACCGGTATTGGAGCCGACTTACGGCATCATTCTCTACCAAGAACAGGTCATGCAGATCGCTCAGGTGATGGCGGGTTATACGCTGGGCGGAGCGGATATGCTGCGTCGAGCAATGGGTAAGAAAAAACCAGAGGAGATGGCGAAACAGCGACATCTTTTCATTGAAGGCTCAAACGCTCAGGGCATTGATGAAAAACTGGCCGGTAATATCTTTGACCTGGTTGAAAAGTTCGCGGGTTACGGATTTAACAAATCCCACTCGGCTGCCTATGCATTGGTCTCTTACCAAACAGCTTGGCTAAAAACCTACTATCCAGCGCCATTCATGGCTGCTGTTATGTCCTCTGATATGCAGAACACCGACAAGGTGGTGATCTTCATTGAAGAGTGTCGTCAGATGAAGCTTAAAGTACTGCTTCCCGACGTTAATTTGAGTGAGTTCAAATTTACGGTGGGTCCAAATCAGGAGGTTGTCTACGGGCTTGGAGCGGTTAAAGGCGTAGGTGAGGGTCCTGTTGAAGCGATCATGGAGGCTCGGAAATCGGGAGCGTTTAAAGATCTGTTCGATTTCTGTAAGCGAGTAGGGTCTAAAAAACTCAACAAGCGAGTGCTTGAATCGTTAGTACGCTCTGGTGCAGTTGATGCCTTAGGTCCCAATCGAGCGGTGTTGTGGGCCGCTATACCTGCAGCTTTGCAGGCGGCCGATCAAGATGCGCGCAATCAAGATGCGGGTATGTTTGATCTGTTTGGTGAGTCCGAAGAGGTTGTCGATGCCGATCCTTTCGAGCAGTTCATGAATGCTCGCGAGTGGAGTGACAAAGAGCGCCTGAATGGCGAGAAGGATACCCTCGGTCTTTACGTGACGGGCCATCCTATTGATGAGTATGAGACCGAATTAAAACACTTTGTTTCTCGTAAACTACAAGAGCTTCAACCGGCTAGAGGGCGAGCTCAAAAAATGGCCGGCTTGGTTGTCGACCTGCGTGTCAAAAAGACCAAGCGAGGCGAGAATCTCTGCTTTGTAACCTTGGATGATCGATCCGCTCGTATCGATGTGAGTCTGTTTGGTGAAACCTATGATGAAGCGCGTCGTCTGATTCAAAAAGATCAGGTGATTGTGGTGGAAGGTGAGGTGGCTCAAGACGACTATAACGGTGGCCTCAAGGTGCGTGGGCAGCAGGTATTAAGTGTCGCGGATGCCCGTATTCGTTATGCGAAGTCGTTGACGATTAAAGCCGATGCAAAGGGGTTAACTCAACAAAGCTTGAGAATGTTGCAGGACTCTTTGAAAAAAGCACGCGCTTATCAGCAGGGTATGCCTGTTGTAATTGACTATAGCTGTGCTGAGGCGAGGGGTCGGGTTGAACTTGGCTCAGAGTGGATTGTCTCTCCTGATGACGACCTGATGCAATCACTTCGCGAGCAGTTTGGTAATCATAGCGTCTCGCTGATCTACTAGTTTTCCTGACAGTATTTAGCCACCTAGGGTGGCTACTTTTTTGCGTGCGCGGTAGAATTCCACAATCAGTTTTATCTTTTAGAAGCGAATTGTATGAACCCCAACTACCTTGATTTTGAACAGCCAATTGCTGATCTGGAAGCAAAGATCAACGAACTTAAACACGTTGGCGAAGATAATGAGAGTATCAACCTCTCTGACGAGGTATCACGCCTTCGTGAAAAAAGTCACTCTCTGACTCGTTCAATCTTCTCTGACCTGAGTGCTTGGCAGGTTTCGCAATTAGCTCGCCATCCGCAACGCCCATACACTCTGGACTACATCAAATACATCATCGATGAGTTTGAAGAGATTCATGGGGATCGTCATTTTGCTGATGATCAGGCAATTGTGTGTGGTATTGGTCGTTTAGATGGTCAGCCTGTTGCCGTGATTGGTCATCAAAAAGGTCGTGAAGTCAAAGAGAAGGTTCGTCGCAACTTTGGTATGCCTCGTCCAGAAGGTTACCGTAAAGCACTCCGTGTGATGGAGATGGCAGAGCGATTCAATATGCCAATTCTGACCTTTATCGATACTCCAGGGGCTTACCCAGGCATCGATGCTGAAGAGCGTGGTCAATCCGAAGCGATTGCATTTAACCTTGCGAAAATGTCTAAGTTGAAGACGCCTATTATCGCGACAGTGATTGGTGAAGGGGGTTCTGGTGGTGCATTGGCTATCGGTATCTGTGATGAGCTACTAATGCTTCAGTACTCAACTTACTCAGTCATCTCTCCAGAGGGGTGTGCTTCAATTCTATGGAAGAGCGCAGAGCGTGCTTCAGATGCCGCTAAAGCGATGGGTATCACGTCTGAGCGTCTTCACGAACTGGGTCTGGTTGATCAGATTGTTGCTGAGCCGCTAGGTGGTGCGCACCGTGATCCCGCGTTGATGGCCGCTAGTCTTAAGCAGCAGTTGCAAGCCTCACTGCAAAAACTGACTGGCCTAGCTGATCAAGAGTTGCTGGATCAACGTTATCAGCGAATTCTCTCTTACGGCGCAATTGGTCGTTAATGAGCAATAAAACAGCCGCAGATATTCGAGAGAGTCTGCGGCTTTTTTTTCTACAACATCCCCATATTGAGCATTGGGTCGTTGCCTACAGCGGCGGTCTAGACTCAAGCCTGCTTCTTAAGCTCTGCTCTGACATACTCCCTCCTGATCGCTTGTCAGCAATGCATGTTAATCATCAGCTGCAAAGCGGCTCTGATAGCTGGGAGCGATTTTGTGCTGAATCATCATCCGAATGGGGTGTCACTTTTGAATCAGTAAAAGTGACCTGTGACTCCTCGTCTGAAGAGAGCGCAAGGCAGGCGCGTTACTCTGCATTTAACAAGCATTTAAAGCCCAAAGAGGCTTTGCTGCTAGCCCACCACCAAGATGACCAAGCCGAAACGGTCCTCTTTAACCTCTTTAGAGGCTCAGGTGTTAATGGGCTTTCGGGAATTGCTTCAAATAGGACAGTTGGGGGAGGAGAACTTTTCAGACCGCTTCTGAATACGACAAGAGCTGATATCGAGTCAGCGGCTAAAGAGTTGCACATTGCTTGGGTGGATGATCCCAGCAATCTCGATACAAGCTTTACCAGAAACTGGATTCGTAGAGAGTTGTCGGGTGTTTTGAGCGCTCAATGGCCTGACTGGAAATCTAAGCTGGCTAAAACAGCGTCACGCTTGAGCGAAGCGAGTGAATTGCATGAAGCGCTGGCGCAGATGGATCTTGAACGTTGTCAGCTAGAGGAGGGGGTTCTCTCCTTAGCACTCCTGTTGCAGCTCTCACTGGCACGTAAGAAAAATCTTCTCTATCACTGGTTAAGTTCTGCTGGTCAGAAGGTAGGCTCGGAGAAACAGCTGGAATCGATTGCAAAGCTGGATGTTAAGGCAAAGGGTGAGTGGCAATTTTCCACAGTGATTTTGCGCGCCTATGATGAGAAGTTATTTTTATCACCTGATATTGAACGTCAACCCTGTGAGTCCATTGAGTGGGTGGTCTCTGATGAGACAGTGACATTTGGTCCTGGTCAGTTGAGCGCCATTAGATCTGAGGCTGGTCTGCCGGTAGATATGAAACTAACTCTTCGAGCTCGAGAGCCAGGTGAGTCTGTTTACATTGAGTCTCGCGGGGGGCATGTCAGTATTAAAAAGCTGATGAATGAGCATCGAATCCCACCTTGGTTAAGAGAGTGTTGGCCAATTGTCTGTTCGTCGGGTCAGGTGGTGGCGATTCCTGAAATATGGCTGGATGAAAAAGTCTGCGTTAAAGACGGATTTTTACTAAATTGGGTCGTTTGATGTTTGTTACCAAAGCGCTCTTTTGGTAGACTGATTTCCCATCTTGAGTTCGCTAGAACTCCCTACAAACTCTATCTGACAGGTTCTGCATGACGCGCTATATTTTCGTCACCGGTGGTGTTGTTTCCTCATTGGGCAAAGGCATTGCTTCGGCCTCTCTCGCGGCAATTTTGGAAGCGCGTGGTCTTAAAGTCACCATGCTTAAGCTCGATCCATACATTAACGTGGATCCTGGTACTATGAGTCCGTTTCAGCATGGTGAGGTATTTGTCACCGAAGATGGTGCTGAAACCGATTTGGACCTTGGCCACTACGAGCGTTTTATTCGTACGACCATGGGCAAGCGAAACAACTTTACGACAGGCCGTATTTATCAACACGTTCTTCGTAAAGAGCGCCGTGGTGATTACCTAGGCGGAACTGTTCAGGTTATTCCTCACATCACTGATGAGATTAAGCGCCGCGTTATCGAAGGTGCAGGTGATGCTGATATCGCTCTCTGTGAGATTGGCGGTACCGTTGGTGATATTGAGTCCTTGCCGTTCTTGGAGGCTGTTCGTCAGCTGAAAGTGGAGCTGGGCTCAAACCGCGCTATGTTCATGCACCTTACACTTGTGCCTTACATTGCTACGGCCGGTGAGATTAAAACTAAGCCGTCACAGCACTCTGTGAAAGAGCTGCGCTCTATCGGTATTCAGCCTGATATTTTGGTATGCCGCTCTGATTTTGCGCTGCCTGAATCACAAGCTAAAAAACTCTCTATGTTTACCAACGTAGAAGAGCGCGCTGTTATTTCATTGCCTGATGCAAATACCATCTACAAAATCCCTGCGATGTTAGAAGCACAAGGTTTGGATCAGATCGTTGTTGAACGATTTAACCTGGATTGCCCTAAGGCTGATCTAGGTGAGTGGAATGCGGTAGCTGATGCGTTTTTGAATCCAGAGGGTGAAGTGACCATCGCGATGGTCGGTAAATACATGGAACTTCTGGATGCCTACAAGTCTCTTATCGAGGCGATATCACACGCAGGCATCTCACATCGTAAGAAAGTAAAAATCGAATACATCGATTCTGAACGTGTTGAGCGGGAAGGGGTTGAGATCCTTAAGGACTTCAGTGCGATCCTAGTACCTGGTGGATTTGGTGAGCGTGGTGTTGAGGGTAAGATCGAGGCGGTACGTTACGCTCGTGAAAATAAAGTCCCTTACCTTGGTATCTGCCTTGGCATGCAGGTTGCTGTAATTGAGTACGCACGTAATGTTGCTGGCTTGGCGGGTGCGACCTCGTCGGAGTTCAATACAGAAGCTGAGCACCCTGTTATCGGTTTGATTACTGAGTGGACGGATCACACCGGTGAAGTTGAACAGCGTACTGATGATTCAGATCTAGGTGGCACTATGCGCCTAGGTGCTCAGTTATGTCATCTTAAAGCGGGCACGCATGTTGCTGAAGCCTATGGTTCAACTGAAGTTGTTGAACGTCACCGCCATCGTTATGAAGTGAACAATAATTACGTTGCACAGCTAGAAGCTGCCGGACTTGTTATCTCAGGTCGTTCAACGGATGGTGAATTAGTCGAGGTTGTGGAAGCACCAGATCATCCGTGGTTTGTGGCTTGTCAATTCCACCCAGAGTTCACCTCTACACCACGTGATGGACACGGTCTATTTAAAGGATTTATTGGCGCTGCGCTTGAGTACCAAGCGAACAGCTAATTAGGAGTTAGGGAAATGACTACAATTGCAAACATCAAAGCACGTGAAGTATTGGATTCACGTGGTAACCCAACGGTTGAAGCGGACGTTGTTCTTGAGAACGGCATCATGGGGTCTGCTTGTGCGCCATCGGGAGCATCAACCGGTTCACGTGAAGCATTAGAGCTACGTGATGGTGATAAATCTCGCTACCTAGGTAAAGGCGTGCTTAAAGCTGTCGCTGCCGTGAACGGCGAAATCAAAGATGCCCTAGTTGGCATGGATGTGACTGATCAGCGCGCTCTGGATAACAAGATGCTTGAGCTTGACGGTACTGAGAATAAGAGCAAATTTGGTGCTAATGCCATTCTTGCTGTTTCACTTGCTGCTGCTAAAGCGGCTGCTCAAGCTAAAAACATTCCACTTTACCAACACATCGCAGAGATCAATGGTACTCCAGGTCGCTACTCTATGCCTGTGCCAATGATGAATATCTTGAACGGTGGTGAGCACGCGGATAACAACGTTGATATCCAAGAGTTCATGGTGCAGCCAGTTGGCTTATCAAGTTTTGCCGAAGCGCTTCGTTGCGGTGCTGAAATTTTCCACGCGTTAAAAGCGGTGCTTAAAGCTAAAGGCCTTAATACAGCGGTTGGTGACGAAGGTGGTTTTGCGCCAAACCTTGCGTCTAACGAAGAGGCACTGGTTGTCATTAAAGAGGCGATCGCTAACGCAGGTTACGAGTTAGGTAAAGATGTCACTCTGGCACTAGACTGTGCATCCTCTGAGTTCTACAAAGAGGGTATGTACGATCTAGCGGGTGAAGGTAAGAAGTTTGATTCAGAAGGATTCGGTGACTACCTTAAAGCATTGACTGAAAACTACCCAATCGTCTCTATTGAAGATGGCATGGATGAGTCTGATTGGGATGGTTGGGCGAGCCTAACAAGCAAGATCGGTGATAAGGTTCAGCTAGTTGGTGACGATCTATTCGTAACCAACACTAAGATCCTATCTCGTGGTATCGAGCAGAGCATCGGTAACTCGATCTTGATTAAGTTCAACCAGATCGGTTCACTGTCTGAAACCTTGGATGCGATTAAAATGGCTCAGGATGCTGGCTTCACGGCAGTCATCTCACACCGTTCTGGCGAAACTGAAGATACAACCATTGCTGACCTTGCAGTGGGCACAGCAGCTGGACAAATTAAGACCGGTTCACTTTGTCGCTCGGACCGTGTTGCTAAGTACAACCGCCTCATTCGTATCGAAGAGGAGTTGGGTGCTGAAGCAGCATACCGAGGCCTAGTTGAGATTAAAGGCCAGGGTTAATAGAAACATGATATAAAAGGGCCTTAGGCCCTTTTTTTGTGGAGAAAAATAGCTTGCGTTGGTTTTGGTTAATTCTGCTCCTAATGGCAGTGGCGCTTCAGTATCGACTCTGGTTCGGAGAACCAAGCTTGCCTCAGATTTGGCAGGTACAGAGCGATATTGAAGAGCAGCGCCAGATTAATCAGAGGCTTTTGGAGCGAAACTCAGAGCTGGAAGCTGAAGTGCAAGATCTAAAACGCGGCTTGTCAGCACTCGAAGAGAGAGCTCGATCTGAAATGGGAATGATCGGTAAAGAGGAAACTTTTTATCAGGTGGTTAAGCCTTTGACACCATCGGAGATGGATAGTGACTGAATTTGTTGTAGAGCCCTTTAGCTATTTGAACGGCCAACCCGATGTGAATGCACAGCTCCGTTCTGCACCAGAAGATTTTCGTGTTGTTGAAGATTTGGGGTATGAACCAGAGGGTGAAGGCGAACATCACTACCTATACATTCAGAAACGCGGTGAAAACACCGATTGGGTGGCGCGTCAGTTAGCTAACTTCTGCCAGGTCAGCCCCAGAGATGTGGCCTACGCAGGTAAAAAAGATCGCCATGCCGTAACTGAGCAGTGGTTCAGTGTCCATCTGCCCGGATCTCGACGTGTGCTTAACTGGGCGTTATTCGGCGGTGATACAATCAATGTTCTCAAGTCGAGTAAACATCGTCGCAAGATTAAACTCGGTCATCTTAAGGGTAACCGATTTGAGATTACCCTCAGAGAGGTCTCTGATGTAAATCGACTTCTGCATAAAGCGACTTCTCTTGAATCAGGGGTTCCTAACTACTTTGGTGAGCAGCGATTTGGTCAGTCGTTCGGTAATCTTCACTCAGGATTGGCTATCCTGTCGGGTGAGTTGGTTGAACGTCAGCGCAACAAACGCAGCATGTACATTTCGGCACTGCGTTCCTATCTATTCAATCGAGTGATCTCCACTCGTATAGATCAAGGCACCTGGGATAGCCCTCTCGATGGGGATGTCTTGATCGAAGACTTCACGCAAAAAGTTCATCGTTACGACGCTAATGATCCTGATCAAAAAGCCCGTTTCGATCAGTGCGATCTGCATTTGACTGCGCCGATGTGGGGTAAAGGCGAATTATACTCCCTGGATAAGGCTCAGATGATAGAAAAGTCGGTCGTCGCGGGGTATCCTCAAATATCTGAGGGGTTGGAAACGCTTGGGCTTAGACAAGAGCGTCGCAGTATGCGATTGGTCCCAAGAGATTTGCATGTGGAAGTGCTAGAAGAGCAGGTCGTAAAACTCAGTTTCTCTCTTCCATCAGGCTCGTTTGCCACGAGTGTTTTGCGTGAGCTGTGTGTCTGGTAACCCTTTCCACTTAGGATTGAGCCAATAATAGATAAGAGATAACTAGATGCATATTTTGGTTTCCAATGATGATGGTGTTTACGCACCGGGGTTGCGGGTTCTTGCTGAACGTCTAAAAGAGGCAGGTCACCGCTGTACGGTTGTAGCACCTGATCGTAATAGAAGCGGTGCTAGTAACTCGTTAACCTTGGATCGTCCTCTTGATGCAATTGTGCATAGTAGTGGTTATTTTGGAGTCGATGGAACGCCAACCGATTGTGTGCATTTAGGGGTTTCTGGGATTTTCTCAGATGGTGATATCCCTGATATCGTCGTTTCCGGTATCAATGCGGGTGCAAACTTGGGTGACGATATTGTCTATTCAGGTACCGTGGCTGCGGCAACCGAAGGTCGTCATTTGACACTACCACCTATAGCAGTATCGACCTGCAATTTTCACCCTAAACACTATGAAACGGCCGCACAGGTAGTGGCTGATCTGGTCGCGAATATTGAATCCTTGAAGGTTGCACCGAGAACCGTCATTAATGTGAATGTTCCTGATCTCCCTATGGATCAATTAAAGGGTGTGCAAATTACCCGTTTGGGCCACCGCAGTGCTGGCGAACCGCCACTACCTACTCAAGACCCACGAGGTCGAACTCGCTATTGGATTGCCGCCGTCGGTGAAGCCAAAGATCGTGTTGAAGGTACCGATTTCTATGCGGTTGAAAATGGCTATGTTGCGGTCACCCCTCTGCAGCTGGATATGACTCGCTACTCTGATCTTGATCAGGTGGCTGATTGGTTGGAGCAGTAATAGTGTCCCAACAGCTTTTACGTGAAGGGATCGGAATGACTTCACGCCGAACAAGAGAGAGGCTTCTCAATCGCTTGCAGGATCAAGGGATCACCGATAAAGCGGTATTAGAGACGATCGTTGAAACGCCCCGTCATCTCTTCATTGATGAAGCGCTATCGCATAAAGCCTATGAAGACACCGCGCTGCCAATTGGATATAACCAAACCATCTCTCAACCCTACACTGTCGCTAGAATGAGCGAGTTGCTGTTGGAGTTTGGTGCTAAAGATAAGGTGTTAGAAGTTGGCACGGGATCTGGCTATCAGACAGCAGTTCTTGCTCAGCTCTGTCAGCAGGTTTTCAGTGTAGAAAGAATTCTTCCGTTACAAGAGCGAGCTGCATCTGTACTGGGCTACTTGGGATTGAGTAATGTCTCTCTTTTTCACACTGATGGTGGAATGGGGCTCGAGCATGAGGCACCGTTTGATGCCATTATGGTAACGGCAGCCCCCTCAGTTATTCCCGAATCTTTGAAGAAGCAATTGAAGGTGGGTGGCGTTTTAGTGGCCCCTGTTGGAGATGAAGAGCAAAAACTGGTTCGCATTTTGCGACGCAGTGATTCGCATTTTGAGACCAAAGTGATAGAGCCGGTTAAGTTTGTTCCTCTACTCAATGGGTTGGTAAGTTAATAGACAATGGATCATTTAAATAAGCAGCGCACAGCGTTTCAATATTTTAAGTTGTTATTGAAAGGGATGTTGATGGGTGCGGCTGATGCTGTTCCTGGTGTTTCAGGTGGAACTATTGCCTTCATTACCGGTATCTATGAAGAGCTCATTCACTCGATTCGTCGCTTCGATTTGAAAGCACTGAATGTTCTTTTTAAGAAAGGCTTAGTGGCTGCCTGGAAACAGGTTAACGGAACCTTCTTGTTGGTCCTTGTAGCCGGTATCGCGCTCAGTATCATCTTATTGGCGAAGACGGTTCTGTTTCTCCTAGACGAGTACCCGGTTCTGTTGTGGTCGTTCTTCTTTGGTTTGATTCTTGCGTCAACATGGAGTGTGGCTCGTCATGTTGCAGGTTGGTGCGCCAATCGGATGTCCGTCTTTGTTCTTGGCGCGGTGTTGGCCTATTTGTTGACCTCCATGTCGCCCAGTAGTGTGCCTGATTCGGCGCTGATGGTCTTTTTTGCAGGGATGATTGCCATCTGTGCCATGATTCTTCCAGGTATCTCAGGTAGCTTTATTCTGCTTCTATTAGGGATGTATACGACCATTCTGACAGCGATTAAAGAGTTTGATTTTGCTGTTATCGCACTGTTTGCCGCTGGTGCGGCCTCTGGTTTATTGGCGTTTTCTCGAGTATTGAGTTGGGCTTTCAATCATTATCGCTCAATGACTTTAGCGCTGTTGTCAGGTTTTTTGCTGGGTTCACTCAATAAGGTGTGGCCATGGAAGTACACACTCTCTTACACCATCAACTCTAAAGGGCATCAGGTGCCGCTCGTGGAGCAGAATGTTACCCCAACAGCCTTTACAGATCTTACGGGTGAACCATCTCAATTAGTGTTGGCCATTCTATTGATGCTGTTTGGCTTAGCGGTTGTTCTGTTAATCGATAGACTGCCATCGAGAGGCTAACTGTTTGCGGCTCACTGCTTTACTTGCATTTGCGCTACTTCTCTCTGCTTGCAGCACAGGGTATGCCCCAGTTTCAGATCAGTCACTAGGTCTTCAGCGACCCACCATCGGTGCGGGTGAGTATCGTGTTCGATCGGGTGATACTTTGATTGGTATCGCCTTTAAATTAGGGATCGATCACAGAAGATTGGCCGCAATCAATGGCATTAAAGATAAAGATCTAATATACGCCGGCCAGGTTTTAAAAACTCAAGGCAGCCCTGTTGCTACTCCTTCAAAGCCCCCCTCTAGAGCGGTTGCTAAGCAATCAGTCAACAAAACCCCATCACCTAAAAAGAGAGTTGCGCCAGTCGTGACAAATTTTTCTTGGGGTTGGCCACATTCTGGCAAGATTCTTGCTAGGTATTCAGCTAAAGAGGGTGGCAATAAAGGTTTGGATATCTCTGGCAAACTGGGTGATGCAGTTAAAGCAGCAGCACCTGGGCAGGTGGTATATGCCGGCAGCGGTTTGCTAGGATACGGAAATCTTGTCATTATCAGTCATAGCCAAGAGTTTTTGAGTGCCTATGCGCACAACAGTAAAATTCTGGTTAAAGAGAATCAGCAGGTAAAAGCGGGGCAAGTGATTGCTGAGCTTGGAAGCAGCGGAGCAACGGTTCCCATGCTTCACTTTGAGATTCGAAAAGACGGTAAGCCGGTTGATCCGTTGCGCTATCTACCCAAACGATAGCCCGAACGTTTCAACAAGCCCTCACCCAATAGCTTGATGAAGTGAGTGCAGTATGAATTCAGACAGCAAGATTGAGTTCAATGATGAGTTGTCAGATGATTTAGATCTTTTAGATGGCGAACAGAATAATAATCAAAATGAGCATGAGACAGTCGTCGACTCTCGTCGTGGTAAAGACGGTGTCGCTCATGAAGATTTAATCTCAGCAGTTCAGCTGGACTCGACCCAACTCTACCTCAATGAAATTGGTGCTGCCTCGCTGTTGACGCCCGATGAAGAGAAATCTTTGGGTAGAGCGATCCAACAAGAGGGGTGCATGAAATCCCGTGCGCGAATGATCGAGGCTAATCTGAGGTTGGTGGTTAACATTGCGCGTCGTTACCAAAATCGCGGCTTATCACTGATGGATCTCGTTGAAGAGGGTAATCTTGGACTTATTCGTGCAGTAGAAAAGTTTGACCCTGAAAAAGGCTTTCGTTTTTCCACCTATGCCACTTGGTGGATTCGCCAAGCGGTTGAACGTGGGGTCATGAACCAGACGCGAACCATACGTCTACCCATCCATATTCTTAAAGAGTTGAACAACTATCTTCGCGTTGCACGTGAGCTCTCTCTTACACTGGATCGTGAGCCGACCCCAGAAGATGTGGCTCGTCATCTAGATGAGCCTCTGGAGAATGTTGAAAAGATTATGCGGTTGAATCAACGCGTTGGGTCTTTGGATATTGTGGCAACAGAGGATGGTCGATCGCTAACGGAAGTCATTTCGGATGAAAATGTTAAGTCCCCCGATGACCATAACGCCGATGAAGACCTTCACAAGAATCTAGAATATTGGATAGGCACGCTTCCAGAAAAACATTGCGAGGTTATCTCTCGACGCTTCGGCTTGCGTGGTTTTGATGCTCAGACCCTGGAAATGGTGGGTAATGAAATCGGCCTGACTCGCGAAAGGGTACGACAGATTCAGGTGGAAGGACTCAAAAAGCTTAGAGCGATCTGTTTAGAGAATGGTCTTAACGTCGATTCGCTGTTTAGGCTGTAGCTAACGCTCTAGTAACGCTAGCTTGTCGGTTTTTCCATTCCACTCTTCAGCATCAGAGAGTGGTGCCTTCCGGTAACGGATGTTTGGCCACTGCTCACTCAGTTCGGCATTGAGTTTGTAGTAGATATCCTCCTGTGGGAGAAGGTCATCCTCATGTTTAATAGCTTGAGCAGGGCATTCAGGTTCGCACAGTGCGCAATCGATACACTCATCAGGATGTATCACTAAGAAATTGGGGCCTTCGTAAAAACAATCCACGGGGCACACATCGACACAATCCGTATACTTACACTTGATACAGTTTTCGGTCACGATAAACGTCATGTGTTACCTCCCATCAGCTTTCTATTGAGTATAGATTAAGCGGATCAGTATTTCTCAACTAACTGTTTGAGCTCATAGATTAGGTCCAATGCCTCTCTAGGTGTGAGTGAGTCAGGATCCAATGCTTTTAACTTTAAGTCGCTCTCAGATGGAATAGGAGCGATAAAGAGATCGTTTTGTTGTGGTGATGCCGCTCCAGCTGTTTTGAGGCTGGTTGAAGTAAGAGGTTGAGATTGGCTCCCCTCTTCGAGCTGAATCAGTTTTGATCGGGCACTTTGAATCACTGAGCGAGGTACACCTGCCAATTGAGCAACTTGCAGACCGTAACTCTGGCTTGCAGGCCCCTCTTGGACCTCATGCATAAAGACAATATGGTCGTTATGTTCAACAGCCGTTAAGTGCACATTGACGACGCCGTCAATAAGCTCTGATAGTTGTGTTAGTTCAAAATAGTGGGTTGCGAATAGCGTCAGAGCCTTACACTCTTTAGCTAAATACTCTGCTGCGGACCATGCAAGTGATAGGCCATCAAATGTACTTGTGCCTCTTCCTACCTCATCCATTAGAACTAAAGAGCGCTCTGTTGCGTTATGCAGTATGTTAGCCGTTTCGGTCATCTCAACCATGAAGGTAGAGCGTCCGCCCGCCAGGTCATCGGAGCTACCCATTCGAGTGAAGATTTGATCGACGATGCCAATTTCCGCGCTGCTGGCCGGAACAAAGGAGCCAATCTGAGCCATTAAGGTAATGATGGCTATTTGTCGCATATAGGTGGATTTACCACCCATATTTGGACCGGTCACCATCAGCATCTGTCGTTCTGAATTGAGTTCGGCATTGTTGGCGACAAAGGGCGTGTCTAACACCTGTTCAACAACAGGGTGGCGACCTTCAGTAATCCTTAAACTAGCCGAATTAATCAAAGCTGGGCAGCTGTATTCCAAAGTAGAGGCGCGTTCAGCGAGGTTGCGTAGCAAATCTAACTCTGCCAGTGCCTCGGCTGATGAACGAAGAGGAGTAAGCTGTTCGGCAAGTAGATCGAGCAGCTCATCATAGAGGGCTTTTTCGCGGGCCAATGCACGGCTTTTCGCGCTAAGTGCTTTATCCTCAAACTCTTTAAGTTCCGGTGTTATAAAACGCTCTGCGTTCTTAAGAGTCTGACGGCGTTGATACTCTACTGGAGGTTCAAACTGTTGGGCTTTACCGACCTCAATAAAGTAGCCGTGCACGCGATTGTAGCCAACCTTAAGTGTGGCGATGCCTGTGCGAACTCGTTCACGTTCCTCGAGGTCAATTAGATAGCTACCTGCGTTTTCACTCAGGCCCTGAAGCTCATCAAGCTCAGCATCGTAGCCACTGGAAATGACACCGCCTTCACGAATGACAACGGGAGGATTCACTTTAATAGCTCGGCTCAAAAGCGAGGCTAGATCCGGAAAGGAAGAGACAGCCTGTTTGAGGTGGATGAGTCGATTGCCTTCGCAATCTGTCAGTAATTCTTGGATGTCTGGTAGCGCATTCAGTGCCAATTTGAGACGCTCTAGATCCCTTGGTCGAGCTGAGCGCAGAGCAACACGTGACAGAATTCGCTCTATATCGCCAATTGAGCGCATGACATCGTCAAAGGCTTCAAAACGGAACTGATCCAGCATCCATTGGATGGCTTGCTGTCGTTCTTGTAGAGCAGTGATATTACGAAGGGGTCTGTGCAGCCATCGGCGCAGCATTCTGGCAGCCATAGGTGTCTTAGTTCTATCTAAAACAGAGACCAGGGTTTGCTCGCTACCACCATTGAGGTTGACATCGATCTCAAGATTTTTACGTGTAGCGGCGTCGATATGAACCGCCTCGTTACCCTTATCTACGATTAAACTGTTGATGTGGGGTAGAGCGCTTCGCTGAGTATCTTTAGCGTATTGCATTAAACAGCCAGCCGCCGCAACAGCAAGTGACATGCCTTCACAGCCAAACCCCACTAGGTCTCGAGTTTTGAATTGCTCGTTTAGGATTCGATGTGCGGTCTCAATCTCAAACGCCCAAGGTGGCTGGCGCCTCAGGCCAAGACCACGAAGCGACTGGATCCACTCTTGCTCAGCAAGCTCATCTGAGACAAGCAGCTCTGCAGGCTTTAGTCGCTCGATTTCGGAGTGTGCGAATGCTGAAGTGTCGAGTTCAGAGACATGAAAGCGACCTGCGCTAATGTCCAGTACTGCTAGGCCATATCGATTTTTATGTTCATAAATGGCGGCTAAAAGATTATCACGACGCTCCTCTAGAAACGCCTCGTCTGTCAATGTGCCAGGTGTGATGATTCGAGCAACTTGACGCTCAACCGGCCCCTTGCTGGTGGCTGGATCACCTACTTGCTCGCAGATGACAACGGACTCACCCAGTCTAACCAGCCTGGCGACGTAGCCCTCGGCTGAATGAAAAGGGACTCCGGCCATTGGAATGGGCTCACCGCCCGATTTGCCACGTGCAGTTAGCGAAATGTCCAACAGCTCGGCAGCTCGTTTAGCATCGTCGTAAAAAAGCTCATAAAAATCCCCCATGCGATAGAACAGAAATTCATGTGGGTGATCGGCTTTGATGCGTAAATACTGTTGCATCATTGGCGTGTGCTGGGAAAGATCTTGTGGACTATTGGACATAAAATTTACAATTATTAAAGCGAGCTAAAGATCAGATTCTACTTGAATCTGTTTGATTATCGAGTGACGAGAACAATAAATTTTAATGAAAGCTTTGACTGTGAAGAGTGATGAATAAGCAAATTGATCTGTTGGCTAAAAAGCTGATTGATGCACGATTAATGATGGCGACGGCAGAGTCTTGCACCGGCGGTGGTATTGCTCAGGCGCTCACTGATATATCGGGCTCATCACAGTGGTTTGATAGTGGTCTAGTTACCTACTCCAATGAAGCTAAGCAGCGTTTATTGGGTGTTCCAAACGAATTGATTGATCAGTGGGGTGCAGTAAGTGAGCCCGTTGCTAAGTCGATGGCTGAAGGGGCGGCAAATCAAGAGGGCGTGGATTTGGCGGTCGCTGTGACTGGTATAGCTGGTCCCACTGGTGGTAGTAAAGATAAGCCTGTCGGTACTGTATGGATTGCCTGGAAGATACCTAATAAACAGTCAGAAGCGCGCTGTTTTAAGTTCGATGGAGATCGTTCCGTAATTCGGCAGGCGACCATAAATGCAGCTATTACGGGGCTCTTAGAGCGTTTGTGAAATTATTTTCGTATTCCTGTTTGACATATTTTTTACCTGTGCTTTAATACTGGTTATTAATACAGTAGTTAGCCAGTAGACAGCTCAAGGAATTTCTCATGGATCAGAATCGTAAGAAAGCATTAGACGCAGCACTCTCACAAATAGAACGACAGTTCGGTAAAGGCGCAGTCATGCGCATGGGTGAGCAGCCTCGTGAGGCTATCCCTGCAGTTTCAACTGGCTCACTAGGATTGGATATTGCCCTAGGTATAGGCGGTCTTCCTTACGGACGTGTTGTAGAGATCTACGGTCCAGAGTCCTCTGGTAAAACAACACTAACCCTGCAAGTGATAGCTGAAGCTCAAAAGCAGGGTAAAACTTGTGCATTCGTGGATGCTGAACACGCTTTAGATCCGATTTATGCTGAGAAACTTGGTGTTGATGTCGACTCGCTTCTTGTTTCTCAGCCGGACACAGGTGAACAAGCACTTGAAATTACCGACATGCTAACTCGCTCGGGCGCTGTTGATGTGATCATTGTCGATTCGGTTGCTGCATTGACGCCTAAAGCTGAAATCGAAGGTGATATGGGTGATTCGCACGTCGGTTTGCAAGCACGCTTGATGTCTCAAGCACTTCGTAAACTGACGGGTACCGTTAAACAGTCAGGTTGTTTGCTAGTCTTCATCAACCAGATTCGAATGAAAATCGGTGTCATGTTTGGTAACCCTGAAACGACTACGGGTGGTAATGCGCTTAAGTTTTACTCTTCAGTTCGTTTGGATATTCGCCGAACTGGTGCGGTGAAGCAGGGTGATGAGATTATCGGTAACGAGACTCGTGTAAAAGTTGTTAAAAACAAAGTTGCTCCGCCATTCCGCCAAGCAGAATTCCAGATTATGTACGGCAAAGGTATCTATCACATGGGCGAAGTAATCGACCTAGGTGTGCAGCAAAAGCTGATTGATAAGAGTGGTGCTTGGTACGCATACAATGGCGATAAGATCGGGCAGGGTAAAGCGAATGCAGCCAAGTTCCTGGAAGAAAATCCAGAGATCGCTAACGAAATTGAGTCACAAATTCGTAAAGAGTTGCTATCTGTACCAGCCAAGCCTGAAAAAGGTGATGAAGGTTCTGAAACTAATGCAGAGTTAGAATTTTAATCACAGAATAGAGGGGCTTCGGCCCCTTTTTTATTTCTATGCAAAAACGACAAAAGAGACCTATAGAAACAGAATCCGAGCTAAGGTCCTTTGCCTTCAGTTATTTGGCTAGGCAAGAGTATTCGCAGAGTCAATTACGTGAGCGTCTTGCAAAAAGATGTGAAAAACCTGAACTCATAGAGAGGGTGTTAACTTACCTTGTTGAAGAGGGGTATCAATCTGATAGCCGCTTTGCAGAGAGCTACATTCGAGTGAAATCCGATCATGGGCAAGGTGGTAAGAAAATAGCTTTCGATCTGAGTCGTAAAGGAATTTCTAAGCAATTAATCGAAGAGTTATTAGATAGTCGCAAAGACGATCCCAAGCAGGTCGCGCTTGAGTATCTAAAACGCAAATTTGGTGAAGAGCCTCCTGAAGATATGAAAGTGAAAGCAAAATGGTTTAGACATATGGCTGGACGTGGTTTCAACTATGGTGAAATCGAATACGCATTTCGTTATCAAAATAGTGATCCCGATTACGACTAATCACCGTTAATTTGGTCAATTCCCCCGCACTACCCCCTACGAGTTTCACTCTAGTTTGTATATACTTATCCGCTATTTTGCCAAGGTTGTACCTGTATCAATTTAGGTACGGCTATTTTGGTGTCAATTTAAGATGATAGAGACTCGGCTGATTCTATGAAAAAGATGACCAGTGCTGAAATTCGAAACGCATTTCTGGACTATTTTGCTAGTCAGGGACATGAGGTGGTTTCTTCAAGCCCACTGATCCCTGGCAACGATGCCACACTGCTTTTCACCAACGCAGGTATGGTTCAGTTTAAAGACGTATTCCTGGGTAGCGATAAACGCAACTACTCTCGAGCAACAACCTCGCAACGTTGTGTTCGTGCCGGTGGTAAACACAATGACCTAGAGAACGTAGGCTACACTGCTCGTCACCACACTTTCTTTGAAATGTTGGGTAACTTCAGCTTTGGCGATTACTTTAAAGAAGATGCCATTCGATTTGCTTGGACCTTCTTAACGGAAACCTTGGGTCTTCCAAAAGAGCGTCTATGGGTAACCGTTCACCACAGTGATGATGAGGCAGAACGTATCTGGAAAGAGACCATGGGTATCGACCCAGAGCGTTTCTCTAAGCTTGATGAAGATAACTTCTGGGCGATGGGTGATACAGGTCCTTGTGGTCCATGTACAGAGATTTTCTTCGATCATGGTCCTGATGTTTGGGGTGGCCCACCAGGAAGCCCAGAGGAAGATGGGGATCGATACATCGAGATCTGGAACGTTGTCTTTATGCAGTACAACCGTTCTGCTGATGGTGAAATGACACCGCTAGAGCGCCCTTCAATTGATACCGGTATGGGTCTTGAACGTATTGCTGCCGTTATGCAGGGCGTTCATTCGAACTACGAAATTGATCTGTTCCAAAACCTACTTGCAGCGACAGCTGAAGTAATTGGTACCAAGGATCGCGATAACAAATCACTTCGCGTAATCGCTGACCATATCCGTTCATGTTCATTCTTAATCACTGATGGCGTGACGCCTTCAAACGAAGGGCGTGGCTATGTTCTTCGTCGTATTATGCGCCGCGCCATTCGTCACGGTAATAAACTCGGTGCTCAAGGAACCTTCTTCTACAAATTGGTTGCGCCCCTAGTTAAAGAGATGGGCGAAGCCTATCCTGAGCTTGCAAAAATGCAGGAACAGGTTGAGCGAGTGCTTCTTAAAGAGGAGGAGCAGTTTGCTCGTACCCTAGACAAAGGACTGGCACTTCTTGAAGAGGAGATTGCAAATCTTCAGGGTACGGTCGTTCCTGGCTCAGCAGTATTCAAACTCTATGACACTTATGGTTTCCCGGTTGACTTGACCGCCGACGTTGCGCGCGAGCGTGAACTGACCATTGACATGGAAGGCTTTGAAGCAGCAATGGCTGATCAGCGTGAGCGCGCTCGTGCATCAGGATCTTTCAATGTGGATTACAACGATAAGCTAGAGATCGATGGCGTTACCGAGTTCTCTGGTTATGAGCTTCTGGAAGATCGTGTTGAGATTGAAGCGATCTTCAAAGAGGGCGAATCAGTCACAGAGCTATCTGCTGGAGAGTCCGGTCTTGTGGTTATGACTCGTACACCTTTCTACGCTGAATCGGGTGGTCAGGTCGGTGATACTGGTCAGCTGGTTTGGGATAGCGGTACGTTTGATGTGGCAAACTGTACAAAAGAGGGTAAGAGCCATGTCCATCACGGCTCTGTGACTGAGGGCGTTTTAAAGGTCGGAGACCAAGTTAACGCACTGGTTGACAAAGCTCGTCGTCAAGCTGCGGCTCTTAACCACTCAGCTACGCACCTTTTACATGAAGCGCTTCGTCGCGTGCTCGGAGAGCATGTGCAGCAGAAAGGCTCGCTGTGTAATGATGAACGTCTCCGTTTTGACTTCTCACACTTTGAAGCGGTTACTGACGAAGAGCTCAAAACCGTTGAGCAGATGGTCAATGAACAGATTCGTGCAAATACGTCAGTAGAAACCGAAATCATGGCGATTGATGCTGCGAAGGAGCGCGGAGCTCAAGCCCTATTTGGTGAAAAGTACGATGATGAAGTACGTGTTCTATCCATGGGTGGCGACTTCTCAGTAGAGCTTTGTGGTGGTACTCATGCTTCTCGTACGGGTGATATCGGTATGATGAAGATTGTCTCTGAGTCGGGTATTGCATCAGGCGTGCGTCGTATCGAGGCGATTACCGGTCTTGCTGCTCTCAACTGGTTTGAAGAGAGTGAGTCACTACTGGGTGAACTCGGCGTAATGGTTAAAGGTTCTCGAGATTCACTGCTAGAGAAATTCCAAGCATTGAACGAACGTAGCCGTTCCCTTGAGAAAGAGATTGAACGATTGAATGCAAAACTGGCGGCTGCCCAGAGTGGTGAGTTGCTCTCGTCGGCGCTTGAGATCAACGGTATCAAGGTTTTGGCAACAGAAGTTCAAGGTGTTGACCCTAAATCGCTTCGCGACATGCTGGATCAGCTTAAGAATAAGTTGGGCAGGGGTGTGGTTGTGCTTGCAGCGCACGATGGAGAAAAGGTTAGCCTTGTCGCGGGTGTGACGAAAGACCTTACTGGTCAAGTAAAAGCGGGTGATCTGATTCGTGAGCTTGCCACTCAACTTGGCGGTAAAGGCGGTGGTCGACCTGATATGGCTCAGGGCGGTGGCACCGATATAGCGGCTCTTCCTCAGGCGATTGCTGCGGTACCCGAATTAGTTAGAGCTGCACTTTAATCGTGCAGCGTTAATTGGAAATAGAGATAGATGGCTTTATTTGTACAAAAGTATGGCGGTACCTCAGTAGGTTCAGTAGAGCGTATTGAAGCAGTCGCTGACAAAGTAAAACGATTTAAGGATCAGGGGCACGACATTGTCGTGGTTGTCTCTGCTATGAGCGGTGAGACCAATCGTCTTATCGGTCTTGCTAAAGATATCACTGATAATCCAGATCCACGTGAATACGATGTTTTGGTATCAACGGGTGAGCAGGTGACGATTTCACTGCTCTCTATGGCTCTGAAAAAGCGTGGTCTAGGTGCGAAGTCTTACACTGGCGGTCAGGTCCGTATCCATACTGATAGCTCACACACCAAAGCGCGTATCCAAAGCATCGATACCAGCAAAATGCGTTCAGATCTTGATGAAGGTAACGTCATAGTTGTAGCTGGCTTCCAGGGCATGGATGATGACGGCAATATCACGACCCTAGGTCGCGGTGGCTCTGATACAACGGGTGTTGCTCTGGCGGCTGCTTTAAAAGCTGATGAGTGTCAGATCTACACGGATGTCGACGGCGTCTACACGACAGACCCGCGCGTGGTAGAAGGTGCCCGTCGTCTCGATAAAATCACCTTTGAAGAGATGCTAGAGATGGCCAGTCTCGGTTCAAAGGTTTTGCAGATTCGCTCGGTTGAATTTGCAGGTAAATACAATGTTCCATTACGTGTATTGTCTAGCTTCCAAGATGGTGGCGGTACACTTATTACTACAGAGGAAACTGATAGCGTGGAAAATCCAATTATTTCAGGCATCGCGTTTAACCGTGACGAAGCAAAACTGACGGTGTTGGGTGTGCCTGACCTTCCAGGTATTGCATCACGTATCCTAGGTCCTGTCTCGTCTGCCAATATCGAAGTAGATATGATCGTTCAAAACGTAGCAGCCGATCAGACTACCGACTTTACATTCACAGTACACCGTAATGATTACGATAAAGCCTTGGTTATCCTTGAAGAGACGGCTAACGAGCTAGGTGCGCGTGAAGTGAAAGGCGACAATAAGATTGCTAAAGTCTCTATCGTGGGTGTGGGTATGCGTTCTCACGCAGGCGTTGCAAGCAATATGTTCACAACCCTGGCTAAAGAGAATATCAATATTCAGATGATCTCAACTTCCGAGATCAAGGTCTCTGTAGTAATCTCAGAGAAGTATATGGAGCTAGCGGTTCGTGCACTGCACAGTGCGTTTGAACTCGATCAAGCAGACAGCGTCGCTGAATAATCGCTATCTAGCATAATTGGATTCGCACATGGCGATCACTTGGTCGCCTATCTTAAATGGATTTAGGAGAAGCTGATGCTAATACTGACAAGGCGAGTTGGTGAAACTCTAATGATTGGTGACAATATCAGTGTCACTGTTCTTGGTGTCAAAGGTAATCAGGTGCGAATCGGTGTGAATGCACCAAAAGATGTTTCCATTCATCGTGAAGAGATCTACCAAAGGATCTTGGATGAAAAAGAGCAGGAAAATAGCGGAAAGTCGTAAGTTTTTCCCTTTTAGGGTTTAACTTTAGTCACCTCTCTTGTACTATACGCGCCGTTGATCAGGAGCGGTGGCCGAGTGGCTGAAGGCGCACCCCTGCTAAGGGTGTATACGTTTACGCGTATCGAGGGTTCGAATCCCTCTCGCTCCGCCATCAAGATTAAGCGCCCGTAGCTCAGCTGGATAGAGTACCTGGCTACGAACCAGGCGGTCGCACGTTCGAATCGTGCCGGGCGCGCCAATCTTGAGTTTTCACTTCTTTAGTGTTTTCATCGACCAACATCTGAAATAAGCGCCCGTAGCTCAGCTGGATAGAGTACCTGGCTACGAACCAGGCGGTCGCACGTTCGAATCGTGCCGGGCGCGCCATTTCAGAATCACGCAATACTTCAGCGCCCGTAGCTCAGCTGGATAGAGTACCTGGCTACGAACCAGGCGGTCGCACGTTCGAATCGTGCCGGGCGCGCCATATTCAAAAGAAATGCCACCTTTAGGGTGGCATTTTTTTTGAACTTGACGTGTCCAGCCGAGTCAACGTGCTCGTTCGACTAAAACGCAGGCCACCATCTCCACTACCCACCTTAAAACAAATTGAGACTTTCTCATTCTTTAGTCGCAATGAAAGTTATTCCGAAACTAACACTTATACGCCGTTACAGAGTGCGTAAACACTGCAGCTTCATTCGTAAGTTGACTGGTAAGTTAAAAAAACGACCTTTTTTGTAAATTCACTACATACAAAGTGGGCTTGATATGGCTGCGGGGCTATGGGATAACTGTTCCCTATGCTGTTGGGTAGGGGTTACTTTGCGCATAGATCCAAGGATTATGCCAAGCCCTTTGAATTATTTTTATTGGAGTAGAGTAGATGAATAGTCTGATATCAGAAGGCCTCAACCTTATGGTCTATGGTATGGGGTTCGTTTTCGTATTCCTTACGCTGCTGGTCATTGTCACTACATTGATGTCTAAGCTGGTAAACAAGTTTTTGCCAGAACCGATTGTAGAGCCAAAAGCCAAAGCGTCTGCGCCTCAAGCTGCAGGCAACAATGATGAGTTGTTGGCTGTATTGTCGGCAGCGGTTCATAAATACCGTAAGTAATTTTAGGCACTGCCTTTTAACAAGAGAGAACTTAAGTTTATGTCTGATGCAAATAAGCCTCTTGGTATCACGGATGTAGTTTTACGTGATGCGCACCAATCATTGTTTGCGACTCGTCTTCGCCTCGATGACATGCTTCCTATTGCTGAGAAGCTAGATAAGATTGGCTACTGGTCGCTAGAGAGTTGGGGTGGTGCCACTTTTGACTCATGTATTCGTTATCTAGGTGAAGATCCTTGGGATCGTATTCGCCAACTTAAAGCAGCAATGCCAAACACTCGCCAGCAGATGCTACTGCGCGGTCAAAACCTATTAGGTTACCGCCACTACGGTGATGATGTGGTCGAGCGTTTTGTTGAGCGTTCAGCAGAGAGCGGTATCGACGTATTCCGTATCTTCGATGCGATGAATGACCCTCGTAACCTTGAGAAAGCGATTGCGGCCGTTAAAGCGACTGGCAAACACGCTCAGGGTACGATCTCTTACACTACTAGCCCAGTTCACACCATCGACATGTGGGTGGATTACGCTAAGACCCTTGAAGACATGGGTGCTGATTCAATCAACATCAAAGATATGTCAGGCATTTTGACCCCTTACGGTGCGTTTGACCTTGTATCTCGTCTGAAAGCTCAGACGGGTCTTGAAGTTCAGCTTCATGCTCACGCAACGGCAGGTCTGTCTGATATGACCATCCTAAAAGCAGTTGAAGCGGGCATTGATCGTGTTGATACAGCGATTTCCTCAATGTCGATGACCTACGGTCATACAGCAACAGAGTCTGTAGTAGCGGCTCTAGCAGGTACAGACCGTGATACCGGCCTAAACCTAGAAGCACTTGAAGAGATTGCAGCCTACTTCCGTGAAGTTCGTAAGAAGTACGCTAAATTTGAAGGCTCACTGCGTGGTACTGACAGCCGCATTCTAGTGGCTCAGGTTCCTGGTGGTATGTTGACCAACATGGAGAGTCAACTTAAAGAGCAGGGCGCAGCGGATAAGTTTGATGAAGTGTTGGCTGAGATCCCACGAGTACGTGAAGATCTTGGTTACATTCCACTGGTGACACCAACATCACAGATCGTTGGTACTCAAGCGGTTATCAATGTACTCGTTGGCGAGCGTTACAAAACTATTTCCAAAGAAGTTCAGGGTATCCTTAAAGGTGAGTACGGAGCAGCTCCTGCGCCATACAATGCTGAGCTTCAGGCTAAAGTTCTTGATGGAGCAGAGGCTATCACTTGCCGTCCAGCTGATCTTCTCGAGCCAGAGATGGATAAGCTTGTTGCAGAGCTTAAAGAGATCGCAGTTGAAAAGGGTATTGAGCTAGAAACGGGTGAGCGTGAAATTGATGACGTGCTTACTTACGCTCTGTTCCCTCAGATCGGCCTTAAATTCCTTGAAAATCGCGGTAATCCAGACGCGTTTGAACCAGTACCCACTTTAGAGGATGCGCTAGCTATGTCAGCACCTAAGAAATCAGGACCAGAAGTTTACACAATCACAGTCAATGGCCAGAACTACGTTGTTCAAGTAGCTGAAGGTGGTGATATTACAGCCGTTGCTCCTGCTGCGGCAGCACCTGCCGCTCCAGCCGCTGCGCCTGCAGGTTCAGGTGAGGCTGTACCAGCTCCACTGGCCGGTAACATCTGGAAAGTTCAGGTCTCTGCTGGTCAAGCGGTTCAAGAGGGCGATGTGCTTGTTATCTTGGAAGCGATGAAGATGGAAACAGAAGTTCGTGCAGCGCGTGCTGGTACAGTGACTTCAGTTGACGTTAAAGAGGGCGATGCCGTTCAGGTTGGCGACTCTCTGGTATCTCTTGCCTAATTTGAGGTGACGGTTTAATGGAAAAGATCCTTCAATTGTGGGAAGCCTCAGGCATCTACAACATCTCAGGCGGTCAGATTACTATGATCGTTGTGGGGTTGTTGTTGCTCTTTTTGGCAATCCGCAAAAACTTTGAGCCACTGCTGCTTGTGCCAATCGGTTTTGGTGGCATCATGGCGAATATTCCCGAGGCTGGGCTCGCGTTCTCTGCAGTAGAAAATGCGGTTCACTTTGCAAAACCTGAAGTGCTTCAGGGGTTGGCTGCTTCTTTGAATATCACCAGTGTGGATCCTCACGACATACTGCATGCCTACCACGGTTCTAATCCGTCTACGCACCATGCAGCCACTATGGTTGCTGCTGACTCGGGTTACAGCAACGGTATGCTCTATAACTTCTACTCTGTAGCTATTGCTTCGGGTGTTGCTCCGCTACTGATCTTTATGGGCGTTGGTGCCATGACTGATTTTGGTCCGCTCCTTGCTAATCCTAAAACTCTATTCTTGGGTGCCGCAGCTCAGTTCGGCATCTTTGCAACGGTATTGGGTGCTGTGGGCCTTTCAGCTATGGGTATCATGGACTTCACAGTTCAAGATGCAGCTGCAATCGGCATCATCGGTGGTGCCGACGGTCCTACAGCTATTTACGTTGCCAGCATGCTTGCCCCTCAATTACTGGGTGCGATCGCTGTAGCGGCCTACTCATACATGGCACTAGTGCCAATGATTCAACCGCCAATCATGCGTGCATTGACGACTGAATCAGAGCGTAAGATCGCAATGCACCAGCTTCGTCATGTCTCTAAGACTGAGAAGATCATGTTCCCGATAGCGCTGTTGATTCTTGTTGCACTGTTGCTTCCGGATGCAGCCCCACTATTGGGTATGTTCTGTTTCGGTAACCTGATGCGTGAATGTGGCGTTGTGGACCGTCTGAGTGATACAGCACAGAACGCTCTAATCAACATCGTGACGATCTTCCTAGGTCTATCGGTTGGCTCTAAGTTGAGCGCTGATAAATTCCTGGACATGAACACACTGGGCATTTTGCTTCTTGGTATCGTTGCTTTTGGTATCGGTACAGCTGCAGGTGTCTTGATGGCTAAGCTGATGAATAAGCTTGAGGGTGGTAATGCAATCAACCCACTTATTGGTTCAGCGGGTGTCTCTGCTGTTCCTATGGCTGCTCGTGTCTCCAATAAGATCGGTTTAGAGGCTAACCCTCAAAACTTCTTGCTGATGCATGCCATGGGCCCTAACGTAGCCGGTGTGATTGGCTCTGCGGTTGCTGCAGGTGTCATGATTAAGTTTGTTGGTTAACCTTTATTAACCATTATAAAAAGCGCCCTCGGGCGCTTTTTTGTTACCTGACAATTGTGAATTTTGAATATTCTCTAACTTTTTTTACAAAAGTGACTTCGTTTTATTTTTTATCGTCTATGCTTTGTATAGAGAAAGAAAATAGACCCGCAGTATAAAGGCAGTATCTGCGCTTTAGGAATTGAAGAATGAAGACGCTCAGTACAGGTGAAATCGCTAAGCTTTGTGACGTTAATTTACGAACCGTCATTCGTTGGATCGAGCGAGGGGCTTTAAAAGGTTTTAAACTTCCAGGCCGAGGGAATAACAGAGTTCGCGTAGAGGACTTCTTAGCCTTTCTGGTTGAGCATGAGATCCCGATTCCTGCTGAACTGCAGGAAGATAGTCGCAAGGTTCTTGTTGTGGATGATGAGCCTGCCATCGCGCGTGCATTACAGCGCGTGTTACGTAAGCATGGTTTAGTCGCAGAGGTGGCCGCTGATGGTTTTCAAGCGGGTACCAAGCTGATGAAAGATCGCCCAATTCTGGTGACCTTGGATCTCAGTATGCCGGGCCTAAGTGGTTACGATGTACTGAGTTTTGTTCGCGAAACTCCAGAAATAGCTTCAACCAAAATATTGGTCATCTCGGCATTGGGCAGTGAAGCCCTCCAAAAGGCGATCGATTTGGGAGCCGATGCGATTTTGAATAAGCCGTTTGATAATCATGAGTTGGTCGAAGTGATCAATAAGTTGGTTGGAACAGCGGCGAAAGCTGAAGATATTTAACAGCTATTCAGACAGCAAGCCATAAAAAAAGCCCGCTAATGTTTGTTAGCGGGCTTTTTTGTTACTAGGCGTTTAGTCAGCGATTTCTGAGCGATTCTTTCCCTCGGATTTTGCGAATTTCAGCGCTTTTTTCGCTGCTTTATAGAGCTCTTCAGGGTCATCACCGATATCGATTGCCTTGGCTGCTAGAGTGATTTGTATGTCGACTTTCTGGTTTCGCACTAGATAGCTACGTGAGGCCAGTTTCATTCTGACCCGTTCCATAATGCCGTTAATACAGTCCTCGGGAGCATACTGATTCAACATGATGCCAAACTCATCGTCCTCGGTACGAGAAATGATATCGCCTGAGCGAAGATTAAAGCTTAATAGTCTGCCGACCAATTTTAAAACGTCCTCACTGGTTTGAGGCCCGACAGACTCAACAATAGAGCTAAAATTATCTACATCTAAGAGAATTAGGTAGGAGGGTGCAACGCCTGGCAAGGCCGTGCCAACAATCGCTTGAGCCTCTACTTGCTCCATCAGAGCCGTTCTATTGAGTAGACCGGTCAGTGGATCAGTCGCAGTTAGGCTTTTCACTAGCTCATCGTAATTACGTTTCTCATCATCACGTTGTTTTTGAACGAGCTCTTCGTTAATGATCGCAAGCAGTTCACTATTGTCCCAGGGCTTGGACATGTAGCGGTGAATTCTACCTTCATTAATGGCACTCACGGTCATATCAAAATCTGAATAACCAGTCAGTAGAATACGAACCGTATTGGGTGTGATCGACATGGTTTTTGCCAGGAATTCATCACCTCTCATCTCAGGCATTCGCATGTCAGAAACAATCAGATCAACTTCATTGGACTCAAGGTACTTCAGGGCTTCCGGTGCCGATGTGAAACCGATAACTTCGTAGTGGCTTGAACGTAACACCCTGCGAAGCGAGTTAACGACAAACTCCTCATCATCCACGCATAAAATCTTAGCGGCTTCGGTCCGATCAAGGTATCGGCTATTGTCTAAAGAGCTCATCAGTACAACTGTCCTTCGGGTCATTTATGTCATATGACTTAAGGTATAGTTTAGGGTCTGGGATCTGTCAAATTGATCAGTAAAAATAATCTGTTTTTCATTGTGAAAAGAGAGATAGGAGACTGGCACCCCAGAGACGATTCGAACGTCCGACCTACCCCTTAGGAGGGGGTTGCTCTATCCAGCTGAGCTACTGGGGCACTGGCAGTGAATTCTAAAGCCTCATTTCGACTATGCAATAGGATTCTGTTGAATTACTTAGACTAAAGAGTCCTTTTGAACAGACCAATGTCTAATTCTGACTTAGGGTAGCTCAGGTTATAAATATCGCACTTTAATAAATAGAGTGTGGCAATGATTGCCGTACCCAATCAATCTAAGGGAAAGAACTAATGAGCGATAAGATCTACCCAGTATCTGCAGAGTTTGCTGCTAACGCCCATGCTGATGAAGCTAAATACAACGAGATGTACCAGCAGTCAGTTGAGAACCCAGATGCGTTCTGGTCTGAGCAAGCTAAGCGTATCGACTGGATCAAGCCTTTCACTAAGGTTAAGCACACATCGTTTGATACTCATAATGTTGATATCCGTTGGTTCGAAGATGGTACGTTGAACGTTGCAGCAAACTGTTTGGATCGCCACTTAGAGACTCGTGGCGATCAGGTTGCGATTATCTGGGAAGGTGATAACCCAGAAGAAGATGAAAAGATCACTTACCGCGATCTTCACGAGCGTGTATGTAAGTTTGCCAACGTGCTTAAAGCGCAGGGTATTAGTAAAGGTGACGTAGTCACTCTTTACCTTCCAATGATCCCTGAAGCCGCTGTCGCTATGCTGGCTTGTGCTCGTGTTGGTGCCGTTCACTCGATTGTATTTGGTGGTTTCTCTCCAGAAGCGCTTGCAGCTCGTATAGAAGGCGCTAACTCTAAACTGGTTGTGACTTCTAACTTCTCACTTCGTGGTGGTAAAGCGGTTCCACTTAAAGCGAACGTTGATGAAGCTCTGACTCACCCTGGTGCAGCTAAGTTCTGTGAAAAAGTGGTTGTTGTAAACCGCGTTGATCAAGATGTTGCTTGGCATGAGAGCCGTGATGTTTGGTATGAAGAGGAGATGGCAAAAGCCTCTGCTGATTGCCCACCTGAAGAGATGAACGCTGAAGATCCACTGTTCATTCTTTACACTTCAGGCTCTACTGGCGCGCCTAAAGGTCTTAAGCACACCACAGGTGGTTACCTAGTCTACGCATCAATGACCCATCAGTACGTCTTTGATTACCAAGAGGGTGATATCTACTGGTGTACAGCCGATGTGGGTTGGGTAACAGGTCACAGCTACATTGTGTACGGTCCACTAGCAAACGGTGCTACGACACTGATGTTTGAAGGTGTTCCAAGCTACCCAGACATGAGCCGTTTTGGTCGCGTTATCGAAAAACACAAAGTTAACCAGTTCTACACCGCGCCTACGGCCATCCGTGCCTTGATGCAGAAAGGTGAAGATGTTCTAGGCGACTCTGATCTATCCTCTCTTAAACTGCTAGGTTCGGTTGGTGAGCCAATCAACCCTGAAGCTTGGGAGTGGTACAACCGTGTTATGGGTGCTGGTAAGTGCCCAATCGTTGATACTTGGTGGCAGACTGAGACAGGCGGCATCATGATCGTACCTCTACCTGGTGCGACAGCGACTAAGCCGGGTTCAGCAACTCGTCCATTCTTCGGTGTTCAGCCAGCGCTACTGGATAACGATGGCAAAGAGATTGAAGGTGCAGGTGAAGGTAACCTTGTCATTAAGGACTCTTGGCCTGGTCAATCTCGCTCAATCTGGGGCGACCACGAACGTTTCGGTCAGACTTACTTCTCTAGTTTCTCTGGCTACTACACAACGGGCGATGGCGCACGTCGTGATGAGGACGGCTACTACTGGATCACTGGTCGTGTAGACGATGTAATCAACGTATCTGGTCACCGTATGGGTACCGCAGAGGTTGAGTCTGCGTTGGTCGCTCACGAAGCGGTTGCTGAAGCTGCGGTGGTAGGTTACCCACACGATCTTAAAGGTCAGGGTATCTACTGTTACGTAACGCTGCAGGAAGGCATGGAAGCTTCTGATGAGCTTAAAGTGACACTGCGTAACTGGGTACGTACAGAGATTGGTCCAATTGCATCACCGGATTTGATTCAGTTCGCACCCGGTCTACCTAAGACGCGTTCTGGTAAGATCATGCGTCGTATCCTTCGCAAGATTGCGGAAGACGATTTCGGTGCTCTTGGTGATACCTCTACCTTGGCAGATCCAAGTGTGGTGGATGACCTGATCGAAAACCGCATGAATCGTAAGAGCTAAACACTCTTATTAAAAAACCCACGACTCGTCGTGGGTTTTTTTATTTCCATTTGAACTGGAAACTAATCCATTATTCGATTAACTTATACCCTACAAAAAAGCGCTATACTGCCTTTCTAGGCTTGTCGGAGAATACTATGCAACTGGCTCAAAAAATTATCATTGCGGATGATCACCCACTGTTTCGTGCAGCGCTGAAACAGGCGGTTTCCCAAGCGGTTTCCGGAGTGGAGATTATCGAAGCGGATACTCTTGAGTCTGTTCAGAATGCCGTTGAAGAGCATGGTGATGCTGACTTGGTGCTTTTGGATATCCATATGCCAGGTGCTCAGGGTTTCTCTGGTCTGGTATTCCTTCGTGGTCAACACCCTGGTGTTCCAGTGATTGTCGTCTCAGGCAGTGAAGAGACTCATGTTATGAAGCGTGCGATCGATTACGGCGCGTCAGGCTTTATTCCTAAGTCTTCTCCGCTAGAGACCATTTCAGAAGCGATTGTTGCTGTTCTTCAAGGTGATGAGTGGTTGCCAGAGGAGTTAGAAGAGTCAATGGATGACCTTGTTACAGACGAGGATCAGAAGTTTGCTGAAGCGATTGCCTCTTTGACGCCACAACAGTTCCGTGTACTGACGATGCTGACGGAAGGACTATTGAATAAACAGATCGCTTACGATTTAAACGTTTCTGAAGCCACCATCAAAGCTCACGTGACGGCGATTCTTCGTAAGTTGGGTGTCCACAGTCGGACCCAAGCTGTCATCGCTGCACAGCGTCTTGGAGTAGAACCTCCCAAGACAGAGGGTTAACACCTGCTCATAAGAAAGCCGCTCATACTTGAAGCGGCTTTTTTGTATCTAAAGCTTGTGTTGGCATCTAGGGTCTAACGTAGATATAACCCTGTTGCTGCAGTCGGACGATTTCAGGGAGTCCGGCTTTGACAACGTCCTCTTCACTGACATCGTAAAGTGCGTCGTAGCCTATTTTGTATCCGGTCAGTGAGTTTCCGCAAATGACAAACTCTGTCCCCATAAACTTCAGCGTATCTATGGCGCCCTGTTTAGCGGTATCGTCAACTGCCGACATAAAGTATTCGATCGCTTCACCATGGATAACCGCTTTGATCTCGACACTGTCCTCACCCAATTCATTAATATGATTTGAGATGTTGCTGAAGGTGTGACCAATGCGTGATTCATCCCCATAGTTGATGTGATACACCACCTTTTGCGGCTCATAGTCGTTGGCCATGACTAGGGGGCTGGATAAAAGAGCAAACAGAGCGAAAGTCTTAAACATCTTCAGATACCTTAAATACAAAAAAGCCGGCTACGCGCCGGCTCTTGAAGCGTGTGTAACTCTTAGATTACATCTGCTTCTCAGTTTTTTCACCTGCTACTTCGATGTCGACACGGCGGTCTGGACGAAGACAGGCGATTAGTTGAGCGCCTTTGCCAGTACAGTTCGCTACCGGAGCTGTTTCACCTTTAGCATCCACTCGTAGTTTCCAATCTGTAACGCCAGCGCCTTTAAGCTCTGATGCAACAGCGGTAGCACGATCTAGTGATAGCTTCTGGTTGTAAGCGTCTGAACCGATGCGGTCTGCGTAGCCTACTAGCTTAACGCTCTCAACGTATGAAAGTGATTTAATAAAATCAATTACGCTGCTAAGTGAGCCCACTTTGGTACTGTTGAAGTCAAAGTAGACAGCAAATTTACGTTTGGCATCGACTTCGACCATTTTTGGTTCTGCTGGTTTTGCCATCTCCTCTTCAACAGCAGGAGCTGCAGTCATACATTCTGTAGCCGGCTCCATAAGTGTTGAGTTTGGAGTCATGATGCAGTTTCCATTACCGTCACGTACAAACGAGCCATCGGTTGCAGAGACTAGGTAGCCAGCATTTTCGCCATGGGCCATTGCTGAACCGCTAGCAATAGCTAGTAACATACTTGTAGCGAGTGCGATCTTTTTCATTATCTAATTCCTATCTTGTTCGACCTGTTGTTAAGTCTTAATGCCTATATTAACTGGGCGAGTCTTAACCCTAATTTAACTGTAGACCAAGATTTGAAAAAATGTGATTTAAGGTAAAACTTTTTTGTACGGCTTTACTTTAACCTCTGCGTAGACATCAGCGGCGACGTAGGGATCCGCATCTGCCCAAGATTTTGCATCTTCCAGAGAGGCAAATTCAGCGATCACTAGGCTGCCTGTGAACCCTGCTTCACCCGGATCTTCAGAATCGATCGCAGGGTGGGGGCCTGCAACCAGAAGTCGACCTTCAGCACTTAATGCTTTAAGTCTCTCTAAGTGCTCAGGGCGAGCAGCCAATCGGCGATCCAGTGAATTAGGTTTATCTTCAGAGATAATAGCGTAGTACATAAACACCTCTATTTTTCGGTGGGTGCTTCAGGCTCTTTTGCATGTTTTGCAATATAGAGGCCCTGAAGAATGATGAAAAGGATGGTTAAACCGAGCATACCGAAGAGTTTGAAATCGACCCAGATCTCTTCACTAAAGTTGTAGGCAACGTAGAGATTGACGATGCCGACTGCAACAAAGAAAACGACCCAAGCAAGATTCAAACGTGACCATACCGCTTTGGGTAACTCCATGCTTGAGCCCATCAGACGCTCAACGACGGTCTTATCGCCAATGAACTGTGTGGCCAAAAAGCCTACCGCAAATAGCCAGTTAACGATGGTCGGCTTCCACTGGATGAACGCCTTGTCTTGAAAGGCGAGCGTTGCACCACCCAGTAGAACCACTAAGACCAGTGTCACAAGCTGCATTTTCTCGATCTTGCCTTGAACTTTCCAAGAGTAGAGCATCTGCAAAAGGGTTGCCGGTATTAGAACAGCGGTCGCCAACAAAATGTCATTGGTGAACTTATAGACCGCAAAAAAGACGATAACTGGAAGAAAATCGAGTAGTATCTTCATAAAGAACCTCTGAAAAAATTTGCCACAGTATAAAAGCTCAAACGCAAAGTTAAAAATGATGATTCCAGCAATCGGTCAATTTGACCTTCATATGCACAGTAATGTTTCCGATGGCACCTTAAGTCCAACGGAGTTAGTGCAGCGCATCTCCAAAACCGATGTGAAGGTCATGGCATTGACGGATCACGATACCTTAGGTGGATTGGCTGAAGCGAAAGCGGAAGCAGATCGCCACGGCATCCAGTTTATAAACGGTGTTGAGTTGACCTGTGACTGGCGTGGTCGCGTTATTCATCTGGTGGGACTTGGCTTCGATCCCAGTTCTGACAAGTTTGACGGTTATATGGATCACTTAATCCAGCTCAGGTACCAACGTGCAGAGAAGATTGCAGAGCGATTAGAGAAGCGCGGTGTTGCTCGAGGTCTGTTTGACCTCGCTAAACAGTATGCAGGAGAGGGTCAAATTGGTCGCCCCCACTTTGCACAGGCGCTATTAGAGCTGGGTAAAGTCGAGTCGATGCAAGAGGCCTTTGATAAATACTTAGGTCAAGGTTGTGCGGGCGATGTTAAAGCGGAATGGCCTGCCATCGAGCAGAGTATTGCTCTGATTAAAGAGGCCGGCGGTGTGGCGATTCTGGCTCACCCCACCAAGTACAAGATGACCTTCACTAAGCTTCGTGAACTGATGGCAGACATGCTTTCAGCGGGGGCTGATGGGTTAGAGGTGAGCTATCCTGGCGTAACGCCTGGTCATCAGCATGAACTGATTAAGTTGGCTGATCGAGCAAATTGTTGGGTCTCAGCAGGTAGTGACTTCCACTCCCCCGATCAACGTTGGACTGCACTTGGTCGTTATCCCCATTTTGATGCGCAACGAGTCATCGTTGAGCAGTTATGTGCCTAACGGCACGGAGTTATTATGAGCCAGTTCTTTTCGATTCACCCCGACAACCCGCAAGCGCGATTGGTGTCACAGGCTGTTGAAATTCTGAATAAGGGTGGAGTGATTATCTACCCGACGGATTCAGGCTACGCACTAGGCTGTCACCTTGGTGATAAGAACGCCATGGAGCGTATCCAGCGTATTCGCAGGCTCGATGATAAGCATAACTTCACGCTGGTCTGTCGTGACCTCTCAGAGATTGGAACCTACGCAAAGTTAGGTAACAGTATGTTCCGCTTTATTAAGTCACATACTCCTGGTGCTTATACCTTCATTCTCAACGCGACGACGGAAGTGCCTAGACGCTTAATGCACCCTAAGCGCCGTACCATAGGGATTCGCATACCGGATAATAAAATTGCCATGGCCATCGCAGAAACCTTGGGCGAGCCGATCATGAGTACGACTCTGATCATGCCTGATGAAGAGATGCCTCTTACTGATCCTTATGAAATTCGCGAGTTGCTAGAGCATGCTGTTGATCTTGTTATCGATGGTGGATACTGCGGTATGGATCCAACGACAGTGCTAAACCTGACAGATGACGAAGTCGTTATTGTTCGTGAAGGTGCAGGACCTACCGATACATTCTAAATGAGCTCGATACTCTTCTGTTCCTGTGAGGATAGAAATCCCGCTTCAATAATGGCGATTTGATCGACAACAGATTCCAAAGGGACGGGGTTCTCTGCAACACCCTCTATAAAGCCTTTAACCTGCTCAAAAAACTGGGCGTAATTGCCTGGCTCTGTTGTGACCCTCTCATCGCTTTGTTCGTTATGCAATCTGCCAAAATTAGCAAACTCCTCTGCGGTCCAACTTGGCGTAGAGAATGCTTTGCCGTTAATCAGCTGCGCCTCTTGAGGATCCAGTGCATATTTCACAAATCGACCTTGGGTTCCCTGAACATCGAATCTTAGAGGGCGGCCAAAGCAGAAGGGTGAGCTGTGCAGTTTAACGACTGTGTTTGAGTAGTGAAGCAGTACATCAAAATAGTCATCAACAGAAGCTCCCTCCCTTAACGTCCTGATATCCGCGGTGACGGCTGAGGGTTTACCAAAGAGTTGCAAGGCTTGGTCAACAAGGTGAGGCCCAAGATCAAACCAGATGCCCGCTCCCTCACCGGGAAGTTCGCGCCAGCGAGTTTTAGGGATTGGCCTGGCACGATCAAAGTGCGACTCAAAACGTCTGATTTCACCCAATCGACCTGACCTAAGTAGCTTTTTAAGGGTGAGAAAGTCACCATCCCAGCGTCTGTTTTGAAAGATGCTGACCGAGCCCGATGATTCCTTCTCTAAACGAATTAACTCGTTCAACTGTGAACTCGATGTGCAGGCGGGCTTGTCGAGGATAACCCGCTTTCCGGCTTTAAGCAGAGCCTGAGTGATCTCAAAATGGGAATCGTTTGGAGTGGTGACAATGTAGAGTTCCGCACTGCTCGATTCGAGCATCTCTTGATAGTGGCGATAGGCGATCATCTCAGGCCAGTACTGTTTGGCCTCGGTTGCATTAGATCCGCTAGCTGCAATCAGTTCATAGCCATCAAGTGTTCTTAAAAAAGGCTCGTGAAAGGTTTTAGCTGCAAATCCATAGCCAATGATGGCGGTTTTTATCGTCATTAAATGCTCTATTTCTTAACTCGGGGCTTGGGTCCACTTATTGAAACAGGTTAATCTGTGTCCTTAATTTGAACAAGCTGTTTGATCGGTTTTAGGAGTGGGTTTTGGAGTTGTTAGTCGCGTTAGGTTTCAGTGTTGTTGTCATAGTTGTGGGTTATCTATGGCACCGCTCATCCCTTGCCCATAGACTTTCAGAGGTGGCTCAACAGCAAGTGCAGCTTGAATCTAAGTTGGCGGTGGTCGAGTCTCAACTGACCTATAAAGAGTCCCTGATTGCAGAAAAGGAGTCCCGTCTATCTGAGTTAAAAGGCGAGTTGGAGGTTGAGAGGCAGCAGTCGGCTCAGTTACGAAACCAGCTAATGCAGTTGGGTGAAGAGAAAGCGCGTCGTGACACTGAACTTGAGCAGAAAGAGGTGCATTTCGCTCAGCAGATCAAACAGCTGGAAGAGAGTCGTACCCTTTTAAAAAGGGAGTTCGAAGCGCTGGCGCAAGAGATTCTTGAAGCGAAAGGGAAAAGCTTTCAGGAGCAGAGCCAGCAGCGTTTGGACGCTCTGTTAAAACCGATGACGTCTGAGATGAAAGGGTTCAAAGAGCGCATCGAGAAGATACACCAGTTTGATAACGAGCAGCGCTCCAAGCTGACGACGGAACTGCAGCAGCTAAAAGATCTCAATGCGAAAATTACTACGGAAGCTGAGCGACTCAGTTCCGCGCTTCAGGGTCAGAAGAAGATGCAGGGTAACTGGGGTGAGCTGATGCTCGAAAATGTCCTCGATTCCAGTGGATTGCGCCGAGGTAAAGACTACAAGCGTGAAGTGAGCATCAATACTGAAGAGGGGAGACAGCGCCCTGATGTTGTGGTCTATCTTCCACAGAACAAGCATTTGATTATTGATGCCAAAACCTCACTATCTGCTTACACACGCTACGTAAATGCGGAAGATCCCCATGAGCGGGCTCAGGCGCTCAAAGAGCATGCTGAAGCGATGCAAGCTCGCATTAAAGAGCTATCCGACAAAAGCTATTTCAAGCTCAATGGGCTCAACTCACCAGAGGTGGTTGTGATGTTTGTGCCGATTGAATCGGCCTATGTTGAAGCGCTCAAATACAATGAGACGCTATTCCAAGAGGCCATTGAAAAGCAGGTACTGGTGGCAACACCAACGACGCTATTAACGGCTTTGAATATTGTGCGTCAGCTGTGGCGCTTTGAAGATCAATCAAAACACAGTGCTCAGCTGGCCGACCGTGCAGAAAAAGTCTATAGCAAACTCAGCTCTTTCCTTATGAGTATGCAAGATGTTGGACGTAAGCTCGACAGTGCGCGCACCAGTTACGATAAAGCCTTGGGTCAGCTCTACTCAGGTAAGGGGAACCTCATCAAACAGGCGGCTGAGTTTAAAGAGCTGGGTGTTTCTGTTCAGAAAGAGCTACCGGCGGAGTTGGTTGAAAAAGCCTCGCTTGAATTAGAATCTCCCTATACAGCAGGCGCATCAGACACATCTGACCCAGTAAGAATTGAGCCTCAACAAAACTCTGATTGAACCTCGGTGATCAGGTGCGCTAACGCTTTTACTCCTGGAGTGGATGTTTCTCCATGCGTCAGTATTAGGTAAAGCTCTGCAAAGCGCTCGTTGCCTTCTGCTAAATTGAGGGGTTTTAACGCTCCGCTGGCGAGGTGATTTGCAATCAGCGCTTCGGCGTACCAGGCGAACCCCATGCCCTTAATAGCAGCCTCAATAGAGAGATCGGGCGAATCGAGCGTCCAACGCTGATTGGCCCCGAGCCACCCCGCATCAATATTACGAACGCCTGTGTCTCTCACGACGAGTTGTCGGTGCTCTTGAAGCATTTCGAGGGTAATGGGTGTCTCAATTTGATGCAGTGGGTGAGAGGGGGCAGCGGCCGCTACAAATCTAAATCGTCCTAAACTCTGACCGACAAACCCTGGTGGCACGCGACCACCGATGACTATATCGGCATTCCGCTCTAGCAGAGCCTGCTCAGAACCGCTAAGAACAGAGCGTTGATAGTCAATCTTGGTCTGCGGTTGCTGTTTTGAAAAACGTTCTAGCGCCTCGAGAATGATGCTGTTCGGGTAAATTGCCTCAATACGAAGTTTGATACGAGCCTCTGCGCCCAATGCAAACTGACTGGCGAGAGTCTCAATGCGGGTTGCTCGTGCGATCAGCTCGCGGGCATGAACCACTAGCTGTTCACCCTCTGTGGTCAAGACCGCACGCCGACCTTGAGTGGTGAAAAGTATTACGCCGGTACTCTGCTCAATCTGTTTGATGGCATAACTTAGTGTTGATTGGCTTTTATTGATTGATTCGGCTGCTTTCGCAAAGGTTTCGCTATCCGCTACAGCAATCAGAGCTTGCCACTGTTCTAAAGATATCATCTCATTTCATCTAATATATCGATCATATAAATCTAAATTTTGCTATTTATCATCGAAATTATAGATGAGATTATCACCTCATCAAACAGATAATTTTTTAAAAGGATATTGAAATGGCGACTCTACTTCATATTAAAACCTCTCTATTTGGTGACAATGGTCAGTCAGCGCAACTGGCGAAAAGCTTTGTTGATAAATGGCTGGATGAAAACAGTGATGGCGTGGTCATCGAGCGTGATCTAGCTAGTGATCCTGTACCTCATTTGGATGCTTACCGAGTAACAGCATTGAATAGTCCGGCTGAAGAGCGTGACGCTGAACAGAGTGCTATCGTTGAGTTTGCTGACGCACTGCTTGCTGAAGTTAAATCGGCTGATACGATTGTTATCGGTTTGCCAATGTACAATTTCAATATTCCAAGTCAGCTTAAATCCTGGTTTGATCACCTGGCTCGTGCTGGGGTGACGTTCCATTACACAGAACAAGGCCCAGTAGGTCTAATCGAAGATAAACCCGTATACCTAGTTGCAACTCGTGGTGGTCTTTACGCAGAGCAGGGTCAGGATTTCCAGGTTGATTTTGTAAAACAGTTCCTAGGCTTTATTGGGCTTAAAGATACTCGTCTTGTTTTGGCTGAAGGGCTCGCGATGGATACGCATCGAGATCAGTCACTAGAACAGGCTCGAGCAGCGTTTGTGTAAACGGCTGAAACGACAATAAAAAGGAGAATCGTTATGAACCGAGTGATTAAGCGTCGAGTGCCCGGCGTCGACAGTATGGATGGTGCTGGGGTTCGGATTCGTCGCAGTGTAGGCAAAAGCCAATTCGCACGCATCGATCCATTTCTGATGTTGGATTGCTTCTCGTCAGACGATCCTGATGACTACATTGCCGGTTTTCCTGCCCATCCGCACCGTGGTTTTGAGACAGTCACCTACATGCTCGATGGCTTAATGAAACATCGTGACCATATGGGTAATGAGGGGATCCTGCGTCCAGGGAGTGTGCAGTGGATGACAGCGGGGCGCGGTGTGATTCATGAAGAGATGCCTCAGCAAGAGAACGGCTTAATGCGCGGATTCCAGTTATGGGTCAATCTACCTGCAAGCGAGAAGATGAAGCCGGCGGCTTATCAAAATATTGAACCCGAGGAGATCACCGAGATTCAACTACCTAATGCCTTCATTCGATTGGTGGCGGGTTCGTTTGAGTTTGATGGTCAGCACTACACTGGGCCAGTGTCAGGGATCAGTCGTCAGCCCATTTTTATGGAGGTTCGTTTATCACCGAATGCCGAGCTTGAACTGCCTGTCGCTGAGAACCTGTCAGGTTTTGTCTATCTATTCGAAGGGACGGGTTATCTTGCTGATGATAAGCTAGAGATCCATGAGGCAGCCGAGTTGTCCGACGGTGATGCGATTCAACTGACAGCGGGTGCAGAGGGGGCGAGACTGATGTTGATTGCGGGTGAAGCGATCGGTGAGCCAATTGCACAGTATGGTCCGTTTGTCATGAATACAACGGATGAGATAGAGCAGGCGATTGCCGATTATCGTGCCAACCGTTTGACAGGTTAGAGGTTTTAACGGGGAGGGTGCCTAGAATTTAATCAGTTGACTCAAATATTCGAGGAAAATTGTAATTTTTTCGAAATGAGGGGTTGACGGCTAATAGGGTGCTCCGTATTATTTGCGCCTCCTCACAGAGGAACGCAATACATTAAGTGTTGTCCCATTCGTCTAGTGGCCTAGGACACCGCCCTTTCACGGCGGTAACAGGGGTTCGAACCCCCTATGGGACGCCATCCGCGGGAATAGCTCAGTTGGTAGAGCGCAACCTTGCCAAGGTTGAGGTCGCGAGTTCGAGCCTCGTTTCCCGCTCCAATGTATTGTCTACGACGTCCCATTCGTCTAGTGGCCTAGGACACCGCCCTTTCACGGCGGTAACAGGGGTTCGAACCCCCTATGGGACGCCATTTTTGCGGGAATAGCTCAGTTGGTAGAGCGCAACCTTGCCAAGGTTGAGGTCGCGAGTTCGAGCCTCGTTTCCCGCTCCAATCTCCTCTTCTTAATGTCTCTTATCGTCTAACGGCGTAATCATCATATTTCGTAGCTGAAGATAGTCGATTGTTGCATCTTGTGACTCTTGCTCGAATCGTGCTTCGTCGAGTGCTTGGTACTGTGCAATCTCCTCATCGCCCAGATAGTGAATACAATCACCGCCAAATAGCCAGAGTAAATCGCGAGATAGCAGGGGTAGGTGTTGTGGGAATGCTCCCACGATTCGCGTCATTAGGGTCTGGCCCAGTTCAAACGCGTCCGCTGAGTGCTCTTCGTAGGCAGCGATTGTCTGTTCAAACAGCGCAAGCAGCTCATCGGACTCCGTTGTTAAGGTTTCGTCACTGTTGAAAGGTGGCTGCTTTATAAGGTTGTTATAGCCAAGCTTCAGTAGATTTAGATGAAATTGATGAAAATCGGTCAACGGATAGTCCCTGTTTGTCTGTATAATTTGCGTTTAACTATGAATACGTTACTGAGTTAATTTTCTCAAAGGTTAGCACTGAATGGAACTTGCTCTTCAAATTCGTGGGTTGGAAAAAACCTACGGGAATGGCTTTAAAGCGCTTAAAGGGATCGATCTGGATGTAAAGCAGGGCGATTTTTTCGCTCTGCTAGGTCCCAATGGGGCGGGTAAATCGACCACCTTGGGTATCGTCACATCCTTGGTCAATAAAACGGATGGTAGTGTGTCAGTCTTTGGCCACAATATTGATTCTGACCTGACCCAAGCAAAGCTCTGCATGGGCATTGTCCCTCAGGAGTTTAACTTCAACTTCTTTGAGAAAGTTGAAGACATCGTTGTGACTCAAGCGGGTTACTACGGGATCCCCTCTTCTATCGCCAAAGAGCGTGCAGAGCACTACCTAAAAGCCTTGGGTTTATGGGATAAACGTGACAATCGAGCACGCCAACTCTCAGGTGGTATGAAACGTCGTCTGATGATTGCTCGTGCGTTGGTTCATAACCCTAAATTGCTGATTCTGGATGAGCCGACTGCAGGCGTGGATATTGAGCTACGTCGATCGATGTGGGAGTTTCTTACCAAGATCAACGAAGAGGGCACGACGATCATCCTGACGACTCACTACCTTGAAGAGGCTGAGTCACTCTGTCGCAATATCGCGATCATCGATCAGGGTGAAATTATTCAAAATAGTTCAATGAAATCGTTGTTGGCTAAACTGAATAACGAGACCTTTATTCTAGATCTTGATCGAGATCTTAAGAGTCTCCCCGATCTCGATGGCTTGGAGGCGCGTTTAGTCGATGAGCATACCCTGGAAGTCGATCTGCCTAAGGGGCATGGTCTCAACAGCGTATTCGCGCAGTTAACAGCGCAAAACATCGCCGTGCTTAGTATGCGTAATAAAGCCAACCGTCTTGAAGAGTTGTTTGTCGAACTGGTTGAACACAAGGGGGCTAAATAATGAACGGAAATCTTCTTTGGGTTGCCTTCTCAACAATCGTAGTGAAAGAGGTTCGACGCTTTACTCGAATTTGGGTTCAGACACTGATTCCGCCTGCGATCACCATGACGCTCTACTTTATTATCTTCGGGAATCTGGTTGGCTCTCGGATCGGTGAGATGGATGGATTCGACTACATGCAGTTCATCGTGCCGGGTCTGATTATGATGTCGGTGATTACCAACTCTTACGGAAACGTCGTCTCGTCATTTTTCGGTACTAAATTTCAACGTCACATTGAAGAGCTGCTCGTCGCACCGGTGCCTAACTGGGTGATTTTGGCCGGTTACGTCATCGGTGGTGTTGCTCGTGGTTTAGCCGTTGGATTCATCGTCACTCTATTGTCGCTGTTCTTCACTGATCTGACGTTAGCGCACCCCTTTGTAACGCTCAGCATTCTGTTTTTGACTGCTGTCGTCTTCTCATTGGGTGGCTTCATCAATGCGATCTACGCGAATTCGTTCGATGATATTGCGGTGGTGCCAACCTTTATTCTGACGCCTCTAACCTATTTAGGTGGCGTGTTTTACTCAATCTCACTGTTGCCTGAGTTTTGGCAGGGGGTCTCTCAGCTCAACCCCATTCTCTACATGGTGAATACATTCCGTTATGGAATCTTGGGCGTTAGTGATATTGACGTCACCTTTGCGTTTGGCATGATCATTCTGTTTATTGCAGTGTTAGGTGGCTTTGCGCTGCACCTTCTAAACACAGGTAAGGGGATTCGAAGCTAATGAACGAACCAGAAAAGGTCCTCCACTCACCCCTAGGTAAAGAGACGGTCTACGCCAATCAGTACGATCCCTCACTGCTTTACCCCATAGAGCGAGATATCAATTGGCAAGCGCGCGGCGTTGATCGCTCCACCTTGCCCTTTTTTGGGGAAGATATCTGGAACAGTTATGAGATCAGTTGGTTGAACGCTAAGGGCAAACCGATTGTTGCACTGGCTCAGTTTCATATCCCAGCAACGTCGACGCATATCGTCGAGTCTAAGTCATTTAAGCTCTACCTAAACTCCTACAATCTGAGTCGCTTTGACTCTGCTGATGAGGTGGCTGCTCAGATGGCTAAAGATCTATCAGACGCGGCGGGCGGTCAGGTTCGGGTGACGTTGACCTCTCCTCAAGATGCGGTGCAGATTGAATCCTTTGACGGTCGTTGCATTGATGATCTTGATATCACGGTGGCTCACTACGAACCAGCTCCTGAGCTACTATCAAGTCAAGGTGAAAACGTCACCGAGACACTGATTTCTCACCTGCTTAAATCCAACTGTCCAGTGACAGGTCAGCCCGATTGGGCGAGCGTTCAAATCAGTTATAGTGGACCGAAAATAGATGAGGAGGGTCTGCTAGGCTATCTGATCTCCTACCGTGAACACGGCGATTTCCATGAGCAGTGTGTAGAGACGATCTTTATGGATATTTTAGAGCGTTGTCAGCCCGAAGAGTTGACGGTTTATGCGCGTTACGTGCGCCGAGGCGGTCTGGATATCAACCCTTACCGTAGTACGCTCGATACTTTGCCAAAAAATCCACGATTAAGCCGACAATAAGGAGCCCTGTGATGGATGCGATTGAACTGTTAACCCAGCGTACCTCTTGTGGCATGTTGGAAGCGCCTGCGCCTACAGCAAAGCAGCTGGAGCTGATGTTTCAGGCCGCATCGCGAGCGCCCGATCACGGTCTGCTTCGACCTTACCGCTTCCTAACCATTCAAGGATCTGCGCTTGATCGTTTAGGCCAGCTCTACCTTGATGCATCCTTAGTTAAGAATCCTGATATTGAAGAGGCGCAACGAAATCGCCTACTGAATATGCCTCTTCGAGCACCGATGATCGTGGTCGCGATTGCGGTGATACAACAGCACCCTAAAGTGCCTGAGATTGAGCAGGTAATGACAGCCGCCTGTGCCGCGCAAGCTGTGGTTCAGGCAGCTTACGCACAAGGTGTCGGAGCTATGTGGCGTTCGGGTGATCTGATGTTTGATGCGAATGTGCAGAAGGGATTGGGTCTTAATGACAATGAAGAGATCGTCGGCTTCATCTATTTAGGTCAACCAATGCGAGATCGCCAAGCTCCAGAAATGGATCAGTCCCTATATGTTGCGGAGTGGACGGGTGAGTGATCAGGCGTTTCTTAGTTGGCTGCATCAGGCCATTCCATTAACGGCTGCTATGCAGATTGATGAGATCGATTACACTGGCAATCAACTTCAACTTAGTGCACCGCTAGAACCGAATCTGAACGATAAGGGAACGGGCTTTGCGGGTTCCATAGCCTCCATCGCGACACTGAGCGGTTGGTGTCTGCTGACCTTATGGCTCAGAGAGCGTGGCATTGATGCCGATGTTATGATTGCCAAAAGCGAACAGCGCTATTTAGCCCCTGTCACCGATCGCCTGAAAGCGGTTGCGACACTGCCAGATGACGCTGTCGTTGAGCAGTTCTGGCAGCGTTTTCAAGAGAAACAGCGTGCGCGGCTACCAATCAGCGTCGCCGTGGGTAATGAGCAGACAGTGTTTGAACTGCAGGGTGATTACGCCGCTGTACAGCGATAGGAGTGTGTCATGACGATCCATCAATATGCTTTGTCAAAAGTCAGTTGTGCCGGCTGTGTTCGATCAATCGAAAAGGCCTTGAATGCTTCTGATGATATCTCTGATTTTGCGATCAACTTCGCCGATCGAACAGCTACTGTTGAGTCGAATCTTCCAACCACTGAGGTTGAACAACTGATCATCAATGCTGGCTACGGTGCCGCTTTTATAGAGAATGAAGAGGATCTTGCGGCTCGTGATCAACAGAATCAACAAGAGCTAAAACAGACCTTCACTCATGCCTGGGTTGCGATTGGCCTGGGTGCATTTTTGATGGTTCAGATGTTGGCAGGCCTCATGCCGCCGGTGGAGAGTTCAGAGGGTCTGGTGAATGGCCTAATCACGGCTACACTCTCCGCGATGGTGATGTTCCACTCAGGTGGCCATATTTTCCGAGGGGCGCTTCAGAGTTTTAAACGTCTCGATTTTAATATGGATACACTGATTGCCTTGGGCACCGGGGTAGCCTGGCTCTATTCAGCACTTCTGCTGATGTTCATTCAATGGATTCCAGAGTCGATCCCCACGCAAGCCAGACACCTCTACTTTGAAGCCTCAGTTATGATTATTGGCTTCATCCTGCTGGGTCAAGCCTTAGAGGCTAAGGGGCGAAATCAGACCGCAGAAGCCTTGCGTCACCTAATGAATTTACAACCGAAAACAGCGCTAAAAGTGATTGAAGGTGAAGCCAAAGAGGTCTCTATTCAACTCCTGCTGCCTGGTGATCTGGTCCGAGTCCTACCAGGACAGACGATACCGGTTGATGCCCTAGTGGTTGAAGGCAGTAGCTATGTTGACGAATCGATGCTGACCGGTGAGTCTGTTCCAGTTCAACGTCAGTTAGATGACCAAGTGACCGGAGGCACGCTCAATGGTGAGGGCGTTTTACTGGTTCGTGTGACCGAAGTAGGGCAGAAGACTCGCCTCGCTCAAATCCTATCGTCTGTCAGAGAGGCACAAAACAGCAAACCTGCACTGGGTAAGTTGGCGGATAAAATAGCCTCTATCTTTGTACCCGTCGTCATTCTTATTGCACTGCTTGTGTTTGCACTCTGGTGGTTTGTTGGTCCAGAACCGACTTGGTCTTATGCCACTCTAGCCAGCATGACCGTATTAATTGTGGCCTGCCCTTGTGCGTTGGGTCTGGCGACCCCAATGGCAGTGATGGTGGGTGTGGGTCGTGCTGCTAAAATGGGTGTGCTTATTCGAGAGGGCGATGCCCTGCAGCGATCACAAGACCTGACCTGTGTCGTCATGGATAAGACCGGCACATTGACTCAAGGCAAACCCTCACTGACTCATCAGCATGCTGCACCTGAGTATGCAGCAATCGCCAAAACGCTTGCTTCACACTCTGAGCATCCACTCTCTAAAGCCTTAAGTCATTCACTCGAGGGAGGCGCTTGCGAGGTTGATCAATTCAGATCGATCTCTGGTTCTGGTGTGGAAACGGTCATTGACGATGAAACCTATCGTTTGGGTAGCGGGCAATGGATGGAAACCTTTGATATCGATTCATCCGATTTTGTCTGTGATGCAGAAGCGTGGAGTGAAGAGGGCGCCTCATTGGTCTGGTTGTTTAATAGCAGCCGAGTCTTAGCCCTGTTTGCTTTGAATGATGCCCTTCGTGATGATAGTCAATCTGCCGTCGAGCGTTTCAAAGTGATGGGTCTTCGATTAGTACTACTGTCGGGCGATCACTCAGTGGCGGCTGAAGCGATCGCCAAACAAGCAGGCATTAGTGAAGTCATTGCCGGTGTTCAGCCTGAGCAAAAACTGCAGACAATCGCCCAACTTCAGGCCGAGGGTGAGGTGGTTGCTATGGTTGGGGATGGTATTAATGACGCCCCAGCGCTGGCGCAAGCGGATGTTGGTTATGCAATGGGTGGTGGTACTGATGTGGCGTTAGCTTCTGCTGATGTAGCACTGATGCAGAACTCTTTGCATGCGGTAGCGGATGCGATTCAGTTGTCGCGATTAACGGTCAACAATATCAAACAGAATTTGTTCGGCGCATTTTTCTACAATGTCGCGGCGATTCCTGTTGCTGCGGGTATTCTATATCCCGTGTTTGGTCTTTTACTCAATCCGATGATCGCCGGCGCAGCGATGGCACTGTCGTCAGTGACGGTCGTTGCCAATGCGCGCAGGCTGAACCAAGTGAACCTATCGCGCTAATCGATACGTTCTAGGCTCAAAATTGTGATCGGCTCTCTTGGTACATTCCGGTAGTAACTGACATTGCCGGTTTGTACCGCGGAAATCTTATCGACGACCTCCATCCCTTCTATGACTTTGCCGAACACCGCATATCCAGGGCGATTGGTTCGTCCATCAAGACCTAAGTTATCAACTGTGTTGATATAGAACTGCGCTGTGGCGCTATCAGGTGCTTGGGTTCGGGCCATGGCAATGGAACCTCGAACATTGCTCAGCCCATTCATCGACTCATTCTTAATCGGGCTGCCCGTGTTTCTCTCACGCATCTCGGCATCCATACCACCGCCTTGAATCATGAAGCCTGGAATGACTCGGTGAAAAACCAAACCCTCATAATGATCTTTGTCGACATAGTTCAGAAAGTTTTCGGTAGAGATGGGGGCTTTCTCATCGTTGAGTTCAAATTTGATCTCTCCCATGCTGGTCTGCATCACTACCTTAGGACCAGCAAAAGCCAGCGGAGCGGTTAGAACAAGTGAAGCGATGAACAGATTGTTCTTGAAACGCATCGATTATCTCCAAGTCGTTTTATACTAATTCTTTAGTCTAAGACTACCCAATTTCTTGCCGGCTGAGAACCACTTTTCTCTCGGTGTCGTAATCCAGACTATGATGTTAATAATTAGACAGTCTGTTTTTGTGATGGGGCTTTTTTTAGCGCCTATCCTGAATGCCTCTCAATTGGTTGGTCAGGCCAAGCTCTACCCAGAAGTCATCACTTACGATGTCTATCGCAAAGGTGAGCCGGTCGGTCATTACACACTTCGTTTCAGTGATGTCACCCACGATCGTGTCGCCGCTGAGATCGAGATGGAGTTAACGGCGAAAGTCTTTGGCTTTTTCAACTATGAGTACCGATATCAGGCTAATGAGGTTTGGCAAAATGATCGACTCATGCAGCTCAACGTGAAAACGGTTAGCAACAAAAAAGAGTCATCGGTCACGGCCGTCCAAAAATCCGATGTTTTAGAGACAGTGGATAAAAAAGGGCGAGTGCATGCCTACCCAGCGGAGTTAATGACGACCCATCACTGGTATCGGCAGATTCTTGATCAGCGGCAGGTATTAAATAGTATCACCGGTAATATGGATGAGATTTCACCAGAGTCTGTGGGCTCTGCGCTCTTAGATGCCCGAGGTGAAACCGTACAATTGGATGGCTATCGCCTTGGCGGTGATCTGGATAGAACGGTCAGTTGGTACGATAGCGATGGGCGATGGCGAGCCCTTGAGTTTAGAGCCAAGGATGGGTCTGATATTCAGGTTATATGGAGTGGAGGTCAGCTGATTAAAGAGACCTCTCTAGCTCAGAATAGGGAGTAGCGTGGCTAGTCGAATTTGGATAATTGGAGGCAGTACTGGAATTGGCGCTGCGCTGGCTAAGGCTTACCTAGATGAGGGCTATCAAGTTCTAATCAGCGCTCGAAATGAAGAGCGTTTAGTCACCTTAGCCGAGTCTATTGGCTGCCAATCCATGCCATTGGATGTGACAGATCGCGATTCCTGTATTAAGGCTTGGGCCGATATTTGCCAAGAGTGCATGCCCGATAAAGTCATCATCAGCTCGGGTACGCACCAAGAGATGCCCGCCACTGAATTTAATGCAGAGAACTGTGAATCGCTAATGCAGGTCAATTATTTCGGGGTGGTCTACTTGCTGGAGGCGATACTGCCTACCTATCTTAAATCAGGTGGGCAAATTGGTGTCATCTCCTCTCTAGCAGGCTACCGAGGACTCCCTTATGCCTCATCCTACGGTGCTTCTAAAGCTGCGCTGATCAATTTGTGCGAGTCCCTGAGAGTTGAGCTAGAGGATTCAAAGGTCGATATACGGTTGATCAATCCGGGCTTTGTTAAGACACCTCTCACAGACAAGAATCAATTTCAAATGCCCGCGTTGATATCGCCTGAGCAAGCCGCTGCGGAGATTGTGAAAGGGCTGAAAGGGCGTAGTTTTGAGATCCGCTTTCCTAAACTATTTGCTGCTACACTTGCCTTGTTGCGGCACTTGCCCTACAAACTCTATTTCCCTCTGGTAAAACGAGTCACTAAACGATGAATCAAACATCGGTAAAACAATACGTTGAGCTTTTTGAGAACTTAACACCGGACAGTGTCACTCAGTTTGAATCACTGGTGACTCCAGATGTTCGATTCGCCGATCCGTTTAATGACGTTCGTGGCTTTTCGAAGATGTGTGAAATTCTGACCGATATGTTTGAACGCTCAGAGGATCCATCATTTACCGTCTTTGAATGGTGTGAACAGCCAGAGGCGGCTTATGTTCGGTGGGAGTTCCGTGCAAAGTTGCCTGTATTGGGGGTGTTTACAACAGAGGGGGTCAGTCGTCTCTCTATTAATGAGAGCGGATTGATTACTGAACATTTAGACTATTGGGATAGTGCACCCTTGTACATGAAACTACCCCTTCTAGGACGAATTCTGCGCTCGATCAAAGCGAAAATGGCGCTTCCTTCATAGCATCACCGCGCATAAAGCTTAGGGTGACGGTACCAATCGTGAACCCCCACTTTTTGACATAGGCTCTGTTGATCAGTACTCCGCCTTGTTGCAGCAACATCCAATCATCGAAGGTGACACGCCAGCTGCCATCGCCCACTTTTAAATCGATGTCATACTGCCAGTTCAATGCATTGCCCTGGCTGGTTCCGGTTGCTGAACCAATAACGTCATCTGCGCGGCCTTCATAACGACCTGGGTTGGATGATGTGATCTCCCAAATGCGCTGGTCGCGCTCGCCATCATCATAGAGAAACTGTTCATCTAAGGTGAGCGTTTGGCCATCCCAGTTACCATCAATCTCAACTTGAAATTGACGTCTGATGGTGCCAAAACGATCTTCGAAGATACCCCAAGCATAGACCTTGCCATTGAAGTACTCCTCAATCTTCAATGCTGGCTGCGATTGACTGATTTGATCGATCTGCATCTGTGAACACCCACTCAACATAACCATCAGTAAAACTGCTATCGCTTTTTTCAACGGATGGTCTCCTGAGCTAAACGCTGTTTGATTTTTTTGTGTGTGCTGGCGCTTAACCTAAAATCTCTTACGACCAACACGGCTATGATTTTAAGTACGCTGGGGATAAGTGCGTAGATCAATGCCAAAACTAAGGGTGTTTGGCCAAACAGTTCAAGCAGACCAAAGGCGAGGGTGGCTGAAAGTGCCAGTGCCAGTTTTGTGATCATGTTCCACAATGCAAAGAGCAAATTCGTTTGGGATTGTCCAAATCGCCACTGATGGTAATCAGCGACGTCAGCCTGAATCGCATGGGGTATCGCCAGATCAGCGCCCAACATCGCACCGGTTAATAGACAGATAGGAATGAATAACCAAGCAGTGTCACTACCCAGCATACTGGCGGGTACAAATACGACGGCACTAATCAACATACCCGTTCGCCAAAGATCGATTCGGTCTAGGGTTCGCGTCAGCTTAATCCATACTGGGATTGAGAGGATGCAAGAGAGAAAGTAGATCGCAATGTAGAGTGTTCGGTCACTCTCTGGTAATAAAAGAACCATTGTGATGTAGAGCGGAAACAGCGTCGCAGGAACGCCATTCGCTAAACCATTAAAAAACCAAGAGATTGCCAGTCTCTTTGCTAAGCGATTTCGTTGAATCGGTCGCCATGTGGAGGCTGAATCTGTTTGAGAGTCCTCTTTTCTATTTAAAGGTTTTAAACGAACCTTAGCCATCAATAGTGTCAGTGTGATGGACCCCAGTAGCAGTGCAATCCAAACAATGGCTCTGAGTGCTTCGGTGCTTGAGTAACCAAGATAGACCATCAGTGCAGGTATGAGCGCGGAGAGCAGAAGGCCTATCAACCCCAAAAACTCCCTAAACGAAGCGATCGTTATGCGCTCTTGTGCATCGCTGCTTAGACGTACTAGCCAGCTTAGGTAGGGGATTTGAATCAGCGTCCAGCCAAAAAAGAGACCGATTAATCCCAGACTCAGCGAGATGGCAGTATAGGATTCAGCTGGGTAAATCAGCAGCAGTGCAGACGGGATACAGATCAACCCACCTGCGATGATGACCGATCTTTGAGTTGTGTCTGATAGTCGGTCGTTCAACCTCCCTATAAAGGGATCTACGAGGAGGTCTGACACTCTTGCAAAAAACAGAATCAGTGCAATCAGACCAAGCGATAAGCCCCACTGTTCGTGGTACCAAGTGGGTAGGTTGATATAGAGCGCTAGAGTTGGAAGTGAGAGCGGAAGAGCCGGAAGGGCATAAAATCCTATCTGGCTCTTCGATAGCTTAGTGCTGTACTTTGTAGAGTCCGACATCAATCGAACCCTCTCTAAACCCACCCTCACAGTAAGCTAGATAGTAAACCCACATGCGTCTAAAGCGCTCATCGAACGCTTCGGTCGCCTTGATGCTTGGCCAAGCGTTTAAGAAGTTTCGGCGCCAAATCTCTAGGGTCTTGGCATAATCCAAACCAAACAACTTCTGTTCACAGAGTTTTAGATCCGCTAACAAGATTTCTCCCTCTAGCGCGGTAGGGCTTGGCAGCATGCCGCCAGGGAAAATGTAGCGCTGAATGAAGTCGGCAGAGCTGCGGTACTGTTCAAAACGATCATCGGCAATGCTAATAATCTGCAGGACCGCGCTTCCCCCTTTTTTAAGACGCTTTTTGAGTGTCTCGAAGTAGGTTGGCCAGTGCTCTTCGCCGACCGCTTCAAACATCTCTATTGAGACAATGTGATCGTATTCACCTTGGATGTCACGGTAATCGATAAGCTGTAGGTCCGCCTGATTGTTTAAACCTAAGCGACTCATTCGATCTTTGGCAAATGCGAGCTGCTCTTTTGATAGAGTGATTCCTGTTACCTTGGCGCCAAACTCTTTGGTCGCTACCTCAGCAAAACCACCCCAGCCACATCCGATCTCAAGCACATGCTCACCGGCCTTAAGATCTAACATCTGGCAAATGGTTCGGTACTTGTTGAGTTGTGCCTCTTCCAGTGTCTCATCACTCTCAAACAGAGCTGAGGAGTAGGTGAAGCTTGGGTCTAACCACTGAGCATAGAAGTCGTTGCCTAGGTCGTAGTGGTAAGCAATATTTTTGCGGCTGCCCTTTTTCGTATTCGCACGGCCTAAGTGGCTTAAACGATTGAATAAACGCAGAAGGGGGTGGCCCTTTAGGATGTCATTCACTAAGTTTTCGTTGGCTAGAGCCCAGCGAATAACGCTGACCTCATCGGGTGTTTGCCACTCGCCATCCATAAAGCTCTCTGCAAAGCCGATAGATCCACCTCGGACAAGACGACGCAAGGATTTAAAGCTATTAATCTTAATGATGGCGTGATGTTCATTATCTGTCTGCTGGCCAAAGTCATGAATCATGCCGTTGGGTAGCTCAAGAGTCAGTCGCCCTTTAATCTGTCCATCGAGTGTTTTGTGCAACAGATTCAATGCGCGACGGTTGAACCAACCGAGAGACGACAGCTGCTGGTTGGAAAGGGTCGTAGTGTATTCAGAAGGACGCATCAGAAACCCTCGTTTTATTATCGATTAAAACCACTTGATGAGTCGTACCTTTGACTCGTTTTTGAAGTGGTACGCGTTTAAGCCAGAGTTGGAGCGCTTCCCAATGAATGCCAGCAATCACTTTGAAGGTCATCAAAGGGTATTTAAACAGGACTTTTAGCAGTGTTCTGTTCGTCAGCTCAGTTCGTTTACCAGTAAAGGTGGCGTGCAGAAGGGACCCTTCTGAGTCGGACTGTCGAATGCAGACAGAGACTCGCTGATGGGGTGCCAGCATGCGAAACTGATAGGGCGCCTTCATAGGCATAAATGGAGAGACGTAAAAGCTCTTTTCACTGCTTTGACGAATCTGATCACTCTTACTGTTGGTTGGGATCAGGTAGCTGTGTCGTTCACCGAAGGTGTTGTTTACTTCGTAAAGAATGACACCAAGGTTGCCGTCACAGTCGTAACAGTAGAAGACACTGAGTGGATTAAAGACGTACCCAAACATTCTGGGGTAGCAGAGTAATTTGATACTGTGACCATACTCAGACAGCTCGTATTGCAGCAGCTGCTCTCTCACCTGTTCAGCGAGGTCTCGGTCGCTCCCTTCGCCATGATCACGGTTTTTAAAGCTAAATAGATTCCAACGCTCTTTTGAGAACAGAGTCAGATTAGCGTCGAGGCTATCTAGCTCATCAAGGTCAATCAACATTGAGGCAACTGAGTAGATGAAACGGTGACGCTTAGGCTTGAAGCGGTGATGCATCACCTTGCCTTCATAGAGCGCGGAGCTAAACATTAGGCTGCGCTCTCGGATGTTTGCGTTGTTCTAACGGGCTCTTGAACATGAATACGTCCATTGGGGTTGTCGACGGTCCAAGGTCGCAAAGCGCCTCCGAGCTGTTCCGCAACTGCGAGGCCTGATTGGATACCATCTTCGTGGAAACCATAGCCCATCCAAGCACCGCAGAACCAACTGCGTTGTTGACCTTGAATGGCCCAAATCTCCTTCTGTGCCTCAATGGAACGTTGATCAAACGCAGGGTGGTCGTATAGGAAACTGCCAAGAATCTTATCGGCTTTAGGTTCTTCGATAGGATTGAGTGTGACAAACACATCTTGTTTGGTTTGCAGAGGCTGCAGTGCGTTCATCCAATAGGTCACTGCAAGCTCACCTTCGCCTTGATCGCTTGAGGCCAGATAGTTCCAAGCTGACCAAGCACCTTTACGGACTGGCATCTGGTTAGTGTCAGTGTGTAACAGCGCACGATTGCGTTGGTAAGGAAAGGCGCTCAGAAGTCGCTGCTCTTCCGGTGTTGCGTCAGACAGCATCTCAAGGGTCTGATCAGCATGACATGCAAATACCACCTGGTCGAAGCGACGCTTCTGTCCGTGGTGATCGATCAGAGTAACTCCGTCAGCATCGCGTTCGACACGGTGTACGCGAGCATTCAAGATGACGCCATCACCCAGTTGCTCAGCGATTTTATTAACGTATTGGCGACTACCACCTATCACTGTACGCCACTGTGGGCGGTCCTTCACTTGAACGAGACCATGGTTCATGCAGAAACGCATAAAGGTCTCTGCAGGGTAGTCCAGCATCTTATCCATGGGCGTTGACCAGATTGCAGCGCTCATGGGCAGAAGGTGCTCATTAATGAAGGTTTGACTGTAACCCTCGCGCTCCAAAAGCTGTCCAAGCGTTAATTCGGCCAGACTAGGGTCGTTATGGAGTCGATCAGAATCTTTGTAAAAAGCTAAGATCTCACGAAGTAGACCCCAATGTTTAAAAGAGAGGAGGTTGCGGCGCTGTGTAAAAAAGCCGCCCAAGCCAGAGCCACTATACTCCACTTTGCCTTTCTCTAGTGAGACGCCGAAGGTCATATTGGTATCGGTAGTGTCTACTTCGAGATATTTGAAGAACTCGACCAGATTGGGATAGTTAACGGGGTTGAATACAATAAACCCTGTATCCACCGGAACGTTGCCTTCGGGAGTGTCGATCTCAACGGTATTTGAGTGGCCGCCAAGGCGATCATCTTTTTCAAAAAGTGAAACGTTATGGCGTTTACTTAAAAGCCAGGCGGCGGATAATCCGGAGATACCAGAACCGATAACTGCGATATTCAATGGTTTTAAAGGCCTTACATTCATTATTGAGTCCATGCAAAAACAAGCTTGAATTTCGTTACGAACAGTCTACCTTGATAGATCAAAAGATGTCGGTTATTTTCAAAAAAGTGGCCAACGGTCAATTTTTACTATTTACTGTTCAAAATGTGATCCATTTATAAACCCTCTAACGTAGTGAAAGCGATGACTGATAACAGATCCGAGGAAACTGATGTGACTGCAGCAGTGGCAATAGCGGAGCAAAAAAAGAAGAAGGAGCGGGATGCATGGTCAGACCTGCTCGCGTCGCTTTCTGAAACCCGCAGTAAAGCGGATTTCAGCCGCTTATACGAACATTTTGCACCCAGAGTGAAAGCGTACATTATCCGTTTTGGAATGCCGGTAGCGGCAGCCGAAGAGCTGACACAGGAATCGATGCTGGCCGTATGGCGTAAAGCGCACCTGTACACGCGCAGTAAAGCCAGTGCCAGTACCTGGATTTTCACATTGGCAAGAAACCAATGCATCGATCGCCTTCGCAGAGAGAAAGCGGTTGAATACGAGTTACCTGAAGAAGAGATCGATCCCGATCAACGTCATTACGGCGAGCATGCCGTTCTCGAAGAGAGAATGAGCGGAGCGATCGCCAAGTTGCCTGAAGCTCAGGCACAGGTTCTCTACCTCTCATATTATGAGGGTAAGAGTCATTCAGAAATTTCCGAGCAGTTAGGTATACCGCTCGGCAGCGTTAAATCGAGATTGAGATTGGCATTCAGCAAACTCAAAGCTCATTGGGGAGAAGAAGAGTGAAAATAAGTCATCATCTTGACGATGCTACCCTTATGGCACGTGCCGCCGGCGCGCTGTCTGATGGTATGACACTGTTGGTTGATAGTCATCTTCACTGGTGCAAGACCTGTCAAACTAAAGCTTGGGAAGCAGAGTGTATCGGCGGTGAGTTACTTGCTGACATCCAACCGCAAGCGATGAGCGAAGGCTCTTTAGACTCCATTTTGGGTATGCTCGATGGTAGCGAAGAGGTGGTTGCTGAACGAGCTGTTAAATTCAAAGGCAGTGCAGAAGTTCCAGAACCTCTGGCGCAAATTGTCGGATCTGACCTGGATGCCATTGAGTGGAAGCGTCTTGGCCCGGGTGTGCAACATTACGATTTTAATTTCCCTGGAGAGGGAGCGTGTCGTCTTCTTAGAATTCAGCCTGGCGTCTCTGTGCCGCACCATACCCACAAGGGTAATGAGCTGACGATGATCCTTCGTGGCTCGTACAGTGACGATGTGGGGCGTTTCTGTCAGGGCGATGTCGCAGATCTTGATGAAGAGATCAAACACCAGCCGATCGTTGATACCGGTTCTGAGTGCATCTGTCTGATCGCAACTGAAGCGCCACTTAAATTTACAGGTATTATGGGTCGTCTGGCTCAGCCATTCATTGGTCTGTAATCACTATTGAAATAAGAAGACCGGTTTTAAAGCCGGTCTTTTTTTTGGGGAAAACATGAATATCGTCTGGTTTCGCAATGACCTTAGAGTAGCCGCAAACCCAGCATTGGAAGCTGCGCAACGTAATGGATTGGCCACGGTGGCCCTTGTCTGTCTGACTCATGAGAGCTGGTCGGAACATAACGAATCGCCTCAACGTATGGGGCTATGGCGAGATCGGTTACTGCAGGTTAAAGGCGAGCTTGAATCTCTCAATGTGCCCTTAAAAGTGATTCAGGCAGGGCACTTTGATCACTGTGCCAGTGCCATTAGAAACCTGGCAACAGAGTTGTCAGCAACTCACTTTTTCTTCAATCACGAGTATCCACTAAATGAGCAGTTGCGCGATGATGCAGTCGTTGCAGCCCTTCAACCTGATGTGAGCTGTCAGGGTTTTCATGGTGAGGTGATCATTCCACCCGGAGAGGTTAAAACTCAAACGGGTACAGACTTTAAAGTCTATACCCCATTCTCTCGTGCATGGCGGGCAGCGTTACCTCGATTTGACTACTCAATTAAAGCGATGAACACCCCTTTCCCAGAGACCGCACTTCACTCTGATGACATCCCAGACGATCTTGGCTGGCGCCCACTGTCCTATGATAAAGAGTTGTGGCCCGTTGAGACCGAAGCGATCCGTGAACGTGTCTACGAGTTTGTCCGTGAACGGGAGTTGGATTACAAAGAGCATCGTGACTTTCCAGCAATCAACGGGACCTCCCAGTTATCGCCTTACTTGACCATTGGTGCTGTGTCACCACTACAGTTGATGCATGTTCAAAGACAGGAGCGTGAGAACGATGGCTGGTTAGAGAGCAGTTGGCTCAATGAGATCATCTGGCGTGAGTTCTATCGTCACCTGACGGTTGCGTTTCCAGAGCTGTCTAAACTTGAGCCGTTTAGACCAGAAACTGAGCAGAAGATTCAGTGGTTGGATCGTGAGCCGCTGTGGCAGGCTTGGTGTCAGGGTGAGACAGGGTTTCCGATTGTCGATGCAGCGATGAAACAGCTGTTAACAACAGGTTGGATGCACAATCGACTGCGTATGGTCGTGGCCAGCTTTTTAACTAAATTAATTGGCATCGATTGGCGCCGCGGTGAGAAGTTCTTTATGGAGCATCTGATTGATGCTGATTTCCCATCCAACAACGGTGGTTGGCAGTGGTCTGCTTCAGTGGGTGCTGATGCCGCTCCCTATTTTCGAATCTTCAACCCGACTGCGCAAAGCGAGAAGTTCGATGCCAAAGGTGAATTTCTTGTGAAGTGGTTGCCAGAGCTGGCCGCGCTACCGCCTAAAGAGCGTCATAAGCCGGGGGCAGGGCAGGCGTTTGGTCGTCCCGCGCCGATCATTGATTACTCTCTTGAGCGAAAACGCGCGTTGGACGCTTATAAAGAGGGCTAGGATCTGGCACACTTCCTTCCAAGTTTTTTGGGAGAGTGTAAATGGATTGGGAAAGGCTGCTAACGCGCAAACGTTATGGTCACGACGAAGTAGAATCGGCGGAGCAGGGTCGAAGCCACTTCCACAAAGATCATGACCGAATCATCTTTAGTAGTGCTTTCCGTCGCTTGGGTCGTAAGACGCAAGTGCACCCTATGTCCCTCAACGATCACATCCATACTCGTCTGACTCACTCCATTGAGGTAGGCAGTCTTGGGCGTAGTCTGGGCATTCGTGCCGGCGAGTTGATTGCTGATCAGCTGCCAAAGGGCATATCGCCTGATGACTTGGGGATGATTGTTCAGTCGGCCTGTCTGGCTCACGATATTGGTAACCCCCCTTTTGGTCATGCTGGCGAGTACGCCATTCGTGATTGGTTCCGTCAGCGTCAAGAGGATCAGCGTTTCTCGCAGCTCTCTGAAGACGAGTTTTTAGATCTAAAAACCTTTGAAGGTAATGCGCAGGGGCTCAGGGTCGTCACCAAGATCGAGAACCATCTCTTTGATGGTGGTCTGCGCTTAACCTACCCAACTCTAGGAACACTATTGAAATACCCTTGGACAGCTCGTCACGGTGGTAAGAAGGGTAAGTTCAGCTGTTATCAAGCGGAACTTCCTTTAGTAGCATCACTGGCCAAAGATCTTGGTCTGCCTCAGCTTGAAGAGGATCGCTGGGCGCGTCACCCTCTGAACTTCCTAATGGAGGCGGCGGATGATATCTGTTACGCCATATTGGATCTTGAAGATGCTATTGAGTTGAACCTGCTTAGTTTCGATGAGGTTAAACCTATCTTGTCAACGCTCTGCGGCGACCTGGAGTTTGATGATGAGATCTTCGCGACCCAGGCCTCTGCACGACGTAAGATTTCGGCACTTCGTGGTCGAGCGATGGAGAACATGGTCGACTCAGCGGTGCAGGTTTTTGCCGATCAGCTGCCAGAGATCTTGTCAGGTCAATATCAGGGTGAGCTTCTCAGTGATGGCGATCCCATGGTTAGAGATGGGTTGGCTGCAGCGAAACGTATCGCCCAAGAGCGGGTCTTTCCAGACAATCGAAAAGCAGAGCTAGAGGTGGGTGCCTATACTATTCTAGGTGTGTTGGTTGAGGCTTTTATCGAGGCGGTCTGGGAGCAGCACCAAAAGCAGGGAGAAGATCTCTGTTATCGCAGTGAAAAGATTATCGGTCTGATGGGGATTCATGCCCCCTCTTCGGGTGAGTCGCTCTATCAAGGCTACATGCGTGCCTTGGACTTTATTAGCGGTATGACCGACTCCTATGCAAGCTACCTTGCTCGACAGATCGGTGGAGGAATAAAGGTTTAATATGGCATCACTTCAAGATCAGCTTAGTCGACTCGTCTACAGCACGGAAAAAGGTAACCTCTGTCCTGATTGTGGCGAAGCGTTAACCGCTTGTATCTGTTCAGAGCAGGCAGAGCAGACGCGCATTGCCGCAATGGATGGGGTAGTTCGCATTCGTCGTGAAACCTCTGGGCGAAAAGGCAAAGCCGTCACTACCATTTCCGGTGTGCCAAGAGTTGAGTCTGAATTAAAGACGCTTCTGAAAAAGTTGAAGCAGGGGTGTGGTTCAGGCGGTGCTGTCAAAGAGGGAATTATTGAGATTCAAGGTGATCACCGCGACAAACTTAAAACCCTCTTAGAGAAAGAGGGTTTTACCGTTAAGTTAGCGGGCGGTTAGAGGCCGATTGCTCGCTCCGAGAGTGCCAGTTCCATTCGGGCGCGCAGCAAAGAGTAAAGCTGTATTGCCGCATCAATCTCCTCTTTGCGGTTCGTAAGACTCTCGATATTTAAGCCCAGCGGTAGATCCAATTCGGCGCAAGATTCCAAAATCATCTGCAAGTTGGTGTAACAGATCTTAATAGACTCTTTAAGTGGCTGATCGGCATCCAAAATTCGGTAGCTGGTCGCCTCTGGTACCGAAATACCCAACCACTTCATAAACTCAAGGGTCTTCTCACTGCCACAAGGTGTGAAAGTCAAAATGATTCGTGCCGGCTCCATATCGAGCTGTTTGCAGCGACGAGCATAGGAGGTCAGCATGTCGATGGTCGCTTGTGCGTTATAAACCGCTTGCGAGATGAAGAAGTGACAGCCCTCTTTCTGCTTGGTCACCATGCGCTCGTGTTCATCGCCTTTTTTCTGATGGCGCTCTGCGATACAGACACCGCCAAGGGCAATTGTTTTATGAGACTCTTCCAGTGATTGGTAGGCATCATTCAAACTGAACTTGTAGTCACCTTCCGAGGAGGGGGCGCCAACCAGGACGATATTGTTCTGGTGGTAGGTCTCAGTCGTCTCTTCTACCCACTCTTCAAACTCTTGTCGACTACCTTGAGCAACACTGTTGTAGGTGATGGTTCCGCAGCCGCTCTTTTCGTGAAGCAATTTAGCGTAGTGGCGCGGGTCACGTGTTTGAGCAAAGGGGAATGGGCGAGGTGTGTCGATGCGAGTGCTCTCGTCCTGAATGTCATAAACGATAATGCCATCGAACGCGATATGGTCGAGTCGTTCCAGCAGCTTGTCAGCAATGCCTGACATCACTTCATCTTCGGTGCCCATTTTGGGTGGGGTAGTACCGATGACATAAACCCCTTGGTCCGTACCGATTAATTTGTCCTGAAGTGAGCAGCTCATCTCTATTCCAATTGCTTCTTTTAAGTGTGGCTTAGTATAAACGTGAGTGGATTTCATGAAAATTGCATATCCCATGAAATTTTTTTCTTAAGATATGCATGACGTTCAATTTAGAGCTTTCGAACGACGTTGACACCGTCGCGCAGAGTCAGAAAGACGTTTTCCACCTCGGGGTCCTCTGCAATCAGTCGGTTTGTTTCAACTAACACATCATCGATATCGGATTCTGGTTGAATGACCTTGCCAGACCAGAGCACGTTATCAAGTACGATTAAGCCACCTGGGCGAGTCAGCTCTTTAACCTTTAAGTAGTAGTTTAGGTAGTTGCGTTTGTCGGCATCGATAAAGGTGAAATCCAATGGGCCATCAAGTTGATCTGCAAGAGTTTCAAGGGTGTCGATGGCAGGACCAAAGATCACGTCAATCTTTTTGCCGTGTTCGCTTCGCTCATAAAAGGTTTTTGCGAAGTCGATCGCGCGTGGGTTGGTTTCACAGCAGATAAGCTTGCCATTATCCGGCATGCCTTCCGCAATGGATAGCGCTGAATAGCCTGTGAACATACCAATTTCAAGGGCGCGTTTCGGCTGAGCAATCGCAGAGAGCATCTTAAGTGTTCGGCCGACCAGGCGGCCAGATAGCTTTTGTGGCCATCCCATATTTTGGTTGGTTTGGTCGATCAACTCCTGCAGGAGTTCGGGCTCTGCTGAAGTAGAGATAAAGGCATAGTCTTCGACCTGTTCGTCGACGAGAAAGTCAGGCATGGGATACTCAGTTATTGATTAAGGGTGGAGATGATGGCGCTGCCCCACATGGTGACGCTCTTTCCATCTTCGGTCCAAAGGTATTGGCAAAGTTTAATATCAGACTCAATGCAGCTTTGCTGGCTGATTGCGACACCGGTAGGTAGGGTTTGGCAGCCCTGTTCTGGCTCCTTGCCCACTCCATACAGACGTGCGCTCAACAGCGAGCGATAGAGAGACTCGGTTTCGCACACCCAGTGCTTTCCTTCATCGCTAAGAGCGTTGGCGGTTGGAGTGAGTGCAAGTGCAGCGAGCGATCCTAAAATTATTTGTCTAACTTTCATTTTAATCTCTGTGCAGGTCCGTACAATATCGCTAAAAGGAGATTATAACTATGAACGAATCGCTATACATCTTTCTGTTAACCGGCGTCTTCTCAATGTCGGCTGCGCTGAGTGTAGGTGCCATCAACAAAATGCCAGAATCTGATCGTCCTGCATGGTTTGCGGTGAAGCAGAATATGGTCATGATGGTGGTGCTCGGTAATCTTGCTGCGCTAACGCTGGTGGGTTCTCTGGCCTATGGATTTCAGACCTTGCACTGGTCGATTCCATTGAGCTCAATGTTCATCACCTTCCCGATCGTGCATCAGTTATTGGTGGTCAAATTGATCGGTGCTACCAAGGCACTATTCTTAACAGTTCCTGCTACCTTGGCCTCTATTGCGGTGCTCTATATCTACTGGCCCTAATCGTTAATTTGTCCTACCTAAAAACGCAGCCTCGGCTGCGTTTTTTGTTTTTAGTTCTTATGACGCAAAAATGTTGCGATGTTATGTGTAAATCTAATGTAAACCTAAGAGAGTGTTTTTTGCCGTTTATCAATAATATATTTTGATTTTGTGCTTACAATCTAATTTTAATGCAAATATTTTGCATAAATTAAAAATTATTGGCGTTTTATTTGTGTGTTAGTATTGTTTTTTCATATCTATAATTTGCATTAGTTTCGTTAATTTTTTGTAAATATAATTAAGTTACTGTCTATTTCTCAATAATGACGCAAAATTTGTGCGTAAATTAGAAAATATTGTTATTTATATGATTTATATGGGTTGCATTGGTAGTTTTTGCAAAAATTTCTCATTAAATTAAAGATAAACGCAAATATTTTGCGTTAAGTGTTGGAATGCTTGGTTGGGTTGTGTATATTTTGAGCAATGGACGATTTAATCGTCATCACTGGCTTTAGGATTTGTAATCTGTGGATGCAAAAGATTGGGAGATAATTCGTGCGCTCCAGCAAGATGGACGTCGCACCACGAATGAGATCGCGGATAGCGTTCGTCTCTCAGGCTCGGCCGTGTCTCGCCGTATCGCACGTCTAGAAAAAGACGGCATCATTTCTGGTTACACCGCACTCGTAGATCCCGATAAGGTTGGTTATACCGCCACCGTCATGGTTGAAATTACGCTCGATAGCCAGTCTGATGCGGCTCAATCAGAGTTTGAGCGTGCGGTTGCTAAGGTCCCGAGTGTCAGATCCTGTTACCTAATGAGCGGCGATGCGGATTATCTATTAAAGGTAGCAGCAAGAGATTTGCGTGACTTTGAACGGTTGCGCCGAAAGGTTTTGAGTGATTTACCGCATGTTTCACGTATGCAGACGTCGTTTGCTTTACGCGAAATCGTCAATCACTTGGAGTACGCGCCGGAGAGCGCATAAAAATGGTTAAACGTAATGAAAATTGGGTGTGAATCGTGGATTCAAAAATGATTGTAGCTCTTGATATCGGTACCTCTAAGGTCGTCTGTATGGTGGCCGAGATCGGTACGGACGGTGATATTGAGGTCGTGGGCGTCGGCTCTCACCCATCACGCGGTTTAAAACGCGGTGTGGTCGTTAACATCGAATCTACTGTGCAGTCGATCCAGCGAGCGGTTGAAGCGGCTGAGTTGATGGCGGGAGTCAAAATTCACTCAGTCAGTGTGGGCGTCTCTGGTAGCCATATTGCGAGTCAAAACTCACACGGTATTGTTGCTCTGCAGAGTAAAGAGGTGACTCAATCAGACGTAGAGCGTGTCATTGAGGCTGCTCAAGCGGTCGCGATTCCGGCGGATCAGCGCATTCTGCACATCCTTCCGCAAGAGTATTTGATTGATAACCAAGAGGGCATCAAAGAGCCGCTTGGCATGTCCGGTGTGCGTTTGGAAGCTAAGGTTCATCTGATTACCGGTGCGACTAACGCCATTCAGAATATTGAGAAGTGTGTTCGCCGCTGTGGTCTTGAGATCGATGCCGTAGTTCTTGAGCAGTTGGCATCGGGTTACGCGGTGTTGACTGATGATGAGAAGGATCTGGGTGTCTGCATGGTTGATATCGGCGGTGGTACCACCGATATCGCGATCTTTACTCAAGGTTCAATTCGTCACACAGCTGTGATTCCTGTTGCGGGCGATCAAGTCAGCAATGATATTGCCATGGCATTGCGCACCCCAATGCAGCATGCCGATCAGATCAAAATGAAGTACGCCTGTGCATTGGCGCAGTTAGCGCGTGCTGATGAGACGATCAAAGTTCCAAGCGTCGGTGATCGTCCTGCGCGAGATCTATCACGCCAAGCTCTGGCTGAAGTGGTGGAGCCGCGTTATGAAGAGCTGTTTACCCTAGTTCAGCAAGAGCTTCGCCGCAGTGGGTTTGAAGATCTAGCGGCAGCCGGCATCGTCCTGACCGGCGGTACTTCGAAGATGGAAGGCGCGGTTGAGCTCGCTGAAGAGATATTCCACATGCCTGTTCGTTTGGCTAAGCCAACGGGTGTAGGCGGTGTTGATGATCTGTTGAGTAACCCTATCTACGCAACGGCGATTGGTCTGTTGCTCTACTCGGCGGATAACGACCTTGATCAGCATGTGGATGCCGAAACAATGACCGATTTTGGTTTGATGCCGGACGATATTGCTGAGCATCAGCCTGAGAAAAAACGAGTTAAAAAAGAGCCATCAGAAGGGTGGGTCTCTAAAACAAAATCTTGGTTAAAAGGTAACTTTTAATCAGAGCTTAGTTGGCAGTAACCGGCAAAGATCGGGCCTGCCTTACATAAAACCTGGAGGAAGATATGTTTGAGTTAGTAGAAGATACAAACGAGAACGCAGTAATCAAAGTTGTCGGTGTCGGTGGTGGTGGCGGTAACGCAGTCAACCACATGGTCGCGTCGGATGTAGAGGGTGTAGATTTTATCTGTGCCAATACCGATGCTCAGGCACTTGGAAAAATGGCCGCTAGTACAGCCCTTCATATCGGTGGTGATATGACGAAAGGCTTGGGTGCGGGCGCTAACCCGGATGTTGGTCGTCAGGCAGCGGTCTCTGACCGTGAACAGATTGCCGACTCTCTGCGTGGTGCCGACATGGTCTTCATCACTGCTGGCATGGGTGGTGGTACCGGTACGGGTGCTGCACCGATCGTTGCCGAAGTGGCTAAAGAGATGGGAATTCTGACGGTGGCGGTCGTCACTAAACCCTTCCCATTTGAAGGCAAAAAACGCATGAAGATTGCGGAAGAGGGTATTCGTGAGCTGCAGGAGCAGGTCGACTCTCTGATTATTATCCCTAACGAGAAACTGCTTCCTGTGCTAGGTAAAAACACCAGCTTGATCAAAGCCTTTGGTGAAGCCAACGATGTACTTAAGGGCGCCGTTCAAGGCATTGCTGACCTCATTATCCGTCCGGGCATGATCAACGTCGACTTTGCAGACGTTCGCACGGTGATGTCTGAAATGGGCATGGCCATGATGGGTACCGGTCATTCGCGTGGTGATGAGCGTGCAGCAGAAGCGACGGAAGCGGCGATTAAGAGTCCACTGCTTGAAGATGTTGATCTGAAAGGCGCAAGTGGCATTTTGGTGAACATCACAGCGGGTATGGACCTTAGCCTGGGTGAGTTCGCTGAAGTGGGTGAAATTGTTGAAGAGTACGCGTCAGACAATGCGACCATTGTGGTCGGTACCGTTATCGATCCAGATATGAGTGAAGAGCTCAAAGTCACGGTAGTAGCGACTGGTTTAGCTCAGGCTCAACAGGCGGGTGCCCGTGTTGTAAACAGTGATGTGACAACCGGTGGCCCAACGCAAGTAGAGGTGAAAACGGCGCCACCTACAGCCTCTGATTTCAGCCAGCTTGAGTTGCCAACAGTAATCCGTAATCGTCAGGCTCAACAAGCCGAGCAGGCGGTTGAGATGGAAGAGCCAGTACAACAGAAAACCGGTACTGATGATATGGAGTTCTTGGATATCCCAGCCTTCCTGCGTCGTCAGGCCGATTAATTAAGTTTTAAACCGTCCAGGTTTCCCGCTCCCCATTATTGGGTGAGCGGGTCTTTTACTGCGACGAGCAGAAACTCGTGATTCCCATCACCCCCTTTAATAGGGCTGTCGATGTAGGTCACTACTCTCATCTCTAACTCGGACATCAGCGTTTTAAAACGCTCCTCCAGCTCTTTATAGAGATCCGTCGATTTGACGATTCCCCCCTTGCCTATGTGCTCCTTTCCTAACTCAAACTGAGGTTTCACCAGTGTGACTAGGTAGCTCCCTCTGTCCAGTAGTTGGCAAAGTCCCGGCAAAATAAGGGTTTGCGAAATGAATGAGACATCCATAACGGCTAGATCAAACTGTCCAGTGGGGCTGTGTGCTTTTAGCTCAGGCTTGAGTTCACGCGCGTTATAGCCTTCAAGGCAGGTCACCTTTGGGTTGGATCTCAGCTTCTGTGCCAGCTGGTCATGTCCCACTTCAATACCTAGTACAGAGGCGGCACCCTGTTGAACGAGGTAATCGGTAAAGCCACCGGTTGATTGTCCAACATCGATGGCATGAACATCGTTAAGATCAATTTGGCAGATCTCAACGGCGCCTTTCAGTTTCAGTGCACCACGCGAAACGTACTGGTCGACTTCAGACAGAGTCACCTGAAACTCAGTCGACTCGGGAAGCTTGATGCCGGGTTTGCTTAAGATGCGCCAGGCTTTATCAAGGTAGCTAACGCGCCCCTCTTTAATGGTACGTTGTGCTTGCGTGCGACTATCACACAGACCTTTATCCAGCAGTAGTTGATCAGCGCGTTTCATCTTGGCTCCCAAATTAGTTGGCTAATAGTAAACAAAGTTCTACTACTTGTCAGAACCAGGATCTCTGCGATAATGGCCTGAGTTTAATATTCTTGATCAGGAGCGCTTCATGTCTAATCGCAGCACCATCTCTACACCCAATGCACCGGCTGCCATTGGTACCTATTCACAAGCTGTCAAAGTGGGTAACACGGTCTACATCTCAGGTCAGATTCCTTTGATTCCAGAATCGATGGAGCTGGTGACTGAAAGCTTCGAAGCGCAGGCCGTTCAGGTGTTTGAAAATTTAAAAGCGATTGCTGAAGCGGCAGGTGGCTCGCTCAACGAAGCAGTGAAATTGACTATTCTTTTGAGTGATATGTCGCACTTTGCCAAGGTCAATGAGGTGATGGCGCGTTACTTCGACGAGCCCTATCCAGCGCGTGCTGCGTTTGCTGTGAAAGAGTTGCCTAAGTCAGTCGATATCGAGATCGATGCCATCATGGTGACAGCCGACTAATCATGCCTCGTCCTCTTGTTGCTGAGATCGATTTAGCTGCCCTCAAACATAATTTGGCACTGGCCAAGCAGCAAAATCTGCAGGCCAAAACTCTGGCCGTGGTTAAAGCGAATGCTTATGGTCATGGCGCTGTTAAGGTGGCGCTAGCCTTAGAGTCTGATGCCGATGCCTTTGGTGTTGCCTCTATCGAGGAAGCGCTAGAGCTGCGTGAGGGTGGCCTTAAAGCGCCTGTTCTGCTGCTTGAAGGTTGCTTTTCAGAGGAGGAGTTAGCCTCTTGTGAGCGTCAAAACTTTTGGGTGGTCTGTCACAGTGACTATCAAATTGAGTGGCTAATTCGCTATCTGTCGACGACCGATTGGCGACCACAGATCTGGTTAAAAGTGGACTCTGGTATGCATCGCCTCGGTTTTGATGCAGATGCCGTAGCGGGTGTAATGGAGCAGTTCTCCTCTATAGAGGGACTGCCTATACCGGTTATGATGAGTCACTTTGCCTGCGCCGATCAGCCTGCCCATCCTCGTAATGAGGTTGCACAGTCGCGGTTTAATCCAGTCAAAACTAACCTCAGTAGTTTTGCTAACTCTGCCGGAATTTTTACCCAAGCAACGCCTGCTGATAGTTGGCAGAGGCTAGGCATTGGGCTTTATGGTGGAACGCCGAGTGAGCTGGGTTTGCAAGGTTTGCAGCCTGCTATGACGCTGAAAACAGCCATTATTGCGTTGCGCGATATTTCACCGGGTGAGTCGGTGGGTTACGGTGCAACCTATACCGCGGAATCAACTCGTAAAATTGCGACGATCGCCATTGGGTATGCCGATGGCTATCCGCGCCAAGCGAAGCAAGGTACACCTGTGTTGGTTAATGGTGTTGAAGCACCGATCGTCGGTCGTGTCTCAATGGATATGATTACCGTTGATGTGACCGATTTGCCGTCAGTGTCGGTAGGTGATGAGGTGATCATGTTCAATGAACAGTTACTTGCGGATAGGGTCGCTAAATGCTGCGATACCATCGACTACACGCTGTTTGCGGGGCTAACAGCGCGTGTTCCTAGGCGGTATTCTGAGTGAGTCTCTGGAAAACGCTGTCAGAGCGGGTGACAGGCTGAAGGCCAGTCACCATGACTCCGTAATACGTTACGTGCACCGGTGACTGGCTTTAGCCTGTCATCCGCCTTCTATTTACGCTCCAACCTACCACATCAAATCATCAGGAATCGCGTAATCCGCATAAGGATCATCCTCATCACTCACCTGTTGATCGCTAGACAGAGGAATGATTCGTTCAGGACGACGCTGTTCTATTCGTTCTGCCACAACGGCCGGTACTAAAGCATAACCTTCACCGAGTTTAGCGACCCGTATCTGGGCGCGAGTAAGCGGCTGAAACATCGATTCATCGATGTAGATGTGCTTGATGGTCTTGCCATCAGCGAACTGGTAACGAGTCTCTGCGCGCTCTGATATCGTAATTTGATGATGTTCAATCAGCTGCTTCACTTGAGCATCGATCGCTCTCTCGGCCTGTTCGGCATCACGTGCCTCATTCAAGGCGCGATCTTGTGCCGCTTTCTGCTCGCGTTTGGCTTGGATATCCGCTTGCTGTTTGGCTTTTTCTGCAGCGACCTCATCAGGAGACTGCTTTTTCTTTTTGCGCTTCTCAATCGTCGCCTTTTTTGCCTGTTGTTTGTTAGCAAGGCCCGCTTTTAACAATTGGTCTTGAAGTGATCCCGCCATGACACCTGTTTCCATAAGTTCTAGAATGCGCGGAGTTTAACATAGCTTTTTCATTGAGGTATTTGTGAATTTAGTTGAGTGGTTAACCCTATTAGCGGTCTGTACTTTGGGGGCAGTTTCACCCGGTCCCAGCCTTTTGGTTGTTGTAAACCAGGCGTTAAATGGATCCCGTGTTCATGGTCTATTAACTGCAATCTCGCACGGTTTAATGGTCGGTGGTTGGGCTCTATTGACGGTCGTAGGGTTAAGTCAGCTGCTGGCTCGTTTGCCTTGGATAGAGGTGGGTTTAACCGTCATCGCCGCCCTTTATCTACTGAACATGGCACGCGGCGCTTGGCAGGGTGGATCGATGAAGATTGCGCCTGAAGAGCGCGCGCGAACCAGTTATTGGCAGGCGATTCGTGATGGGGCCGTTATTGCGACCTTCAATCCTAAGTTGATGCTCTTTTTTATTGCGATTTTTGCCCCTTTTGTCGGCTCTGAATCAACCTTTGAAACGCAGACGCTGCTGGTCGTAACGCCCTGGGTTACTGATACCCTCTGGTACATCATCGTTTCGCTACTGCTAAGTACACGCAAAAGCTTGGCGCTACTGGAAAAGCACGAGCAGCGAATCAATCGAGGCATGGCGGTGGCATTGACGCTTCTGGCGGGTGTGATGCTGTCAGGTCTGCTTTAACTTCATTTGCAATAGCCTAGCGGGGTGCTTATACTTCGCGCTCCTCATTCGAGGTGTTTTTGTGGTGGCTCCATTGGTCCTCCCGCAATGATAAACCGTGAACCTGGTCAGGCCCGGAAGGGAGCAGCCACAGCGGTCGACTCATGTGCCGGGATGTGGCTGGTGGGGCCATCTCCATTTCTGGTAAAAATTCCCGCTGTTTGACTCTCCCTCACCAACGATAAATGTTAGTATCGGGTTAAAATTTTCCGACCACTGAGGATAGGATGAGTTATCAGGTTTTAGCCCGTAAATGGCGTCCCCGTCGTTTCGTTGAAACGGTAGGGCAGGAGCACGTTCTAAAAGCGCTTGTGAATGCGCTCGACGAGAACCGGTTGCACCACGCCTATCTGTTTACCGGCACGCGAGGTGTGGGTAAAACCTCCATTGCACGTCTGTTTGCTAAAGCGCTGAACTGCCAAGAGGGCGTCAGCTCGGAGCCATGTGGTCGTTGTAGCTCCTGTATCGAAATTGCTGAAGGTCGATTTGTTGATCTTATCGAGGTCGATGCGGCTTCACGTACCAAAGTGGAAGATACCCGTGAGCTGTTAGAGAACGTGCAATACGCACCAACTCAAGGTCGCTACAAAGTCTACCTAATAGACGAGGTACACATGTTGTCGACCTCGTCATTCAATGCCTTGTTGAAGACGTTGGAAGAGCCACCACCGCACGTTAAATTCCTACTGGCGACAACCGATCCACAGAAACTGCCAGTGACCATTTTGAGTCGTTGTCTTCAGTTCAACCTGAAGAACATGGCGCCAGAGAAGATCGTCTCTCACCTTCAGTTTGTACTGGGCGAAGAGTCCATCCCCTTTGATGACGCTTCACTCTGGCTGATTGCGCGTTCTGCGGATGGGTCTATGCGTGATGCGCTGTCGTTGACCGATCAGGCCATTGCGTTTGGCTCTGGTGCGCTGCGTGAAGGTGATGTGCGTGCTATGTTGGGTACCATTGATCATCGCTTGGTGTTTGATCTACTGGATGCGATTGTGGCCGGTGACGGTAAAGCAACGATCGATCGAGTAGCAGCCATGGCTGAGTTTTCGCCCGATTTTGCTGGTGTATTAGCTGAGATGATCTCGATTCTGCATCGAGTAGCCTTGGCTCAAGTGGTGCCTGCTGCGATCGATAATAGCTTAGGGGATCAGGCTCAGATTCAAGCGCTTGCTGGCAAGGTGCGTGCAGAAGAGATACAGCTCTACTACCAAATCGCATTAACAGGCCGTCGTGATCTGCCGATGTCACCGAACCCTCGTGAAGCATTAGAGATGTGCTTGTTACGTATGTTGGCCTTCCGTCCTGTCGATCAGCGTCCTATCGATGCGCCACCCGTTAAGCCGTCTGAGATCTCTAGGCCTGTTGAAAATGAGCCTGCTGTCAGTGAGCCGGAACCACAGCCAGCGATCGAAACGCCAGTTGTTGAAAAGCCGCTAGAGACTCAAGCGACGCTAGCGCAGCCAGAGTCTGCTCCAGTGAATGATCCCCCGCCATGGGAGGATATTCCCGCTGAGGCCTATGCAGATCAGGAGCCAACGGCAAAAAAGTTTGAAGCGGACTCGATGGAGGCCGTATCGGCTCCGTTGGAGTCCGCTAGGGTTGAGCCATCTGAACCATTTAAGCCAGCTGAGCCCATGGATAAACTCATGGATGAGCCGGCTATTGACCCTGTTGAATCTAACGACAGTGCGATTGATCTGTTTGGCGAAGAGACGCCACTAGCCACTTACGATAAGCCGGATGAGCAACCAGTAGTTGAAGAGGTTAAGCCAGTAGAGGCAGTTGAGCCGGTTGAGCAGAAAGAACAGGCTAAAAAAACGCTAGAAAAATCAATTACGCTCTCCAATTTTGCGCTTGAAGATTGGGTGCATTTGATTGCCCAACTGGATCTAACCGGTATGACCGAGAGCTTGGCTAAGGCGATGTCCCTTGAGACACTTCAGGGGAACCGTATGGTGTTGCACTATACGGCTGAGCAGGAAGCGCTCTTCAATGATCAGCACAAACAACGTATTGCTGATGCGATTACCGCCTTTTTCCAAGAGCCGATGTCGGTTGATTTTCAGCTGGCTGAACAGACTCGTGAAACGCCGGTGAACTACCGTATTCGCCGTGCTGAAGAGCGACGCATAGCGGCGGTAAGGCATTTGAAACAAGATCCCAATGTGGAACGATTAATTGAGATGTTCGATGGACAGTTAGATGAACTCTCCGTTGAGCCTTTAGAGATAGAGTGAGGTCATAGTTATGATGAAAGGTGGAATGGGCAACCTAATGAAGCAGGCCCAAAAGATGCAAGAGGACATGCAGAAAGCGCAAGAGGAGATCGCTCGCGCTGAAGTGACGGGTGAAGCGGGTGCAGGTCTTGTCAGCATCGTTATGAACGGTCGTCACGACGTAAAACGTGTCAGCATCGATGACTCTTTGATGGAAGAGGATAAAGAGATTCTAGAAGATCTTATCGCTGCAGCGGTTAATGATGCGGTGCGTAAGGTTGAAACCACCAGCCAAGAGCAGATGTCGAAAATCACCCAAGGTATGGGTATGCCACCTGGCTTTAAGATGCCGTTTTAATTATGTCGTTAACCCCTAAGCTAGAATCGCTAATCAGCGCACTGCGTCGCCTACCGGGAGTGGGCCCTAAGACGGCTCAGCGTATGGCGTTGCACCTGTTAGAGCGTGATCGCGATGCTGCCATCCAGATCAGTGGTGCGCTGGCTGATGCTGCTCAGAATATTGGTGAGTGTGAACAATGCCACTCGCTCTCTGAGCAGGCCGTCTGCGATATCTGCAGTAATGCAGCGCGTGATCGTAAAACCTTGTGTGTTTTGGAATCACCGATTGATCTGATGGCGATCGAGCAGACGGGGGGCTACGCAGGCCTCTATTTTGTATTGGGCGGGCACCTGTCGCCGATCGATGGAGTAGGGCCGGAAGATTTGAAAATCGATCAGCTTTTGGATCGAGTCTACCAGGGCGAGATTAACGAACTGGTGTTGGCCACCAATCCAACGGTAGAGGGTGAAGCGACCGCTCACTACATTGCCGAACAGCTTCGCGATGTTGATGTCAGTATCAGTCGTATTGCTCACGGGGTGCCTGTAGGTGGCGAGCTTGAGTACGTAGATGGCGGTACTCTGGCGCATGCGCTGGCCGGTCGCCGCCAGATGGAGCGATAAGTTGATAGATTTTAGCGGTTACGACTTTGCCAAGCTGAGACAAGCGGCCAAAAACCCAATCTGGATCGATACCGAAGAGCAGTTGGCTCACTACTGTCAGCAGTGGTTAGAGGTGCCGTTGATTACCTTGGATACTGAGTTCATTCGTACCTCCACCTTCTACGCAAAGCCAGGCCTGATTCAAGTCGCTGATCAGCACAGTGTTTATCTGATTGATCCACTGCCTATAAAACGCTGGCGCCCATTCAGAGAGCTGCTAGAAGCGCCTCAGGTCTTAAAGGTTCTGCACGCTTGTGGAGAAGATGTTGAGTTGTTTAAACATCGCTATAAAGCGGCACCCTCACCGATGTTTGATACCCAAGTCGCGGCCGCTTTTTGTGGTTGGGGTTTCAGTATGGGACTTCAGCGTCTTGTTAAACATGCGCTGGATATCGATCTGGATAAGGGTGAAACCAAGTCCGACTGGCTACAACGCCCGCTAACTGATAATCAGACACTCTATGCGGCACTGGATGTCTGCTACCTAGCCGAAATCGTTCAGATGCAGTTTAAAGAGCTTGAGAAGTTGGGGCGCACCGAGTGGGTCAAAGAGGAGTGCGAAGAGCTAGTTGCCAGTGTCATTGCTAACGAAGCGAATATTGATGACTACTATCGACGTTTCTCACAGCTCTGGAATATTCCGACGCGTAAGTTAGCGGCTCTGCGAGACCTGACCATTTGGCGTGAACGCACCAGCCGTTTGAGGGATAAAGCCCGCAATCGCATCTTGTCTAACCATCAGATTATCGATGTGATTCAGCAGTGGCCCAATAAGCGCGACGATTTGAGAAAAATTGAAGGGTTGCGTTCAGGCAACGTCTGGGATTTTGGTAACGATATTATTCGCTGCCTGAAAAATGCCGATAAGTCAGCCCAAGATAACCCGCCAGAGCCGATTGAGCAGCCGCTGAAGTTCAAGTTTCATGCTCACCTTAAAGCCTTGCGTGCAGTTGGTGCCAAAGCGGCGGAGCAACACAATGTGGCGCCGGAGCTGATGCTGAGAAAACGAGATATTGAAGCGTTGATTCGCACAGGTGTTGAGACGGGTCATTATGAATTGCCAGATAGCCTATGTGGATGGCGTAAACCTTTGATTGGTCAGGCTCTGCTTGATCAGCTAGCAGAATTAAACGAGTCAAACTGATGTTAATTTGTTCTATTTATAAAAGCTCAAAAAAAGATGAGATGTATCTCTACGTTGATAAGCGTGAAGGCTTAGAGCGTGTTCCGGATGCCCTTATCGAGATCTTTGGTACTCCTGTTCACTCTATGGATATGCCATTAACTGCCGAACGTAAATTGGCGCGCGCCGATACCGCAAAAGTGCTTGAAAGCATCCGTGACCAAGGTTTTTACCTGCAGATGCCGCCTCCTAAAGAGGACTATATGCTCGATATCCACATGGATCGTCCAGAGACAGGCGTCCGCTAATGTCAGAGGTGTTTTGGCGCAGTAAATCACTGGAACAGATGACCCACGACGAGTGGGAGTCTCTCTGTGACGGCTGTGCCCTCTGTTGTCTGCACAAACTAGAGGATGAGGATACAGAAGAGGTCTACTACACCACCGTCGTCTGTCACCTTCTGAATACCGATAACTGCCAGTGCACGGATTATCCTAACCGATCCACTCGCCAGCCCAGTTGTGTCAAATTGCATCCAAAAGATGTCGAAGAGTTCCACTGGCTTCCGCAAAGTTGTGCCTACCGCCTGATCTATGAGGGGCATGAGCTTCCACAATGGCATCCGTTGGTCAGCGGTGATCAGCGCAGTGTCATCGAAGCTAACGCTTCTGTCTTGAGCTACTACGAAGTCAAAGATAACGAAATCACAGAAGATGAGTTCATCGATTACGTGATTGAGCCTGAATAATCTTCTTTTGCATGATCAATAAATCCTTAAATTTTGGTTTAAATGATTATGATTCTCATTTAGAATTGTTAGATAGGTTAAAGGATATTCATTGTGTCTCAAATTCAATGTGCCAATCTCTGGCAGATGAAACGGGGTATTCAAAGTGTTATTGAAGGGTTTACCCCCGCTTTGGATGCTGCTGTGAAAGCGCGTTTGGAGGAGCTGGGGTTCCATCAAGGCGCTCGCGTTTTATGTACTCAAGCACCTCGTTTGGGCGCTCCTAAATTGTATAAAGTGGGTAACGCAGTCTACTCACTTGAAAAGACAATCGCAGAGTGTGTGATTGCACATCCGGTCACGTCTGAATAATGAAACAACTACTACTGGTCGGAAGCCCCAACTCGGGAAAATCGATGCTGTTCAATCGTCTTACCGGTATGAATCAGCGTGTGGCAAACTTTCCTGGAATTACAGTCGATACCTCAACAGGGCCAGCGGTCGGTCGATCAGACTTATTAGTAGTCGATTTTCCTGGCGCTTACTCTTTAACCCCTCTTTCGGGCGAAGAGCAAGTTGCTGTAGATGCCTTCTATAAATTGTTGGACGTTCCTGTCGGTCACATAGAAGCCGTTGTCTGTGTTGTCGATGCGACCCGCATGGAAAAAGGTCTGGTATTTGCGTTGCAGGTTAGGGAGGCCTGTCGACGTGCTGGTCATCCAGTGATGATTGTGACCAATATGCATGATGTTCTTGAGCGTCATAATCAGAGCGTTGATGCTGAAGGGCTGTCGCAACGCTTGGATATGCCGGTCATTCCGATCTCTGCAAAGAGCGGTGTAGGCGTCGATCAAATCATTACACGCTCAGGGCAGGGGATAGAGGTTCCAAAGAGCGAGCTAAAAGAGGATCTGATTGCGTTTGACGCATCTGTGTTCCGAAATCTAGCGGAATCGTTGGCGAATGAGTTTGGTCCCAAAGGGGACTACCTGCTTCTGGTTCATAACCGAGCGGATCAATTCTTCCTCAGTACCCTGACGGGTGGTCTGAGTTTTCTGTTGATCATGTTTTTACTCTTCCAAGCGATATTCAGTTGGGCCGCTCCTTTGATGGATGGCGTAGAGTCACTGATTGGACTCACGGCAGACTCTGTGTTGCCTCTGATACCAAGCGGTATGCTGCATGACTTTGTTAAAGATGCTCTATTTGGCGGGCTGGGTGCTTTTTTGGTGTTTGTACCTCAGATTTTTATTCTGACGTTGATCGTCGGTTTTATGGAAGATTCAGGGTACCTTGCTAGGGCCGCTGTCATCTGTCACAGACCGCTTCGCGCTTTTGGTCTAACTGGTAAAAGTTTTGTCCCAATGTTATCGGGTGTCGCCTGTGCTATCCCAGGCATCTATGCAGCACGAACCATAGAGTCACCAAGACGTCGCTGGTTAACCTACTTTGCCATTCCGCTTATGCCTTGTTCGGCTCGACTACCTGTCTATGGGCTTCTTATTGTCGCGTTTATTCCCAATGAGTCACTTCTAGGTGGTGCAGTAGGGTTGCAAGGTCTGGCCATGTTGGCGATCTATCTATTCGGAATCGTTATGGCCTTGTTGATCGTGTCGTTACTCTCTAGAGTAAAGGCAGGTAAGGGGAGTGATCTCCCATTTGTTCTCGAGATGCCTCCCTATCGTCTACCGGGTGCAAAAACTTTAGGCCAGTTGGCCTGGTCACGCAGTGGTGATTTTGTGAAACGTGCAGGCCCCGTGATCTTCTGGGTCAGTGTGGTGGTCTGGGTGTTAGGCTACTTCCCTAATCAGGGGGCAAATTTGGGTGAATCCTGGTTGGGGGCTATTGGTAAATTCATAGCGCCTATCTTTGAACCCATCGGCCTGGATTGGAAGTACGGTGTTGCCATTATCGCGTCGTTCCTAGCGCGTGAGGTCTTTGTCGGCACACTGGGTACACTCTATGGTATTGAAGGTGCCGAGGAGGAGTTTACATCCTTGGCTCAACAGATTCAGGATTCTGGCATCTCTTTGGCTTCTGGAGTCGCTCTGTTTGTCTTCTTCGCCATTGCTGCGCAGTGTGTCTCAACTCTAGCAACGTTGCGCAGGGAGAGCGGTAGCTGGTCGCTGCCGGCCGGTCTGTTTGTGGGGTATGGTGTTTTGGCTTACAGCTTGGCTTTTGTGGCTTTTACTCTGATAGTTGGCGATTAGAGACTGGATTGTTTCCTGGACAGTGAATGACTACATCATTTTGAATTAAAAGATTGGCGAACTGATCATCGGGGCAGTCATTCGTAAACAGTCTTGATATGTCCTTAATGTGCCCTAGTTTCACCATGGGTGTTCTGCCAAATTTGGAGTTATCGCTACAAAGGAGTACCTCTGAGGCATTTGCTATAATGGCTTGTGACACTCTGACCTCCCTGAGGTCGTAATCAAGCAGGGTGCCATCTTGTTGAATACCGCTGATGCCTATGATTGCGTACTCCATCTGAAAGGTGTTTATGAGGTCTGTCGCTGGAGAGCCGACAATGCCACCATCACTGTTTCGAACTTCGCCACCTGCAACAATGACTGTGAAGTCACTCTTAGAGGATAAGGTAACAGCGACATTCAAGTTGTTGGTCACTACGGTCAGATTTTGTTTGCTCAACAGGGCTTCGGCGACTGCCTCTGTTGTGGTGCCGATATTGATAAATAGGGATGCGCCATCGGGGATATAATCAGCAACGAGTTTTGCAATAGTTTGTTTAGCGTCCGAATTAACACTTTTACGAGTTTTATAAGAGCTGTTTGTTGTGCTGTTTTCAACCGCACCAACACCACCATGATAACGTTTTACGCGCCCCTCCGTTTCCAATTGAGTGACATCACGTCTTATAGTTTGGGGCGTCACTTCAAGTGATGAAGTGAGTTCATCTATAGTCACAAAACCACTTTCAGCGATCTTATCGAGTATGAATTCAAACCTGCGATGTTGGCGCATCTAACATTCCGTAATTAACTTTTTTATTATCATAGTCATATATCAGACTTATAGCTATTGGGCTTTTTTACACTCCATCTGCTGCAAGGTAAGCATTAAGTTTGGCTTTGTTCTCTGTATCGATTCTTAAGCCAAGCTTCGTTCTTCGCCAAAGGATATCTTCAACAGTTTTTGCCCATTCATTATCCTGTAACCAGTTAACCTCTAATTCATAAAGGTTATAGCCAAAATGCTGCCCCAGCTCTTCAATATTTGTTGTCTTACCAAGTATATTGAAAGTGTCTGTTCCATAGGTTCTTAGCATTCGTTTTGCCCAACGGTTGTCTAGGAATGGGTATTTCATCTGAATCTTACTAAGCAGATTGTCACTATCTGTTAGTTCATAGTCTCCACCAGGAAGAGGGATACCCGCTGTCCATGCTCTACCCATTTGGGGATGAAATTTTTCAATCTCTCTCAAAGCGGACTCGGCAAGTTTTCGATAAGTGGTAATCTTTCCACCAAACACATTGAGTGCTGCTGCTCGTCCGTTGACAGAATCTACCTTTAGAACATAGTCCCTAGTTGCCTCAGTGGCTGAGGAGGCATTGTCATCGTAAAGGGGACGAACGCCAGAGTAGGTCCAGACAACATCAGAATCTTTTAGTGGTTTCTCAAAGTACTCAGAGGCAGCTTTCAAAAGATATTCTTGTTCTTCTGGAGTACAGTAAGCTTTTTCGGCTGGACCTTCGTGATCCACATCAGTTGTGCCAATTAAAGTGAAGTCATCTTCATAGGGGATAGCAAAAATGATCCGGTTATCACTCTGTTGGAAGATATAGGCTCGATCGTGAGCATAAAGTTTCTTTACAACGATATGGCTTCCGCGAACTAGCCTGACGCCATGTTTTGAGTTCAGGTGAAGACTGTTATTAAGGACATCTGCTACCCAAGGACCAGCGCAATTGATAACCGTTTTCGCGTGAACTTTCATTTCTTCATTAGTGATTAAATCTCTGACGGTAACCCGCCATAAACCATCCACTCTTTCTGCGGTCTCAACACGTGTCCTAGTGTGAATTGTGGCGCCACGATCTTCTGCGTCTCTTGCATTGAGGACTACTAGACGAGCGTCATCAACCCAGCAATCGGAATACTCAAACCCTTTCTTTAGTGACTTTTTAAGAGGGATACCTGTTTTGTCTTCAGCAAAATTAAGAGTTTTAGTGGCAGGTAAAATTTTTCTGCCCCCTAGATGATCATAGATAAACAGTCCTACTCTTAATAACCAACTTGGACGAAGCCCTTTGTGGTGCGGTAAAACGAAGCGAAGTGGCCAGCTTATGTGCGGCATGGCTTTTAGTAAACGCTCTCTTTCGATAAGTGCCTCGCGAACCAATCTGAACTCATAATATTCAAGGTAGCGTAATCCGCCATGAAACAACTTAGTTGAGCCTGAGGAGGTTGCTTGAGCCAGATCGCCCATCTCGAAAAGAGAGACCGTTAATCCTCTACCAGCTGCATCACGTGCTATGCCACAACCGTTTATGCCACCACCTATAATAACCAGGTCTTTTACATCATTATGTTGTATTTCGTTCATTTGTGTTGTTTTTCTTCATTCGTTTATATTCGTATTAGGTGAAAGCTAACAAAAAGAAAATTTAAGTCAATAAAAATTTTCTCTTGACTTCGTTTGCTTTCGTTTGCGAGTATCGACTCTAACGAATGATTTCTAGATCACTTCGTTGATAAAAATAATGAAGATGGAGAAAGACCATGAAGAAAAAGCTAGCCTTGGCTGTCGCGTTTGCTTCGGCAACAATCACAAGCGCTGCTTATGCAGACATCAACGCTGCTAAGAAGTGGGTTGATAGTGAGTTTCAACCCTCCGCACTCACTAAAGAGCAACAAATTGAAGAGATGCAGTGGTTCATTAATGCTGCGAAACCATTCGCTGGAATGGAAATCAATGTGCTCTCAGAAACTATCCCTACACATACCTACGAGTCTACGGTTCTCGCAAAAGCCTTTGAAGAAATTACGGGTATTAAGGTAAATCACCAATTGTTGGGTGAAGGGGAAGTTGTTCAGGCCGTTCAGACTCAAATGCAGACTAAACGTAATCTTTACGATGCTTATGTGAACGACTCAGATTTGATTGGTACTCACTCTCGTCTTCAGTTGGCTCATAGCTTGACTGATTTCATGAACGGTCCCGCTAAAGACATTACTAACCCTAATCTTGATCTAGACGATTTCATGGGTCTTGAGTTTACGACTGGTGCAGATGGTGAAGTATACCAACTGCCAAGTCAGCAGTTTGTTAACCTTTACTGGTTCCGTAAAGACTGGTTTGATCGCGAAGATCTCCAAAAACAGTTCAAAGATATCTATGGCTATGATCTAGGTGTGCCTGTTAACTGGTCCGCTTATGAGGACATTGCGGAGTTCTTCTCCGTTCACGTCAAAGAGATTGATGGAACTCCAATCTACGGCCATATGGATTACGGTAAACGTGCCCCTGACCTTGGTTGGCGTATGACGGATGCCTGGTTATCTATGGCGGGTGCCGGTTCTGCTGGTCAACCAAACGGACGTCCTATTGATGAATGGGGTATCCGTATGGAAGAGGGTAGTTGTAATCCAGCTGGTGCTAGTGTTTCTCGTGGTGGTGCCGCAAACGGTCCTGCTGCAGTTTACGCTATTCGTAAGTGGGATGAATGGCTACGTAAATATGCTCCTCCAGGTGCCGCATCTTATGACTTCTACCAATCACTTCCTGCACTGAGCCAAGGTAATGTTGCTCAACAGATTTTCTGGTACAGCGCGTTTACGGCTGACATGGTTAAATCTCAAGCCGAGGGCAATAATACGGTTGATGCTGAAGGAACACCATTGTGGCGTATGGCTCCAAGCCCCCACGGCCCATACTGGCAAGAAGGTCAGAAGGTCGGTTACCAAGATGTTGGTTCTTGGACCATCCTAAAATCGACACCTGAAGATCGTGCCAAGGCGGCTTGGTTGTACGCTCAGTTTGTGACTTCAAAAACAGTTGATGTGAAAAAGTCTCACGTAGGTCTTACCTTCATTCGTGACTCTTCTATTAATCACGAATCATTCACAGAGCGAGCTCCAAAACTGGGTGGTCTAGTTGAGTTCTACCGTTCGCCAGATCGTAATATGTGGTCTCCAACCGGTGTCAACGTTCCTGACTATCCTAAGCTTGCTCAAATTTGGTGGCAGCAGATTGGTGACGTGAACTCGGGCGCATTCACACCTCAAGAAGCAATGGATCGTCTAGCTCAAGAGATGGACATCACCATGGCTCGTATGGAGCGTGCAGACAAAGGTGCAAACGTTTACGGCGGTTGTGGTCCTCGTCTGAACGAAGAGAAGGATCCATCTTACTGGTTGGGTCGTGAAGGTGGTCCTAAGGCTAAACTTGCTAATGAGAAGCCTCAGGGTCAAACCGTTAATTATGATGAGCTAGTGAAAAGCTGGACTAACTAACGGTTAAAACGGGGGGGCCGTAGGCCCTCTCGATTTCTTTCTCAGAGATATTTCCATGAATTTAGAATTAAAAGATGTTGCAAAGCGCGTCGGCGCCGAAATGCATATACACGAGACAAATCTCGTTCTTGAACCAGGTGAGTTTAATGTTTTACTTGGTGCGACAAATGCCGGTAAAACAACCCTGATGAAACTGATGGCAGGACTGGATTCGCCAACAGCTGGTTCGGTTTTGTACGGCGGTGTAGATGTTACGAAAACACCACCTCAGAAGAGAAGCATCAGTTTTGTGCATCAGTTCTTTATTAATTATCCCCATTTAAGTGTAAGAGATAACATTATTTCGCCACTTAAATTATCAAAAATGTCTGATGCGGAGATTAATAAACGACTGGAAGCTACCGTTGATCTGCTTCGTTTAGGACCTATGTTAGATCGAAAGCCTCATGAGCTTTCAGGTGGCCAACAGCAACGTTGTGCGTTGGCTAGAGCCCTTATTAAAGACTCTACAGCTGTATTTCTTGATGAACCACTTGCGAACTTAGATTATAAGTTGCGCGAAGAGTTGCGTGCAGAGTTGCCCAGTATTTTTGCTGATCGTGGCTCAATTGTTGTTTACGCAACTTCAGAACCTGCTGAAGCTTTGATGTTAGGTGGTCATACCGCTGCTATTAATGAAGGTCATATTGCGCAGTTTGGTGCCACCTCTGATGTTTATCGTACGCCAGTCAATCTGACTGCTGCAGAAGTATTTTCCGATCCTCCTTTAAATACAATCAGTGTTAAAAAGTATGATGGTTGCATTCATTTGAGTGAAACTTTGAGTTGGCCGGCACAGGGCACAGCCCAACATATGCCTGATGGAAACTATACACTGGGTATTCGTCCTCATTTTGTTAGACCGACTGGACATGGAGATAGTGCAATTGAGTTAAACGGTCGTATTCAGGTAACTGAGCTATCCGGTTCAGAAAGCGTCGCTCATTTTTCCATGGGGGGTGGCACTTGGGTCTCGCAAGCGAATGGACTGCACCCATTTAAGGTGGGAGAGCGCCACCATTTTTATCTTGATAGCAGTAAATGCTTCTACTTTGATTCCCACGGACAAGCGGTTAGGTAGTAACAATGGCTAAAATAAAACTCGATAATATAAGACACTCCTACTACCCCAATCCATCGTCTGATGATGATTTTGCCTTGAAACGGGTTCACTTTGATTGGGATGATGGCGGTGCTTACGCGCTACTGGGCCCCTCTGGTTGTGGTAAAACGACCTTGCTAAATATCATTTCGGGTCTTTTAGAACCAAGCCACGGCAAGTTGCTTTTTGATGATAATGAAGTTACGAGCCTCTCTCCATCGGAGCGTAATATTGCTCAAGTGTTTCAGTTTCCCGTGATCTACGACACGATGACGGTTTACGATAACTTGTCTTTTCCATTGAGAAATCGTGGGGTCGATGAAGCTAGGATTGATGTAAAAGTCAGAGAGATCTCATCCATGCTGGAGATCGATGATCTTTTACAAACTAAAGCGGCAGGGCTTTCCCCAGATAACAAGCAAAAAATCTCCCTAGGTCGAGGTCTGGTGCGAGAGGATGTTAACGTGATCATGTTTGATGAACCGTTGACCGTCATTGATCCACATTTGAAGTGGAAGCTTCGCTCGAAGCTGAAAGAGCTGCACCAGAAGGTCAAAACAACAATGATCTATGTGACGCATGATCAGACAGAGGCGCTCACATTTGCGGATCAGGTTGTAGTGATGAACTTCGGTCAGGTACTGCAGGTTGGCACTCCAGATGCGCTTTTTGAAAGACCTGAACATACCTTTGTTGGTCATTTTATTGGTTCACCAGGTATGAATGTATTGCCTGTTGAAATAGTTGACGGTCAAGTATCCCTTGGTGGCCACTTCCTTGAAGTAAGCAGTCCTATTGTTGAAGCTGAAGGTAAATCTTTAGAGATAGGTGTGCGTCCCGAGTTTGTGCGAATCGCCGAGCAAGGCATACCGGCAACGGTGGTCAATGTTATGGATGTTGGGCGTCATAAGGTCTTACAAACGTTAGTAGGCTCACAAAAGGTCTTCGCAGTTTTAAATGAGGATCAGCCTGTTCCTGAAGGGAGCACTTACCTTACTTTCGATAAGCCGCAAACTCGTCTTTACAAAGATGGGTGGTTGGTAGATCTAACCTATGAGTACGAGGTTTTATAACAATGAAAACCGAAAACCCTAGAGCTTGGCTCCTCGTTTTACCTGTTATTTTATTGGTGGCTTTTAACGCACTAATACCACTGATGACAGTAGTGAATTACTCCGTTCAAGAGACGTTTGGTAATAATGTCTTTTTTTGGCAGGGCGTAGATTGGTTTGAACAGGTTCTGCATTCAGAACGCTTCCATGATGCCTTGGGGAGGCAGTTCCTCTTCACAGGTATTATTCTCGCGGTGGAAATTCCTCTCGGTGTTGCAATAGCCTTGGCGATGCCTAGAAAGGGAATATGGGTTCCTATTTGCTTGATCTTAATGTCGCTGCCACTTCTTATTCCATGGAATGTTGTTGGCGCAATGTGGAACATATTTACTCTTCCAGATATTGGTCTAATGGGCTACGGATTAAACTGGCTTGGTATTGATTACAACATGACACAGAGCCCATTGGCTGCTTGGGTCACGCTAATAGTTATGGATGTTTGGCATTGGACTTCGTTGGTTGTACTGCTCTCTTATGCAGGTCTTGTCTCAATTCCCGATGCTTACTATCAAGCAGCTGAGATTGATGGGGCCTCCAAATGGTCTGTGTTCAGATACATTCAATTGCCCAAGATGAAGCAGGTTTTGATGATTGCGATACTGTTACGGTTTATGGATAGCTTCATGATCTATACAGAACCCTTTGTATTGACCGGTGGTGGCCCTGGTAATTCCACAACTCTGTTGTCTATCGACCTGGTTAAAGTAGCGCTTGGTCAGTTTGACTTAGGACCAGCAGCGGCTATGTCACTCATATACTTCGCGATCACTCTACTGGTGAGTTGGGTGTTCTACACAATAATGAATAAAGATGTGAAGGATTAAGGGGGCGTTATGAAACTTAAAAGCTTAGCTCCAATTTTTTATATTATCTTTTTGATGTTGCCAATTTACTGGTTGCTATCAATGAGCTTTAAAACAACCAATGAGATTCTGAGTGGCTTCTCCTTTTTTCCGCAAGAGTGGACTTTGGAAAACTACGCAGTCATTTTCAATGATCCAACTTGGTATTGGGGCTACATAAACTCGACAACTTATGTGCTCATAAATACAGTGATTTCACTCTGTGTTGCACTGCCAGCGGCCTATGCTTTTAGCCGCTACCGTTTCATGGGTGATAAACATCTATTCTTCTGGTTGCTGACTAACCGAATGGCACCGCCAGCAGTATTTGCCTTGCCATTCTTTCAGTTGTACTCAGCCGTTGGTTTATTTGATACTCATATTGCTGTGGCTTTAGCCCACTGTCTTTTCAATATCCCGCTTGCTGTGTGGATTTTAGAAGGGTTCATGAAGAGTATTCCGAAAGAGCTTGATGAGACCGCTTATGTTGATGGTTACTCCTTCCCACGATTCTTTGTGACTATTTTTATGCCCAATATTAAAGCGGGTATCGGTGTCGCCGCGTTCTTCTGCTTCATGTTCTCTTGGGTCGAATTGTTGTTGGCAAAAACATTAACATCAATTGATGCTAAGCCGATTGCAGCGACAATGACTAAGACAGCATCGAGTGCTGGTTATGAGCTGGGTCTGCTTGCTGCTGCGGGTTGTTTGACCATAATTCCTGGTGCCATTGTTGTTTACTTCGTAAGAAATCACATTGCGAAAGGTTTCGCGATGGGGAGGGTGTAATGTTTAGTTGGATGGCTTGGACTTTGCCTACGGCGTTGGTGTTTGTCTTTATCTTTTCATGTATTGGAATTCTAGCCTTTCTGGAGGTGAAGTACCCAGGTGGAGCAGAGCGCACAGGTGTGCTTGGCCTAACCACGACTCGTGGAGATCGTCTATTTATCTCGATCTTAGGTACAGTGTTTATTATGCTTGGGTGGTTGGGCTTGATGGGTACACCTCTCTGGGGTGGTTTGATTCTATCTATTATTTGGGCCGTATTCGTTTTTAGGAAAGTCTAGTGGAAAATTACGTTCTATCTATAGACCAAGGAACCACCTCTTCACGGGCAATCTTATTTGACCAAGATCTTAAGATTGCAGCCTCTGGTCAACAGGAATTTACTCAGTACTTTCCGAAGTCTGGTTGGGTTGAACATGATCCTGAAGAGATCTGGTCAACCACAGCTGGAGTGTGCCGACAGGCCATCGAGAGAGCGGGAACCGATAGTTCGCATATTAAAGCGATAGGCATAACGAATCAGCGTGAGACGGTTGTTGTCTGGAATAAACACACTGGCAAGGCTGTCTACAATGCGATTGTTTGGCAGGACCGAAGAACGGGTGAATTTTGTAATGATCTGAAATCTAAGGGCTATGAAAAAACCTTTACTGAAAAGACAGGTCTGCTGCTTGATCCCTATTTTTCTGGAACAAAGCTAGCTTGGATCTTAGATAATGTCGAGGGCGCTCGTGCCTTAGCTGATTCAGGCGAACTGCTTTTTGGAACGGTCGATAGCTATTTGATTTGGCGTCTTACTGGTGGTGCGGTGCATGCAACTGATGCTACCAATGCTTCACGAACACTGATCTACAATATTCATGACGGGTGTTGGGATGAGGAGCTTCTTGCGATTCTGAATATCCCAAGGAGTATGTTGCCAGAGGTAAAAAACTGCGCCGATGACTTTGGTAAAACTCGCGAAGATCTGTTTGGCGGTAATGCGATACCGATTTGTGGTGTGGCAGGCGACCAACAGGCCGCATCAATAGGGCAGGCTTGCTTTCAACCTGGAATGCTCAAATCGACTTACGGTACGGGTTGCTTTGCTTTGCTCAATACAGGTGACCACTGCGTTAAATCAGAGCATAGACTGTTGAGTACGATTGCTTACCAGTTTGATGGAAAACCTACTTATGCTTTAGAGGGATCCATTTTCATTGCGGGTGCTGTCGTGCAGTGGTTACGTGATGGTTTGAAAATCATTCGTGATGCTAAGGATACCGAGGCTTTAGCGAGTGAGGCTAAGCCGGAGAATCGTGTCTATCTTGTTCCTGCTTTTACAGGGCTTGGAGCACCGTATTGGGATACGGAGTGTCGTGGCGCCATTTTTGGTCTTACTCGTGATACTGGCTTTGCTGATCTGGCTAGAGCCGCGCTTCGATCGGTTGCCTACCAAACTCGCGACCTATCCGACGCCATGCGATCAGACTGGCTTAATTCAGGTGGAAGTAAAGCAGAGGCGGTGCTGCGAATTGATGGCGGTATGGTGGCTAATGATTGGATGGCACAGTCTCTTGCAGATATCTTACAGGCACCTGTAGATCGACCTGAAATTATTGAAACCACTGCCTTGGGTGCTGCGTGGCTTGCAGGTATGCATGTTGGCTTCTATCCAGATCAAGAAGGGTTCGCAAAAACTTGGGCTCTGAATAAGCACTTTGAACCCGTTATGACGGTTGATGACGCCAACGAGCGTTATGCAGGTTGGCGTGACTCAGTTGCTAGACTGCTAATTTCGAAAGATGACCTCTGATGTACCATTAAAGACACAAGCTCTTCCTAGCGTATTAGTCTTGCCGGCGTGTTTAACGCCGGTTTTTTTATGGTATTTCCGAGCCTTTTGCTGCGGTCATAAGCTCAAACCAGGTCTCTCGATCAAGCTCAACATGATTGACCTGATGCAGCGCCTTTATTCGATCTAGATTGTTTGTGCCAACAACAGGAAGAATATTGGCAGGGTGCACTCTTAACCACGCCAGTGCGATATGTTCACGCTGACACTGTTGGCTCTGCTCGATTCTGTTTAGTAAGCCCTCAAGCTCTGAATTGAGTGGTTGGTTAAACAGTTGTCCACCCGCCAGTGGTGACCAAGCCATTGGCAGTAGCTGATCGAGTTGCATCGCTTCCAGCGTTCCATCCCAGAGTGAACACTGTTCAAAGAGATTGATCTCAATTTGATTGGTGATCAGTCGATTCGTCATTTTCGACTGCAGTAGTTTCCACTGCCACACTGAAAAGTTAGAGACACCTACGGTTCTGACTAAACCCTCTTTAATGAGATCGTCCAGTGCTTCTCCCGTCTCCTCGGCATCCATCAGTGGATCAGGTCTGTGAATTAATAGGGTGTCTAGGTAGTCGGTATGTAAGTTCTTCAGACTCTGTTTGACCTGCTGAAATAGGTATTCACGCGAGGTGTCATAATATTTAACTCGTCGCTCTGGGTAGTGATCTGAGATCAAAGCGATATCACATTTGCTAATCAGCTCCATCTGGCCTCTTAGGGATGGATTGGCTTTCAGCGCGCCGCCAAAGAGTTGCTCACACTGATAGTCACCATAGATATCTGCGTGATCAAAGGTCGTTATTCCCTGAGCCAAACAGGCTTGGATTTTGGTTTCGGTACTGGAAGTGGTTGGCTTGGACTCTGCGAGTCTCCAGACACCATAAGCCAGTTCGCTAAATGTTAGATCGGAATGAAGAGTTTTGATTCGTTTCAATCTAGAGCCCCGATTTTTAGATTTTTTACCAGTCTAAAGATTGTCAATTTGAGGTTCAATATAGCAATCAAATAGCCAAAAAAAAGAGCGCCGAAGCGCTCTTTTTCAGTGTGTCGGTAATCTTAGGATTACTGACCCATCTGCTGCTTGATAAGGTCACCGATAGTCGTTGGACCAGCAGTTTCAACTTCAGCGTTCTGTACCGCTTTAAGAGCAGCTTTCTCTTCAGCTTGATCTTTCGCACGGATAGAGAAGGTGATAACGCGGTTGCGACGATCAACACCTACAATCTTACCTTCAACGCTGTCGCCAACGTTTAGAGCAGTTGTAGCGTCTTCGATGCGCTCTGCAGCGATGTCAGATGCTTTAAGAACAGCTTCGATACCTTCAGCAAGTTCAACAGTAGCAGCGCGTGGCTCAACTGCTGTAACAGTACCAGTAACGATTGCGCCTTTCTCGTGGCCCGCTAGGAACTCAGAGAATGGGTCGCTTTCTAGCTGTTTAACGCCAAGAGAGATACGCTCTTTCTCTGCGTCAATAGACAGGATAACTGCTTCAACTTCGTCGCCTTTCTTGTAGTCGCGAAGTGCAGCTTCAGCATCAGCTTCCCAAGTGATGTCTGACATGTGTACTAGGCCGTCTAGATCGTTGTCTAGACCAACGAAGATACCGAAGTCAGTGATCGTCTTTATTGTGCCAGATACTTTATCGCCAGCAGCGTACTGCTCAGAGAATGCAGCCCATGGGTTAGTTGTACACTGTTTGATACCCAATGAGATACGACGACGCTCTTCATCAACGTCTAGAACCATAACTTCTACAGCATCACCAACCTGAACGATTTTAGATGGGTGGATGTTTTTGTTAGTCCAAGACATTTCAGAAACGTGTACTAGACCTTCTACGCCATCTTCTAGAGATGCGAAACAGCCGTAATCAGTTAGATTTGTAACCTTACCTGATACACGAGTACCTGCTGGGTAACGGTTCTTGATCGCTTCCCATGGATCTTCAGATAGCTGCTTAAGACCTAGAGAGATACGACCGCTCTCTTTGTCGAATTTGATGATCTTAACGTCGATCTCATCACCTGGAGTTAGCATTTCGCTTGGGTGAGAGATACGTTTCCAGGCCATGTCAGTGATGTGTAGAAGACCGTCAACGCCGCCAAGGTCGATGAACGCACCGTAGTTAGTAAGGTTCTTAACGTAACCTTTAACTGCTTGGCCTTCTTCAAGATCAGCAAGGATCTCATCACGCTGCGCGCTGTTAGCTTCTTGAAGCACTGCGCGGCGAGAAACAACAACGTTGTTACGCTTCTGATCAAGTTTGATCAGTTTGAATTCAAGTTCTTTGCCTTCTAGGTGATCAACGTCACGTACTGGGCGAACGTCTACCAATGAACCTGGTAGGAAGCCTTGGATGTTGTTGACGTTTACAGTGAAACCACCTTTAACTTTGCCAGAGATGTAACCTTTTACGATCTCTTCCGCTTCAAACTTAGTCTGAAGAACTTCCCATGCTTCTGCACGTTTCGCTTTCTCGCGAGAAAGTTTAGTTTCACCGAAACCATCTTCTACAGCTTCTAGTGCAACTTTAACGTCATCGCCAATGTTGATTTCAAGTTCGTTCGCATCGTTAAGGAACTGAGAGCGTGGAATAACCGCTTCAGACTTAAGACCAGCGTTAACAGTTACCCAATCAGCATCGATATCAACAACAGTACCAGTGACTAGGGTACCTGGAGTCATCGCAAGTTCTTGGAGGGATTCTTCAAACAGTTCAGCAAAGCTTTCGCTCATGAAAGTGTCCTATTTTGGGTGCCAGGGGATGGCACACTAGCCTATGACATCAGCTTCATAGGGTCGGTTCATCGTCATCTCCGATGACTTGCTAAGCTGATGGATGCAAGCTGACGGAGTTATAAAGAGGGCGAAATTATACAGGAGTGTCAGCGGTGTGCAAAGCGGAATTGGTGTTTTTTTGAGCAGTGGACAGCGGTTGGGAATAGTCTCGAGAAGAAGGGGAAAGAATTACAAATCGCTAGAGCGGTTTGATCGCGTTTTGTCGCTGCGCTCCAATTCGCTCCTACAGTCGAGCTACGTAGATAATTTTTTCCGAAGTCCTGCTGTAGGAGCGAATTGCCCGAAGGGCAAGCCGCGAAAGATTCGCTTAGCGAATCGTATCTCACATTCCGCTATCAACCCGCCAAACGAGACTGATCCTCTTGGAAGAACATCTCGATCATATCGATGCTCAGCTCACTGGCTTCGCGAAGCACGGCTTCACTGTCGGGATCAGTGATCTCTTCACCGGGTGCTGTCTCTGTCAGTAGCTCATCAAGCGTCTTAATAGGTTGTTCACCCTTTGCCATGCGACGCTGATTCTCTAGAACGATTTGAGCCTGCTCCATCTGATCGCGTTGGGACTTTAACTGCTCCTCATTAAGCGGTAGCCACTGCATCGATTTCTGCTCATTGATCAAGGCGATGGTGTCACGCATGTGCTGAAAATCAGGATCAGTTTGCGTTCTTTGAGTATGGCGGTTTTGCAGCTCAGGAACCCAACGATCGAGTGATGAGTAGCTGCCATAACGAACAGGCCTTACTTTGTCCCAAGGTAGGGCAAAGTCGAGAGCGCTTTCACCGATTTCGCTCTGATCAAACATCGATGGAAACTCGATATCTGGAGCTACCCCTTGGTGCTGAGTACTCTCACCAGAGATACGATAGAACTTTGCGGTTGTGAATTTTAGCTGCCCATGACGCAGTGGTTGAAGAGTCTGCACAGTCCCTTTACCGAATGTGCGACTGCCAACGACCAGCCCTCGGCGGTAATCTTGTATGGCACCGGCGAAGATCTCCGAAGCCGATGCACTGAGTCGATCAATCACAACGGTCAAGGGTCCAGTCCAAGTGGTCTCTGGGTTGTAGTCGCCCAGCACATCGACCCGACCTTCAAGATCACGAATCTGCACGGTTGGACCACGGCTAATAAATAGACCCACCAGTTCATTGGCCTCTCGCAGTGAGCCACCTCCGTTTTCGCGTAGATCAACAACCAGAGCATCAACCCCCTGTTGCTTGAGGTCTTCAATCAGTACCGCTACATCACGAGTCGTGCTGCGGTAATCCTTGTCCCCTTTTCTAAGGGCAGCAAAATCGATGTAGAAGGTTGGGATGTCGATGATGCCAACTTTATAGATGTTGCCGTCACGCTCAACCTCCATGATCCGAGACTTGGCCGCTTGCTCTTCAAGCTTTACACGCTGTCGCTCTAATTTGACGATCTTGCGTGTGCTCTTGTCAGCCGAAGTGGATGGGATGATCTCTAAGCGTACGATGGATCCTTTAGGTCCACGGATCCTGTCAACGACATCATCCAAGCGCATACCCACCACATCTTCGATCTCACCATCCATGTCTTGTCCGACACCCACGATCAGGTCGGCAGGTTTCAGCTGGCCGCTCTTATCGGCCGGGCCCGCCGGTACAAGACTAACGATCTTGGTGAACTCATCTTCTCTCTGCAGGACAGCGCCGATCCCTTCAAGTGATAGACTCATGTTGATCTCAAAGTTCTCTGAGGTCGCGGGTGAAAAATAGGCGGTATGCGGGTCGTAAAGACGTGCCAAGGCATTAGCATATGATTGAAAAATATCTTCGCTATTGGTCTGCAGTGCACGATTAAGTTGCGATTCGTAACGTTTGATCAGTGTCTCTTTAGCTTCAGAAACACTCTTGTCAGAAAGTTTTAGATTTAACACGGCGCTTTTAAGACGCAGTGACCAGTATTGATCCTGTTCGCCTTTCGATTGAAACCAAGGTTTCTCTTCACGACTGATCGGAAGTCTGTCGTCTAGAGTGAAATCAAATGTTTGGTCCGATTTTAGAACGTCGATCATCTGCTCTGTGCGCTCCTGAAAACGGGTCAAAAAGCGTTCGTAGGCGGCAAATGCAAAGGTTAGATTGCCGGAGCGCATGTCGTCGTCCAGAGTGCGCTTGAAGTGAGCTAAAGAGTCGATATCGCTCTGCAGTAGGTAGCTTCTTGTTGGGTCGATAGTTTCAAAGAAGTTGTTGAAGAGCTTCTCAGAGAGTTCATCGTCGACGGCCTGTTCACGGTAGTGATGAGATTCCAATCCCGCGACCAGCGACTGAATGGCATTCGAGTGGACGGCCTCAGGCTTAAGAGAGGCCTGTGCTCCTGTCGCTATCGATAATGATAAAACCAAAAAGAGCTGTAACGCTCGCATCCCAACACTCCAAAATCGCAATAAAAGTAAAAATCTAATAGAGAGCAGTTTAGGCCAGCTCTCCTCATGATGTAAAATAACTTTCTTTTACTACGCGGGAGTGGTTGCGGTGGTTTTGCGAATTGCGGGTTTAGCGATTTTTTCTCTGATGTTGGCCGGTTGTGATAGCGCCTCTGACCGTGACGAGATCGAAGATAAAGAGGCGTTTCGAAAAGAGCTAATAGAGAAGGCACTGAATGACGATACTCGCAAAGCAGGGGAGGCTTTCCTAGCTGAAAATCGTCAAAAGCCGGGTGTGATTGTTCGTAAGTCGGGACTGCAGTACCGTGTCATTTCCGAAGGACAGGGCAAGCAGCCAGAGTACGACAGTGTTGTACTGGTTGAATATGAAGGTCGCCGTGTCGATGGCGGTGTCTTCGATAAGACCGAAGCCGGAAAGCCGATCAAATTCCCGCTCAATCAGGTGATTAAAGGTTGGCGAGAAGGCTTGGGGTTAATGAAAGAGGGGGCTCAATATGAGCTCTACATTCCTGCTGACTTGGCCTACGGCGCGCGCAGTCCCAGTCGTGAAATTCCACCCAATTCAGCTTTGATATTTGATGTTAGGTTAATAGAAGTACTCGAGAAGGGTGCGGAGAAACAGTAATGGAACAAGAGCGTTTTAACCAAGATCTACTGACCTTTTTAGCAGATAGTCCAACCCCTTTTCATGCCACGCAGCAGATGGCAGATCGCTTAAGTCATGCTGGCTTCAAAGAGCTGTTGGAACACGAAGCCTGGAATCCTGTCACTGGCGAGAGTTACTTTATTCGTCGTAACGGTTCATCGATCATCGCTTGGCGTCATACCGGCAACTTTGATGCAGGATTTAGAATGGTGGGCGCTCATACCGACTCACCCTGTCTTCGCGTCAAGCCGACGCCAGAGCTATACCGACAAAACTATCTGCAGCTTGGCGTTGAAGTCTATGGCGGAGCGCTGTTGAACCCCTGGTTTGATCGCGACTTGTCATTGGCTGGTCGAGTGACCTATCGCCAAACCGATGGCTCTTTAGACAGCTCGCTAATCGATTTTAAAGAGGCGATCGCGACGATTCCAAGTCTTGCGATTCACCTAGACCGCGAGGCCAATAAAGATCGAACGGTTAACCCACAACTTCACCTCCCTGTACTGCTAGGCCAGGCGGAACAGAAGCATGATTTCAGAGCCTTATTGAAATCTAAATTGCTTGAACAGGGGGTGACAGAGGTCCAGGAGGTTCTAGATTACGAACTCTCTTTCTACGATGTTCAAACGCCTGCAATGGTGGGATTGAACAGAGAGTTTATCGCCTCGGCTCGCTTGGATAATCTGTTGAGCTGTTTCATCGGTTTGCAGTCTCTACTCGACAGTGATGGTCAGCAGGCCGCTGTTTTGGTCTGTACCGACCACGAAGAGGTAGGCAGTGCGAGTGCCTGTGGTGCTCAAGGCCCAATGTTGGCCCAGTGGCTAGAGCGACTCTTGCCGAACAACGAAGAGCGTAACCGTGTGATTAGCCACTCCATGATGATCTCCGCCGATAATGCCCACGGTGTGCACCCCAACTATGCCGATAAACATGACGAGAATCATGGTCCGCTGATTAATGCAGGACCGGTCATCAAAATTAACTCTAATCAGCGCTACGCCACCAACAGTGAAACCAGTGCAACCTTCCGCGCCATTGCGCAGGATGTAAATGTGCCAGTACAGAGCTTTGTGGTTCGATCTGATATGGGGTGTGGTAGCACGATTGGTCCGATTACCGCATCGGAAGTCGGTATTCGTACTGTGGATATCGGCTGCCCGCAATTTGGTATGCACTCAATTCGTGAGTTATGCGGCAGTGAGGATGCACACTCGCTCTATCTGATTCTGCAACACTACTACGATAAAGCCAGAGTGTAAGAGGATTTAGACGTGTTACAAACGGTTCAAGAGCTGAATGATTTTTTAACAAACCACTTTCCGCAAGGTGAAGGCTTTGGTGCCGTTGAAGAGGCGGGAGATGGTTGGGTATTGATGCGATTAACGGTTGAAGATAGTCATTTGCGTCCAGGTGGTACGGTCTCAGGTCCAACCATGATGGGGATGGCGGATGTGGCCATCTGGTCTGCGTTGCAAACTAAGATTGGCCCATCGCCGATGACCGTGACCGGTAACCTAAACATCAACTTCTTAAGTAAGCCTAAGCCCGTTGATATGTTGGCACGTGCACGTGTACTTCGCGTTGGTCGAAGAAACGGGGTTGGTGAGTGTTACATCTACTCGGGTGATGAAGATTCGATGGTGGCGCACGTTACAGCAACCTATTCGATACCGGCAAAGTAAGGCCTTTAAAACAGACTCAACGACAAGGATTGGTCGATCATGGAAATTCAAGTTAACTACCTCGATAACTTACGCCTAGAAGCGAAGTTTGACGACTTCACCGTGATCGCCGATCAGCCCGTTCGCTACAAAGGCGATGGCTCAGCTCCCGGTCCATTTGACTACTTTTTGGCTTCATCAGCGCTGTGTGCTGCCTATTTCGTAAAGGTCTACTGCGAAGCGCGAGGCATCTCTACCGATAATATCCGTCTTGCTCAGAACAACATTGTCGATCCTGAGAACCGCTACAAACAGATCTTCAAAATCAGTGTTGAGTTGCCAGAAGATCTCAGTGATAAAGATCGCACCGGTATCCTTCGCTCCATTGAACGTTGTACCGTGAAAAAAGTCGTGCAAGAGGGTCCTGAGTTCCAGATAGAGGTCGTCGACAGTCTTGATGAGGATGCCCAAGCTCTACTAGCGATTGCTACCGACAGTGAAACCTTCATTGAAGGTAAAGACGCGCCACTTGAACAGACCATCGCAAAGATGACACAAATTCTTGCTGATCTGGGGATGAAAATAGAGGTAGCCTCCTGGCGCAACATTGTCCCCAATGTCTGGTCACTGCACATTCGTGATGCGGCCTCTCCCATGTGTTTTACCAACGGTAAAGGGGCCACAAAAGAGGCGGCACTGGCCTCTGCTTTGGGTGAGTTTTTAGAGCGACTCTCCTGTAACTTTTTCTACAACGATCAGTATTTTGGCCAAGAGTTGGCTGAATCAGAGTTTGTCCACCGCCCAGATGAATGCTGGTTTGAACTGACAGAAGAGGATGATATCCCAGAGGGGTTATTGGATGAGTACACTCTTGAGATCTACGACCCTGATCAGGATTTAAGTGGCTCTAACTTAATCGATACCAACTCTGGTAATGAGGATAGGGGGATCTGCGCTCTACCATTCCAGCGTCGATCGGATGGTGAAACGATCTACTTCCCATCGAACCTGATTGAAAACCTCTTTTTGAGTAACGGTATGAGTGCCGGCAATACCCTTGAAGAGGCTCAGGTTCAGTGTCTTTCTGAGATTTTTGAACGTGCGGTTAAACGTCAGATTCTTGAGCAGGAGATTGCGCTTCCCGATGTGCCCTCGCAGGTGCTTGAACGCTGGCCGGGTATTGTGGAGGGCATCAAGGCGCTAGAAGAGCAGGGCTTTCCTGTTTTGGTTAAAGATGCCTCGTTGGGCGGTCAGTTCCCAGTCGCCTGTGTCACGCTAATGAACCCTAAAACGGGCGGTGTGTTTGCCTCGTTCGGTGCCCACCCCAGTCTGCATGTCGCTATTGAAAGAAGCCTGACTGAATTGCTGCAGGGCCGCAGCTTTGAAGGGTTAAACGACCTGCCACCACCGACCTTTAACTCACATGAGCTGACTGAACCGAATAACTTTGTTGAGCACTTCATCGACTCCAGTGGTGTTGTGAGCTGGCGCTTCTTCAGTGACGCCTTTGATTACGAATTTGTGGATTGGGATTTCTCAGGTACCAACAGAGAGGAGGCTGACAGGCTGTTTGGTATTCTGGAGTCGATGGGTAAAGAGTCCTATCAAGCGAACTATGATGACCTGGGTGTACCGGCGGTTCGAATTCTGGTCCCAGATTACTCTGAGGTCTATCCCGTTGAAGATCTGATTTGGGATAACACCAATAAATCACTGGAGTTTCGCGAGGCGATTCTCTGTCTGCACGAGTTGTGTGATGAAGACCTAGAGGAGTTGCTGGTTCGTCTAGAAGAGAGCGAGCTGGATAACTACACTGATATCCGCACGTTGATCGGCATTGAGTTTGATGAGAACAGCGTCTGGGGGCAGCTCACCATTCTTGAACTAAAACTGCTGATTCACCTAGCACTAGGTCAGTTACCTCAGGCTAAAGAGTTGGTTGAGGCCTTCTTGCAGTACAACGATAACACCCTAGATCGCGCGCTGTTCTATCGTGCAATGGATGCTGTCATTGAGGTGGAGTTAGATTCAGATATGGCCCTTGAGCACTATCTAAACAACTTTACCCGCATGTTTGGTAAAGATCGGATTGAGGCTGTGGTTGGCTCGGTGAATGGAACAATTCGTTTCTATGGTCTTGAGCCAGTCGGTATGCAGCTCACGGGATTAGAGCGCCATCAACGACTGATACAGAGCTATCAGAAACTGCATCAATGGCGTGCCTCTAAATAGTTAGGCCCTCAGTTACTGAGAGCGCTAACCTGTTTACTGGTCTGTTCAACCGAATACTTGCCTTTAGCATCCTTGGCCACACGACCCATCGCTACAAAAGGGTCGTGTACAAAGAGTAAACGTCCACCCCGACTTTCAAGCCCTTCAAGCAGTTGTCGTTTTTCATCAATCAACTGCTCTGGAAAACGGTCATAGCCCATGGTGATGGGGAGATGAACCCAGGCGCTGCCGGGAATAAGATCCCCAGGGTAAACGACCGGTCCCTCTGGCATCTCGACTTCTGGCAGTATTTGGCCGGGTGTATGCCCTGAGCTCTCATGCAGTGTCCAGCCATCTCCCAGTGTTGCTGACTGTTGGCCCTCAGGAATGATCTCTAATCGACCTGACTCCTCCAGCAGTTTGATCAACATAGGTATGTAAGAGGCGCGATCACGAGCATGAGGGTCGTTTGCGCGCTGCCATTGGACTTCACCGACTAAGTATTTCGCATTTGGGAAGAGCAGGTAAGGATCCTCACCCTCTTGCCACTCAGACAGTAGCCCGCCTGCGTGGTCAAAATGGAGGTGGGTCAATAGAACAATGTCGATCTCTTCGTGGGAGACACCTTCAGCCTGAAGATTTTTGATCAGGCAGTGCTCTTGCTCTTGAATACCATAGCGATCTTTCATCTCGGGGCTGAAGAATGCGCCAACGCCAGTCTCAACCAAGATGTTACGTTTTGGGCTGCTCTCCTGAACCAGCATGGCGCGGCAGGCTAAGGGAATACGGTTAAGCTCATCAGGCTCTATCCAGCGTTGCCATAACGCGCGAGGCGCATTACCAAACATTGAACCGCCATCCAGCTTCTGTGTATTCCCCTCTATCGAGGTAATGCTACGCATGATTAAGCAAACTCTTCGGTGTCGATCTCAGTTTGTTGACCGGCACTATAGCGCTCACCGGCCACGGTATCGCGGTTAATGAGTTGTTCTAACTCATTAACAATGTCGCTACTCAGTGTGACATCGGCTGCGCCTAGGTTGTCACGCATGTGCTCGACAAAGCGAGTGCCTGGAATCGAAACAATCGAGGGATCCTTTGCACGGATCCAGGCCAGCGCTAATTGCGCTGGGGTACAGCCAGCACGCTCAGCAATGGCAACATAGTCACTCAGTAGCGCTCTGTTCTGTTCAAAGTTCTCTGGGTAGAAGCGTGGCATGGCACGGCGAATGTCTTTTTCAGCCAGTTCGTCCAAGTTGTCGATTGTGAGACTTAAAAAGCCACGTGCCAGTGGGCTGAAGGCGACGAAGGTAACGTCTAGTTCACGGCAGGCGTCGAGAACCGCGATCTCTGGGTTGCGAGTCCAAAGTGAATACTCAGTTTGGATAGCGGCAACGGGGCACTCTTTATGGGCGGCTCGCAAGGTGTCAGCTGACATTTCTGAAAGACCGTAGCTCGCAATTTTACCCTCTTTGATAAGGTCAGCCATGGCGCCTGCACTCTCTTCAATTGGAACGTCAAAGTCACGACGGTGCAGGTAGTAGAGGTCGATTTGATCTGTTTGAAGGCGTTTTAAGCTGGCTTCACACTGTGCTTTGATGGTTTCAGGGCGGCCGTCTAGTGCTTTACCTTTTTCAGGGTCGATGTAGAGAACACATTTTGATGCCAAAAAGATCTCATCGCGGACCGACTTGAGCGCTTCGCCAACAACTTTCTCATTTTTGCCGCCACCGTATAAGGTCGCCGTATCAAAATGGCGGTAGCCCATCTCAAAGGCTTCACGAAACCCTTTGATCGCCTCGTCATCTGATACCGGGGTGTTGTAGGCGTGTGACATGTTCATACAACCCAAACCGATTGGGTTATTGCGTAGCATCTCAAGTTTGCTCATGAAAAATCCTTAAAAATGAGTCAATTTGTACAGAAGATTAACAAGTTAGTGCGGACGAGTGAACTCGAAAAGGGGAATTAGGTATTCGAAAAAAGAAAAACGATTCGGTGCCAGAATGGACTCTGGCACCGTTATTGAGGTTAGGCTGTTGCAGCGTTTAGAGCGGCATCGTAGTTAGGCTGTTGCGCAATCTCTGGAACCAGTTCTGAATGCAGTACTTTGCCATCACGAATCACCACAATGGCTCTAGCCAGAAGCCCACGCATACCTGAATCGATGATTTCGACGCCAAAGCTTTTACCAAACTCTGGGTTACGGAAGGTGGATGCATTACTGACCCTCTCTAGACCTTCGGCACCACAGAAACGTGCTTGTGCAAACGGTAGGTCTGCTGAGACATTAATCACCTCAACGCCATCATGACTCGCCAACTGCTCATTGAACGTGCGGACTGAGGTGGCACAGGTTGGAGTATCGATACTCGGAAAGATGTTCAAAACAACCGTTTTGCCTGCGAGGTCAGACAGAGAGAACTCAGACAGGTCGGCAGCTGTGAGTGTAAAGTCTGGACAGTCGCTCCCAGCAGCAGGAACATCTCCATAGGTATGTAAAATATCTCCGCGTCGCGTAATTTGAACCATGTTATTACCTCATTATATAGAGTGATTTAGTTATAGGTATACTCATTACGCTAGCGGCAGACACTTGGATTTAATTACTCAGAGGCAGTGATTGCCTGTTTGATTTTTTTGTCAGTCTTATATTGGCTAAGTGCGTAGACTGACCAGATGGCAGCTGGGATCCAGCCAATCAATGTAAGCTGAAGTATTAAACAGAAGATTCCCGCTATAGGGCGACCGATGGTAAAAAATTGCAGCCAAGGTAGAAGCAGGGCAAGTAACAGTCTCATAAGATTTCCTTTTGGTTTAGATATCTTAACAGTAGTACAAAGTTTAAAAATTGCCCCAAAAAAAACCGGCTACTGCCGGTTTTTTTTAATGTTCCAACGATTAGATTCGTTCGAAGATGACAGCGATACCCTGACCACCACCGATACACATGGTTACTAGCGCGTATTTGCCACCAGTACGTTGCAGCTCGTGAATCGCCTTAGTCGCGATGAAAGCACCGGAACAGCCAACAGGGTGGCCTAATGCAATAGCGCCACCGTTCGGATTGGTTTTGTCTGCAGGAAGACCTAGACCTTTAGAGACTGCAATCGCTTGAGCGGCAAAGGCTTCGTTAGATTCGATCACATCCATATCATCAATGGTTAGGCCGGCACTCTCTAGTGCGGCTTTTGATGATGGGATAGGGCCTTCACCCATGATGTGGTTAGGTACACCGGCAACCGCGTAAGAGACGATCTTAGCGATAGGTGTCTCACCGTTTGCTTTAGCGGTTTCAGCATCTGCAAGCACAAGGAAGGCTGCACCGTCATTGATGCCTGAAGCATTACCTGCTGTAACAGTACCGTCTTTCTTAAATGCAGGACGCATGCCGCTCAGTTTTTCTGCGGTCGTACCTGGTTTAGGGTGTTCGTCCGTATCAAACACAGTTTCGCCTTTGCGAGACTTCAGTGTGATTGGAACGATCTGATCTTTGAATCGACCTTCATTAATCGCTACTTCAGCACGACGTTGTGACTCTGCCGCGAACGCATCTTGCTCTTCACGAGAGATGTTCCATTTTTCCGCCAAGTTTTCAGCCGTGATCCCCATGTGACCAGCGCCAAATGGATCGGTCAGAACGGACACCATCGCGTCAATCATGCCAGTATCACCCATGCGAGCACCGGTACGCATAGCAGGTGCCATGTAAGTACCGCGTGACATCACCTCGACACCACCGCCAACAGCATAGTCGCATTGACCTAGCTCGATCTGTTGAGCACTGGATACCACCGCTTGAAGGCCTGAAGCACATAGGCGGTTAACAGCCATCGCAACTGAGTTCATAGGTAGACCTGCCTGGATAGAGGCAACACGTGCAACGTAGGGGTAGCGTGATTCTGTTGGAATACAGTTACCAACCGTCACGTAGTGGATCTTCTCGGGATCCGCTTTAGAACGTGCAACCGCCTCTTTCATAACAGTGCCCGCTAGCTCTGCTGGCTCCATAGAACTTAGGCTGCCACCAAAAGCACCGATTGGTGAACGCATTGCGCTTAGAACAACTACTTCACGTGTCATCTGCATATCTCCTTATGCACAATTAATTTTGGTATTCCGACAATATATAGGGTTATCGCTACAAATACATGACCAAGTCGACTAATTGATAGTTATAATCAAGAAAAAATTTGAGGTGTTTATGTTTGTTCTTTTCGATATGGATGGCGTGTTGGTCGATTCCGAACCGCAGTGGAAGCTTGTGGAACAGGAGGTGTTGGCTAAGTTTGGTATCCATATGGAGATCGAAGAGCTCAAAAAACACGCCGGCGCAACGACCTTTGATTTCATGACCAAGATGAACCGTCTCTACCCAGAGAAAGGCCTGGTGGTTGAAGAGATGGTTGACCAAGTCATTTCGGAGATGGAAAAACGGTTGGTGACACTGCCGTTGATGAAAGGGGTAATGGCATTCATCGACCAGCTTCAAGCCGATGCCGTTCCAATGGCGATTGCCTCCAGTTCGGCGATTAGATTGATTGAAGCGGTGATTAAGACTCATAACTTACCGATCACTGTCTATGCCTCAGGCTCAGAGATTGGACTATCTAAACCTCACCCCGAGGTGTTCCTACAAGCCGCGAAACGGATCGGTGCTGATCCTTGGCAAGTGCTCATCATCGAAGACTCTGTCAATGGAACGATTGCCGGTAAAGCAGCTTCGATGTCGGTGGCTGTTGTGCCGGAGAGTTTCCCACCAAGATCTGAATTGTCGATTGCGAATCATGCCTTTGAATCGATGACCGATCTGCATGATTATTATCGTCAAGGTGGGTTTAGCTACCTAGGCTAATTTTAGGGAGCCTACGAATAGGTCCATGACATCTCAGGCTCCCTAGGGTTTCTGTGAAGAGGCTTCCTCTGCCTGTGCTTGAATAGCCTCTTCATGGATATCGAAACTGTGCTCAGACTTCTGTTCCGCCAAGCCCTCTAATGGCTCCAGAGTTTCATCGGTCAGTGAGTCGCTCTCAACTATAGAGTAAACGGGCTGATCCGTTTCATTAACCCCTTGTACCGCCTCAACCACTTCGTCTGGGAATAGCTCTTCAATCGCAGTGTCGGGTAGATCCTCGGTACGAGGGTCAAACTCTGCAATGACCTGTGTTTCTGGCATCGCAGGGATAAACTGCTCCTGCTCTTCGATCGGTACGGGTGGTTTTTGTACCTGTCTGAATAGTGTAAACACGACCAGCATCAGCAGAATAACCACGAATCCCAAGAACAACGAACCGGGTGCAAAAGAGCCCAGTAGCATTGAGCCTAACAGTGGCCCTGCAATACTGCCAAGGCCATAGCTCAGCATCAGTGTCGAGGAGGCGGCAACACGCTCCTCACTGCGAATCAAGTCGTTGGTAATCGCTACCGCTATTGAGTAGATCGCCGCAATCATCGCCATGAACAGTGAGGTCGAAAGAATCAGCAGCACAAACTGATCAGAACCAAACAGTGATGCTCCCAGAGCTGCTAGAGCTGCGACGAGGGCGGTTGCCGTTAACACTTTGCTTCGTGTGACGCGGTCACAAAGCCAACCAATGGGCCAAGCGAACAGCATCGCGCTCATAACCGATATCGACATCAAGGTAGCAATTTGATCCGTTGCAATGTCGCTCAATGTGGCATAGAGCGGAACCAGTGCGTAGAACGAACCGATCAACAGCCCGCCACAAAATGCTGAAAAAAGCCCCAGCGCCGATTTACGCCAGAGTCGCTGCAGTGACATGAACTCTGCAGTCTCTAGGGGCGGTGATTGAAGGCGTGACGCAGAGAGAGGGATGACGGCTGCGATCAGTAGAAGCCCCGCAATGATGAAGGCTGTGGATATTTGCAGGCCAGAGGAGTGGCCGAGAATGACCTGCCCTGATGCTGCCGCTGAATAGGCTGCAATGGTGTACAGAGAGAATAGGGTAGCGCGGTTGTTGTCGCTAGCCACGGCGCTAAACCAACTCTCTATCGCAATGAATAGACCAGCAACGCTGAACCCGCCGATAATCCTGAGTAGACTCCAAACCCAAAAATCCTCAGCGAAGGGGTAGAGCAGAGCGGCCATCGCGGCAAGACTGGCCAGTGTCGAGAATGCCCGAATGTGTCCCACTCTGATCAGCAGCCGTTGAGCAAAGATTGAGCCAATCACAAACCCGATAGAGTAGAAGGTCATGATCCAACCAATCTCGGTTGGCGGTGTATTCGCCATACCCAAACGAACGCCAATCAGCGACATCAAATAGGCATTGCCAGACGCTACAAGCATCAGGCTCATGAATAGAGCCAGAAGAGAGATAAATATTAGGCGCATATTGGGCGTTACTTGCCAGAGGTGGAGTTTTGAAAATCGTTTAGCCGCTTCATTTCGACATCAAACAGCACTTTTAAGGCCTCTCGCACATGTCGAACGTGGTCCATGGCAGCCGATCGAGCCCAGGCCGATTGTCCTGTGGTCACTGCCTGGTAGATTTCGCTGTGGTGTTTATCGACCACCTGCTTAAAGCCCCCTTTCTGGTTGAAGTTTCTAACAGCCTCTTGAATGCTAATCAGCGTCAGATCCTTCAAACTTGACAAGGTGTGTATCAATACCGAGTTGTGGGATGCCTCGATCACGCGTCTATGAAACTCATGGTCCAAGTTGGCATCCCAATCGGGGGCTACCGACTCCATCTTCTTGAACGCCTCACGAATGCGATACTGATCGCGAGCGGTCGCTCGTTGTGCGGCTAGAAAGCAAGCTTGCCCCTCCAGCTGTTCACGGACCTCAAGAATTTCCAGTACAGCCTTGGGATCCTGACCAAACAGATTGATCAGAGCGGACTTGTTTTCTGAACTGGTGACCGCGCAGGAGACAAATGATCCTCTACCGTGGTGCGTTTCAATGATCCCTTTACCCGAGAGTATATGCAGTGCCTCTCGAACAATGGTACGCGACACACCTAGACGTGCAGAGAGGGATCGTTCAGACGGGATCTTGCTCTCCGGTCCTAACTCACCATCAGCAATCAATTTTTGCAGATATTGAGTGACTTCATTAACAGCGCTGCTTGCAGATTGGCTCATCTATTTCGCATCTCGGTATGGATTGGTCAGACCAGTTTTCCACGCCATCAATTGAAACGCAAGCCCCATCTGGGTTTGAATGCATAAACGTTTCATCGAGTGAGTGACCATCAAATCAGTGGTTTGATTTCAAGTGGTCATACCAGTAGACAGCTGCGTAAGTTTTTGTGACAGCATCGCTCTATTGGTCTGTCTACTACTCCAATTTAAGAGGTTGAACTTATGCTCGAACTGAAACGCTTAGATATTGAAGATGCTCGTCTGTTAATCGAAGGGGCTCGAAACCGAGCTAATGAGATTGGTGTACCTATGTGTATCGCGATAACAGATGAGTCAGGGAATTTGATCGCTTTTGAACGTATGGATGGCGGTAAAACCACCAGTGTAACCATCGCTCAAGACAAAGCCTACACCGCAGCGGCTGCTCGCAAAGCGACGCACGAGTACAACGCTGCATGTACACCCGGCTCGTTGGTGTTTGGTATTCACACCTCGATGGGTGGACGTCTGTGTGTTGTGGGCGGCGGTTATCCCGTGGAGTCAAATGGACAAGTAGTTGGTGGCATCGGATTGAGTTCTGGTACACCAATGCAGGATATGGAGTGTGCTCAAGCTGGTATAGAGTACTGGCAACAGCAGACTCAACAATAAAAAGTACCCAGAGTGGGGTCGGAGATCAGTATGCAGAGTGCAGTGGCTAGCCCGGATCGTGTTGCTAAGCGTCAACGCATTGCTCAGCGATTTAATGAGTTCATTGATTCGCACTACGTCATCAGTGACAGCGAAACGTTAAAGCCTTATGAGTGTGACGGCCTTTCAGCCTATTGCGAAGAGGCGTTGATCGTTGTTTTGCCATCAACGGTAGAGCAGGCACAGAAGGTTCTTAAAATTTGTCACGAAGAGAACATCCCTGTGGTAGCTCGTGGTGCAGGTACCGGTTTGTGTGCCGGTGCTATGCCTCATGGTGATGGCGTGGTCTTATCGATGGCGAAGTTCAATAAGATCCTCGAGATCGATACTGACGCTAGAGCGGCTCGCGTTCAACCGGGTGTTCGCAACCTAGCGATTAGTGAAGCGGCAGGTGATTACAATCTCTATTACGGTCCAGACCCTTCGTCGCAAATAGCCTGCACCATTGGCGGTAACGTGGCTGAAAACTCAGGGGGTGTCCACTGCCTTAAATACGGTTTGACCGTGCATAACCTGTTAAGTGTTCAGTTCCTGACGATGGAAGGTGAGCTGCTAACCATCGGCTCAGAAGGTCTTGATAGCTGTGGTATGGATCTGATGGCGCTGTTCACAGGATCCGAAGGGCTATTGGGTGTGGTCACCGAAGTGCGAGTGAAGCTGCTGCCAAAACCTGAGCGTGCTCAGGTAGTGGTTGCAGGATTCGACTCGGTACCCAAAGCGGGTGATGCCGTCGGTGAGATCATTGCTAAGGGTATCATTCCTGGCGGTCTTGAGATGATGGATGGCTTTGCCATTAAAGCGGCTGAAGATTTTGCCAAAGCGGGCTACCCCGTCGATGCTCAGGCTCTATTGCTATGTGAGGTCGATGGCACCGATGAAGAGGTGGCGGAGCATATTGAAGCGGTTGAAACGCTGTTTCGTGAACTGGGAGCCACCTCGGTTCGCACATCTCAAAGTGAAGAGGAGCGTGCACGTCTATGGGCTGGGCGTAAATCAGCCTTCCCAGCCGTTGGACGTATTTCACCAGACTACTACTGCATGGACGGGACGATTCCGCGTGGTCAGCTAACGCATGTGCTGCTCGAGATGCAGAAAATGTCAGAGCACTACGGTCTGCGTGTGGCCAACGTTTTCCATGCCGGCGATGGCAACTTGCACCCACTGATTCTCTTTGATGCGAACGTACCGGGTGAGCTGGAGCGCACCGAAGAGTTCGGTGGCAAAATTCTTGAACTCTGTGTTGAGGTGGGCGGCTGTATCACGGGCGAGCACGGCGTAGGCTATGAAAAACTCCGTCAAATGCCGGCTCAGTTCAGTGATTCAGAGATCGAGCAGTTCCACAAAGTGAAGCGTGCCTTTGATGCCAAAGAGCTTCTTAATCCCGGTAAAGGTATACCGACCTTGAGAAGTTGTCAGGAGTACCGTTCGTTGGATCTTGATCTAACGCCCAATGCTCAGGTTAGCGCCAATAGCAATACTGATGCAGGAGAGTTCCGTGTCTGATTTAACCAATGAATTGATTAGCCAAGTCCGTGATGCGGTTGAGGCTAAAGAGACGCTGGCTATTTCAGCGGGTGGCAGTAAAGCCTTTATGGGACGTCAGATCGAGACGGATCGTACCATCGATGTCAGTGGTCACACAGGCATTGTTAGCTACCAACCGGTTGAGCTCGTTATGACCGCACGTGCCGGTACCAGACTTGCAGAGATTGAGTCTGCACTATCTGAACACAATCAGATGCTGGCCTGTGAGCCGCCACGTTTCGGTGGCAAAGCAACCTTAGGTGGTACATTGGCCGCTAACGTCTCAGGTCCGGGGCGCCCTTGGTACGGATCCATTCGTGATCATGTATTAGGCGTCAGGTTGATCAATGGCGAAGCGGAACAGCTGCGGTTTGGTGGTCAGGTGATGAAGAATGTCGCCGGTTACGATCTTTCGCGTCTGCAAGCGGGTGCGATGGGTGGATTAGGCCTAATGACCGAGATCTCTCTAAAAGTACTGCCTAAACCAGCGACTACCCGCACTTTGAAGTTCGCAATGGATCAAGCCGAAGCGATACAGCGCATGAACTCCATGTCAGGTCAGCCAAAGCCGATTACAGCGGCTTATTGGCACAACGGAGAATTGTTTGTTCGTCTGGCAGGTGCAGCCTCAGCAGTTGATGCGACTGCAAAAATTTGGGGTGGTGATGAACTGGCTCCAGAGGTTGCCTTGGCTCTTTGGGCGGATCTGCAAGATCAGAAACCAGCCCTATTCAATGCGGAAAAAGTCTGGCGCTTCTCCGTTAAGGGCAGTGCGGATGTCCTACCCATCGAAGGGGATTCATTAATCAACTGGGGTGGCGCTGAGCGCTGGTATGCCGGTGATCACAGTTTCGATCGTATGGTGGAGCTAGCAGAGAGTGCTGGTGGACAGGTTTCACTCTACCGCGGAGGTGATCGTACTGACGAGGTACTTCATCCGGTTAATCCATCAATTCAGGCTCTGCAACAACGCATTAAAGCGTCTGTCGATCCGCAGGGGGTATTCAATCCCGGCCGTGCGTTTGGTTGGTTGTAGGAGTCAGTGCAATGAAAACGAATATAGTTCAAACCTTCCTAGCGACGCCCGAAGGACAAGAGGCGGAAGAGATTCTGCGTAGCTGCGTTCACTGTGGTTTCTGTACAGCAACGTGCCCAACCTACCAAGAGTTGAATGATGAACGAGACGGCCCGCGTGGTCGAATCTATCTGATCAAACAGCTGTTGGAGACCGATGAGGTGACCGAAAAAACTCGGACACACCTAGATCGCTGTCTGACCTGTCGTTCATGTGAGACGACCTGTCCATCGGGCGTTCAATATGGACGTCTAGTTGATATAGGTCGTGGCATTGTTGAGAAGAAATTGGATCGCCCTGTTACGGAAAAAGTGGTTCGCTGGGGATTGAAACAGGTTCTGCCTCACGCTAACCGCTTTGGTCCGCTACTAAAAGTAGGTCAGGTGTTTAAACCGATTCTACCTGGCGCTCTGGGTAAGAAGGTCCCGCCTAAACGTAAAGCCTCTCCTTGGCCAGCCAAACGTCATGCTCGAGTTATGATGGCTCTTGCCGGTTGTGCTCAACCCAGTGCTGCACCCAATACCAATGCGGCAACGGCTCGGGTACTGGATAAGCTAGGAATCACTCTGGTTGAAGCACCACAAGCTGGATGCTGTGGAGCGGTGAATTACCACCTGTCGGCACACGAAGCGGGTCTTAATGAGATGCGCAAGAACATTGACGCCTGGTGGCCAGCGATTGAAGGGGGTTGTGAAGCCATTGTGATGACCGCGTCTGGTTGCGGTGCCATGGTTCAGGAGTACGGGCATCTATTAAGAGATGACCCAGACTACGCGGAGAAGGCCAAGCGTGTGAGTGAGCTGACAAAAGATATCAGTGAGGTGCTGCTGGCTGAAGATCTGTCACCACTTGCTCCCAATACTGATGGTGAAAAGATCGCGTTCCACTGTCCTTGTACCTTGCAGCACGCTATGAAACAGAGCGGCTCCGTAGAAAAAGTACTCGAGAAAGTGGGCTTTGATCTGGCCAAGACCAAGGATAAGCATCTCTGTTGTGGTTCCGCGGGCACCTACTCGATTCTTCAGCCGAAGATCAGTCAAAAGCTGCTAGCCAATAAGGTTGAGGCACTGACAGGGGATAAACCGACACAGATCGCTACCGCGAACATTGGGTGTCAGTTACACATTGAGACAGCTTCGCCGGTACCGGTTAATCACTGGATTGAACTGTTGGATCGATAAGATCGCAGTCACTATTAAAGGGGCCTTGTTAGGCCCCTATTTATTTGTCACTGCTTCTATTTTTCAGTTTCGGATTCGGGTGTGACGAGATGATCTCGGTTCCAAAGAGTGGGGTAGAGCGGAATCCAAAGTGCTACCAGGGCGAGGGTGCCAAAGCCACCAAATAGAATGGAGGGGACCGCACCAATCCAGGCGGCAAGTGCACCTGATTCAAATTCACCCAGTTGATTGGAGGTTGCAATAAAGAGTGAGTTAACCGCGCTGACCCGTCCGCGCATCTCATCGGGTGTTTCAACCTGAACCAGTGTTGAGCGAATCACAACACTGATCATATCGGCGGCGCCAAGAACAAACAGAGCGGTCAGCGATACCCACATCACTTCAGAGAAACCGAAGACCAGAGTGCCCAAGCCAAAGACCCAGACGGCCGCATAGAGCCAACGCCCGGAGTGTCGTTGAATCGGGTATTTTGCAAGCAAGAACGACATCGCAACGGCCCCCGCCGCTGGTGCGCTTCTTAACAGGCCTAAACCGACTGAATCGGTCTGTAATATATCGTGCGCAATCATCGGTAGAAGAGCAGTAACGCTGCCGATTAGAACCGCCAGTGTATCGAGCATTAACGATCCCCATACCGGTTTGTTGCGCCAGACGTGGACAAAGCCCTCAAACAACTCTTTGCGACGCTGCTCGCTTCGGTCCCGTTTGATGGCTGTATCTTTCATGCCAAACAGCGTCACAATCGATATTAAGACGAACAGCATGCTAGTGGCATAGAGTGTGCCGGCTCCAAAAATATAGATGACGCCACCTAAAGCCGGACCAATAATTGTAATGGTCTCACGAGCTGAAGCGGTCAGTGTCATCGCTTGGGTCAGAAGCTGGCGCGGCACCAGATTCGGCACCATCGCTTGCCCCGCAGGCATGCTGAAGGTTCTAGAGACGCCCAGCATGAAACAGGCTATGTAGATGATCCCTTCTGTAATGGTCTCAGTGAAACTGGTTAAGGAGAGCGCACCAATGGTGATTAACAGCAGCACCCGACTCCAAATCATCACCTTATGACGATCGTATCGATCGGCCATGTCGCCTGCGTGCAGCGTAAACAGAATCTGAGGTACATAACGCGCCAGACCAACCCAGCCAAGCGCCATAGCGCTTTCGGTCATCAGGTAGACCTGCCAGCCCAAGCCGATCAGCATCATCTGAATCGCCATGCCGGAGGTGAGTTGGCTGGTGAGGAACCGAACAAATAATCCCTGTTTTAATAGCCTGGTGTCACTCACTGGTCTGAATCCTTAGAGGGGTTTCTGGCCTCTTCATGACTCTCTAATCTATGGCCTGCATCAATAAATTTTGGCAGACGCAAATTGCCAAATATGGCGGCCAGTCGGGTTAGAAAAATGACTAACATTGCCAAGTAGGAGAGGAGTATCGGGTCGACGTAACCTTCGCCTAATACAAATACCATCGCACCGAGTATGGTGCAGGTGGCATAGAGTTCGCCGTCGCCACCGCCAAGAATCATCGGGTCTTCATTGGTTAGCACATCACGGATAAGGCCGCCTGCAACGGCTGTGATACAGGCCATCATGACGACCAGTAGGGGCGATAGATCAGCCATCTGGGCCTTTTGCGCACCGATGATTGCAAAAAGTGAGATACCGGCGGCATCGAATATCAGCAACAGTCGGCGCGGGTAGCGAAGATAACGCGCTAAGATAAAGGTCACGAGACCCGCAATCAGTGCCGTTGATATATACCAGGTCTCTTCAAGCCAAAAGATGGGGCCGTTGTTGATGGTTAGGTCACGAATAGTCCCTCCACCTACCGCAGTGACGACGGCTAATACCATGACGCCAAAGATGTCGATGCGCTTACCGGTGGCGGCTAAGGCACCGGTGATAGCAAATACAACCGTCCCTAGAAACTCGGCAGCGAGTAGTGGCTGACTAAACAACAAAAGCCTCCCTTTGCTCTCTATGGATGCAAGCTTATCTGTGCGACAATCGGACTCATATTTATATGGGTCAGTGTTGGTATGAATTGTGCATTCTTTCACTCAAATCATCCATGAGTAAAGGATCTATTTGATTATGAAAATTTCTGAAGCGGGCGTTAAGTTTGGTACCAGTGGCGTTCGAGGCTTGGTCAGTGAGCTAACCAATGAGGTCGCGTACGCCTTTGCTGCTGCGTTTTGGCAAGCGGCAGGTCAAGGGACCCGTGTTGTTATAGGTCATGACTTACGACCCTCCAGCCCGCAAATTACCCGAGCCTGCATGGCGGCCATGAGAGACTTAGGTGTCGAGGTGATTTATGTCGGTGCATTGGCAACACCAGCCGTCGCCTACTACGCGTCTAAGATGCATGCGCCTGCGATTGTGGTGACTGGCAGCCATATCCCGTTCGATCGGAACGGCATTAAGTTTTACAGCGTCGAGGGTGAGATCAATAAGGCACATGAAGAGTCGATCTCATCGGCCGAGGTAGTGCTGCCTCAAATTATTGAGTGTCCAGAACTGCCTGCGATTGATGCTGGTGCTAAGTCGGCTTACCTATCACGCTATGTTGACTGTTTCGGTCAAGATCTTTGTTCTGGCTTGAGGGTCGCTATCTATCAGCACTCAAGTGTTGCTCGTGATCTGTTAAGTGAACTGTTCGAGGCAATGGGGGCAGAGGTGATTGCCCTTGGCAGGACAGAACAGTTTGTGCCTATCGATACTGAAGCGGTGCGTACAGAGGATATTGAACAGGCTAAGCGTTGGGCGTCTGAGGTTGGATTTGATCTTTTGGTCTCTACCGATGGTGATGCGGACCGTCCTCTCATCGCCGATGAGACAGGGACCTTTTTCCGCGGTGATATTCTGGGTGTCCTCACAGCAAAGGCGGTCGGTGCAGAAGCGGTTGTGACTCCCGTCAGCAGTAATACGGCACTGGAATTAAGCGGTTGGTTTGATCAAACGCTGCGTACACGAATAGGCTCACCCTATGTGATTGCAGGAATGGAGTCGGTTGCAGAGGGTGTTGTTGCCGGTTTTGAAGCGAACGGTGGATTTTTGTTAGGTAGCGATGTTGGACTGAATGGGTCAACGCTTTCAACGTTGGCGACGCGTGATGCTGTTCTGCCAATGCTGGCGGTCATCTACCTCGCCAAACAGAATCAGCTTAAGGCCAGTCAACTGTCGGCCGAGCTGCCAGAGCGATACACCGCATCGGATCGCATTCCAGGGATAGCGACCGAGTGGAGCCAATCGATGTTACAGCGTCTGAATGAGGGACAGCTGCAGTTTGAATCGCTAATGCCTTGGTCTTTGGGTGGTATTCGATCAGTCGATCAGACCGATGGTTATCGTGTCGACTTTGATACTGATACGATTGTCCATCTTCGTCCCTCTGGTAATGCTCCAGAGCTGCGCTGTTATGTCGAGATGAACAGTGAACAGGATGCGACAGAACTCTGTCGTCGGGTACTTAACAAGGTCGAGCAACTGTTTAAGAGTGAAGTATAGATGTTAAATTTTGCTGCTAACCTATCGTTTCTATTTTCAGACCTTCCCTTTTTAGAGCGTTTCGTTGCGGCAAAAAAAGCCGGTTTTGATTCGGTCGAGTATCTTTTCCCGTACGACTATCCTGCGGAACAGATTAAAGACCTTTTAAATGAGTCTGGTTTGGAGCAAGCGCTGTTCAATGCCTCTGCCGGTGATTGGGGTGCGGGTGAACGTGGGCTAGCGGCGCTGGTCGGTCGCGAATCTGAGTTTAAAGCCTCGATTGAACAGGCGGCCTCTTATGCCGAGGTGTTGGGCAATCGACGTCTGCACATCATGTCCGGGCTAGCCGATTTTTCCGATCCAAAGGCATTTGAAACCTATCTGAATAATTTAACCTGGGCGGCCGATCAACTGAACTTATCAGGTATCAATGTGTTAATTGAGCCGATTAACAGTCGTGATATGCCAGGCTACTTTTTAACGACACCTGAGCAAGCTGCAGAGGTGATTGAGTTGGCCAATCGCACAAATTTAAAAATGCAGTTTGACCTCTACCATGCTCAGATTATGTGCGGGGATCTTATTACCCGTTTAGAGCGATACTGGCCTCTGATTGATCATATGCAGATCGCATCCGTGCCCGATCGCAATGAACCATCCAGCGGCGAAATCAACTACTCCTACCTCTTTAACTGGCTCGATCAAAAAGGGTATCAAGGATTCATTGGTTGCGAATATCGACCTAAAACAACGACTTTAGAGGGTTTGGGTTGGTTGTCTGACTACAAAAGGTCATCTAATGGATAAACCCAAGGCGCTTCTTGTTGCCGGCATTAGTGCTGAGCTAAAAGGTATGTTGGCGGAGGTGGTTGAACTGGTTCCGCTAAATAAGCAGGGTGATGCGAATCAGTTTTTAGCGGATCAGGGTGCCGATTTTGAATTGGTGGTCACCAGTGCCGGCAAAGGCTGTGCAAACGCATTGATGGAGCAGCTGCCCAATCTTAAAGTGATCTTTAACTGGGGCGTTGGCTATGACAAAGTGGATGTCGAGTTTGCGACTTCGCGCAATGTGTATGTGACCAACACACCCGACGTGCTTAACGAGTGTGTGGCGGATATGGCGATTGGGATGCTGATCTCACAAGCGCGCTGTATGGGCGAGGCTGAACGCTTTGTTCGTCGCGGTGAATGGCTTAGCAACCCAACACCACCGATGGGGCAAAAAGTCAGCGGTAAGCGCCTGGGTATTGTCGGATTAGGACGCATTGGATTGGAGACTGCTAAGAGAGCCGAGGCGTTTTCAATGCAGATTCGCTATCACAATCGTCATCCACGGGAGGATGTCGACTACGCTTATGAAGCGTCGATTGTTGAGCTGGCAAAATGGTCCGACTACTTGCTTCTGCTCTGTCCAAGTACGCCAGAGACCTATCAGATGATCGATCGAGAGGTGTTACAGGCCTTGGGACCACAAAGTTCGCTGATCAATATCGCCCGCGGTGCGGTGGTGGATCAAAAGGCACTGGTTGATCTTCTGCTGTCCGGTGAGTTGGGTGGTGCGGCGTTGGATGTCTTTGAGAGAGAGCCAGAGGTGCCAGAGGCGCTAATGGATCTGCCTAATGTGTTGCTATTGCCACACGTTGGTAGTGCCACGTTTGAAACCCGAACGGCAATGGCCCAGTTGGTTGTCGATAATGTAAAAGCCTATATCGAATCAGGAAGCCTGGTTACTCCCGTCAATTAGTCCAGTAGGTAAATGCTGGTAAAGAACCAGAGGGTGATGGCTGTGCTGGCAAAAATGATGGCCAGTCTAACCCAGCTGTTTGGAATCCTCTTGGAGATGATGCCTGCTGCATAGCCCCCAATCAGTGTGCCAACCAGCAGTATCAATGTTTCGTTCCAGCTAATCAGATCATTGATTAGGAATAGCACAATGGCACAACCTGAAATGGTCGATGAGTAGAGCAGTTTAAGTGCATTCATCTCATTAACAGAGCGATAGCCTGCTAAGCTGCAGTAACTCAGCAGTAATATCCCCAGTCCTGCATTAAAGAATCCACCGTAGATTGATACGCCAATAAAAAGCAGGGTAAATAACCCGTTTTGTGCTTTATCGATATGGCGATGTTTTTGGCTCCACTTTTGTAATGTCTTATTAAACTGTCCGCCAAAAATAAACAGCAGAGTCGCGAAGAGTAGTAGCCAAGGCACGGCTTTTTCAAATTCGCTGTTAGAGGTTTGTGTTAACAGGTAGGCACCTATTATTCCGCCGATCGCAGAGATAAAAGAGAAGATCAGAAGTTTTTTAGGTGAATCTTTTATCTCTTGTCGAAGCGCATAGGTGCCCGAAAGATAGCCAGCTGTTGCAGCAAAGGTGTTGCTGGCATTGGCGATGACAGGGGGAACCCCAACAGCAATCAGAGCGGGGAATGTGATAAAACTTCCACCGCCAGCAAGAGAGTTTACGATGCCACCTAAAATACCTGCAGCGGCAAGAAATAGAATCTCTTCCAAACTTATTGACTCTTTAGCTGATTGATTAAATGCCAAATTGATAAGGCTAAAGAGACCGCTGCCGTGACAATAAGCACCTCTGCCATAGTGATCCCTTTAATGATCTCTGGCGTGTAGCCACATAGCTCCCAAGGTTCAAATATTGCCGGAAGCCAAAGGTGAAGGGGAAACCAGTTTGGGAAAGGGTCGCTCAATGTGCAGCTGCTCTCAAACCAGTAGCGCTCGATCCCTAAAACTTGGTAGCTCTGGTAAAGCAGAAAAGCCATCAGTGGAACAAGTAAAAAGGCGAGCAGCGTCTGTATAGAACGCGCTGAGAAGATCTTCCCGGATACTGCCAAGAGAAGGGCGCCAAAGAGTGTGGCACGAATCTGTACGCAGAGAGCACAGGGACCGTAGTCGAGTAGGTATTGAAAAACTAAAGCCCCAGCCTCGAGGCCTAACGCGAGTAGAAGGGTGTAGCTCCAGATGAGCGGTTTTGGCGATTCTCTAAACTTAAACATGGCTTCTTTGAATGGTTATTTTCTAGGTGATTCTAATCATCTTTTTATTCGCTGTCGCTATTAAAAATTAGAACTTTGTAAATTTATTTAAATGGATTTATTCGTGGTTTAATTTAATTGTTTGGTTTAGGTTTTTTAAATATTTTTATTTATTTAAATTTTTATATTGAGAAAACTATTTATTTTTATATATTATGTTGGCGTTAAATTAAAACTGTGCATCCCCTTTGCCAACTATTAATAGTATTAGGAATTTTTGATGAGCGATTTTATTAAAACTCTTTTGCGCAAAAACTCTCTTCGTAAACAGTGCCAATCGGTTGGTGCAGATGAGATCGAAAAAGTGATTGCCGATCTAACGGATATTCTTGAAGAGCGTCGCGCTGAGGAAGCTGCTTTACTAGAGCAGAACCGTGCAAAGCTGGAGGCGATTGAAGCGATTCGCCAGAAGATGCGTGAAGCGGGTATTGCGCTCGATGAGCTAACTGGTATCACTGAATCGGCGCCTAAATCTCGTAAAGAGGTGAAAGCTAAGTACCAGATTACCGATGCAAGTGGTCAAACCCATGCCTGGACAGGTCGCGGTCGCACTCCAACTGTATTCGCAGAGTACATGGCTTCTCGTGGTATCACAAAAGATCAACTGCCAACCATAGATTGATATATAATCGCCCTATGAGTGAAGGCCCTTCCTCGGAAGGGTCTTTTAGTTTCTATGTTTTGAGGTTGCGTCCGCATGTCTGATGAAAAACTGCAAAAAGTGTTGGCGCGCTCCGGTGTAGGCTCACGTCGTGAGATGGAGCGTTGGATCGAAGAGGGTCGAGTCGAAGTAAACGGCAAATTGGCGACTCTTGGTGATCGTGTTTCTGCTGAAGACCAGATTAAGGTCGATGGCAAATCTATTGAACTGAACAGTGCGGGTAGCCAAACGGCTCGAGTTCTTATCTACAATAAACCCATTGGTGAAGTCTGCACTCGCCATGATCCTGAAGGCAGGCCAACTGTCTTTGATAATCTGCCGAAGCTTAAATCTGAGCGTTGGGTTGCGATCGGTCGTCTCGATATCAATACATCGGGTCTTTTGGTTTTTACTACCGATGGTGAGATTGCTAACAAGATGATGCACCCATCGAGCAACATTGACCGCGAATACGCGGTTCGAGTTCTAGGTGATGTCAGTGATGCTGTACTCAAGCGTTTAACCGACGGTGTTCTGCTTGAAGATGGCATGGCTAAGTTTACCGACGTTCGTTACTTCAATGGTGAAGGTGCCAACAAATGGTTCCACTGTTGTGTCATGGAGGGGCGTAACCGTGAAGTTCGTCGTCTTTGGGAGTCGCAAGAGCTGCAAGTTAACCGTCTAAAGCGTGTCCGTTTCGGGCCGGTATTCCTCCCCAGTGACGTTAAGGTAGGCACTTGGCGTGAGCTTGGTCAGAAAGAGGTCGACATTCTAACGGATGAGCTGATGCTGGAGCGTCGTAAAGTGCCTTCGATCAATCCCGAAGATCTTGATCGTAAAGAGCGCGAATACAAACGCCAGAAGATACGTCAAACCACCGATCATAACCGTGATTCAGCCCGACAGGACCGCCGTAAGCGTAAGGTTCGTGTCGTGGGCAAGCGTGGATAGGGTCTTCTTCTCTCAGTCTGACTGGATGGGGTGGATAGTGGTGTCAGACCAGAGGTCAGACACCAGTGTATTAAACTCACTACGCAGCTGCGGGTCTGACCTCTGGTCTGACCCAGCTCTTGCACTGTTTTCCAGATAGGCATTAAATTCTAACTGCGGATGACAGGCTGAAGGCCAGTCATCTCTACTAAGATCGCGGCCTTTTTAAGACCGCTCCAACGTTGGTAATGGCCAGCCTTTAGGCTGGGTATTCGCTCTCTAGCTAAAATCCGCAGCGGTCATTGCACCTTGTGCATCTATATTCTGTCCGTTGACTCCTTTGCTATCAGGTCCCATTAGGAATAGATACGCAGGTTGGATATCGTCGGGTGTTGCAATGGTGCTTGGGTCCTCTGCAGGGTATGCGTAGGCACGCATTGCAGTGGCGGTACCGCCTGGATTGATGGCGTTGATGCGGATGCTTGGGTCATTCTCTAGCTCGTCAGCTAAAGTCTCCATCAGTCCCAGTGTGGCGAATTTAGAGACGCAGTAGGCACCCCAGTAGGCACGGCCCTTGGTCGCAACCCCCGAAGTGACAAAAATGACTGAGGCGTCTTCGGATTGTCTAAGCAGTGGCATTAGGGTCTGTGTCAAGATGAACGGTGCATTGACGTTCACGCGCATCACCTGTTCCCAGATGATCGGGTCGTAGTTCTCAATCGAAGTTCTTAGACCAAGAATCCCGGCATTGTGCAGGATGCCATCTAGCTTGCCAAAGGTCTCATCCAGTAAGTTAGCCAGCTCAATGTAGTCGGGTTCGCTTGCCTTGTCGAAGTCGATCGGCACGATGGCAGGCTGTTTACAGCCTAGCGCTTCAATTTCATCGTAGACAGCTTCAAGCTTCTCTTCGGTACGGCCCGCTAATATGACGGTCGCGCCTGCTTTGGCGTAGGCGATAGCTGAGGCTTTACCAATTCCATCACCGGCACCGGTTACCAGAATGGTGCGTCCTTCAAGAAGTTGCTCGGGAGCGTCGTAGGTAAACATGCTTAGACCTTTTAAATAAATTGTTCATTAAGAAATGAGAGAAGATTCTCGGACTGATGAAGTACATGAGTTGCTTGCCACTCCCTATAATCCTCGCCCTGCGCTAGGTAACCGAAAGTGCAGGCTACCGTTGGTGTGCCTGCCGATTTACCAGCGACAATGTCGCGAATATGGTCGCCAAAGTAGAGTGAGTGCTCTGCTGCTGCATCAACCGTTTTAAGCGCTTTGATGATCCCTTCTGGATCGGGTTTTGATTGGTTGACGTCCTCTGGGCAGATGCAGACACTGCAGCGATCAGTGAGTTGCAACTGTTCAAGCACGATATCCGTCAATTCGCGAGGTTTGTTCGTCACAATGCCCCAGGGAATCTGCTGCTCTTCAAGCCAGCTCAACGCTTCGTTAAAGCCGGGAAACAGACCGCCACTCTCGACGGGGTTACTTCTATACAGAGAGAGAAACTCATTGTGAAGTGCTGTCTCATTGGCAATGAACTGCTCTGGGAAAGCGGCCTTAAGCATCGGCTTTCCGCCGTTCGAGGCATTGTCCCTAATTAGCTGAAAATCGGGCTCCGCGAAGCCGTGGTTCTGTGCCTGCTGACAAATGACGCGATAAAAGTCCGGGGCTGTATCCAGCAGTGTGCCGTCTAGATCAAAGAGTGCAGATCTCATAGTGGTTTGGTCGCGGCAACCAGATAGTTCACGCTGACATCATTAGCATTCAGTGCGTAGACTTTGGTCAGTGGGTTGTAGGTCATGCCGGATAGGTCATCCACCTCCAGTCCAGCAGCACGCATGTGGTTGGCCAGTTCAGCCGGGCGGATGAACTTGTTGAAGTCGTGTGTGCCGTTGGGAACCAGTTTAAGCAGACGCTCTGCACCCAAAATGGCAAACAGGTAGGCTTTCGGGTTGCGATTTAAAGTCGAGAAAAAAACGCGTCCACCTGGTTTGGTTAGGGCTGCACAGGCTTTTACGACCGAAGCTGGGTCTGGAACGTGTTCTAGCATCTCCATGCAGGTGACGACATCAAAGCGCTCTGGGTTCTGTTCAGCGAACTCTTCCGCTGTTGTGCGGGTGTAATCGACTTTAACGCCAGACTCTAGGCCGTGCAGTTTGGCGATTTTTAGTGGCGCTTCACCCATATCAATGCCGCTAACTGAGGCGCCGCGGTGCGCCATCGCTTCCGATAAAATGCCACCGCCACAGCCGACATCTAATACCTCTTTGCCGGCCAGATCAGCATGACGATCAATGAAGCCAACTCGCAGTGGGTTGATATCGTGAAGGGGTTTGAATTCACTCTCTTTATCCCACCAGCGTGATGCAAGCTCTTCGAATTTAGAGATCTCTTGTGGGTCGATATTCAGGTTTGTTTGATCGGTCATTTAGGCTACCAAAGTGGCAATTCATTAACGGTTAATGGTGCTAGTTTATCACCCCTTTGAATAAGGCCCAAAAGCTGATTTGATTCAATTGTTTGTGTTATGATGTGGACTTTATTTTTGCACCGGGTGGCGGTGCGAACAGAAGACTAAAAGGAACGCCAGATAATGGGTGACCTAACCAAAGAAGTTCTTCCGGTAAATATCGAAGACGAACTGAAGCAGTCCTACCTAGATTACGCAATGAGCGTGATCGTCGGCCGTGCACTACCTGATGCGCGTGACGGCCTAAAACCGGTTCACCGTCGTGTGCTGTTTGCGATGAATGAGCTGGGTAATGATTGGAATAAACCCTACAAAAAATCCGCTCGTGTGGTTGGTGATGTAATCGGTAAATACCACCCTCACGGCGACAGTGCGGTTTACGATACGATCGTTCGTATGGCGCAAGACTTCTCTATGCGCTACATGCTGGTAGACGGTCAGGGTAACTTTGGTTCGGTGGACGGTGACTCTGCTGCGGCAATGCGTTACACCGAAATTCGAATGAAGAAGATCTCTCACGAGCTTCTTTCGGATCTGGATAAAGAGACGGTCGATTACGTCGATAACTACGACGGTACCGAAAAGATTCCAGCGGTCCTTCCGACTCGTGTGCCTAACCTGTTGGTCAATGGTTCAGCGGGTATTGCGGTAGGTATGGCGACGAACATTCCGCCCCACAACTTAGGTGAGGTGGTTCGAGGCTGTTTGGCACTGATCGAGAACTCGGATATTACTATCGATGAACTGCTTGAGTTTATCCCAGGTCCAGACTTCCCGACGGGCGGTATTATCAATGGCCGTGCAGGTATTTTGCAGGCCTACCGAACAGGTCGTGGCCGTATCTATGTTCGTGCAAAACACCACGTTGAGGAGCACCCGAAAAACGGTCGTCCTATGCTGGTTATCACCGAGATTCCTTACCAGCTCAACAAAGCGCGCTTGATCGAAAAGATCGCTGAGCTGGTCAAAGAGAAAAAGATCGAAGGTATCAGCGAACTTCGCGATGAGTCAGACAAAGATGGTATGCGTATCGTTATTGAGTTGCGTCGTGGTGAAGTGCCTGATGTCATCATCAATAACCTATTTGCGCAGACACAGCTGCAGAGCGTGTTTGGTATTAACATGGTGGCGTTGGTTGATGGTCAACCGCGTCTATTGGATCTGAAAACGGCGCTTGAGTGTTTCGTTCGTCACCGTCGCGAAGTTGTCACACGTCGTACGGTTTACCTACTGCGTAAAGCGCGAGAGCGTGGCCACATCTTGGAAGGTTTGGCGATCGCATTGGCAAACATTGATCCTGTCATTGAACTGATTAAGAAATCCCCAACCCCTGCGGAGGCAAAAGAGGCGCTGATTGCGACCGCTTGGGCGCCTGGTCAAGTGTTGGATATGCTAGAGCGTGCAGGTGAAGATGCCTGTCGTCCAGAAGGTTTGGAAGCTCAGTTCGGCCTGCGTGACAACAGCTACTACCTATCGCCAGCTCAAGCGCAAGCGATTCTCGAATTGCGACTACACCGTCTAACCGGTCTAGAGCACGAAAAGCTGATTGAAGAGTACCGCGATCTTATCGAGCGTATTGCAGAGCTTTTAGAGATTCTTGGCTCACACGTTCGTTTGATGGAAGTGATTACTGAAGAGTTGAACGAGCTGGTTGCAGAGTACGCAGATGAGCGTCGCACTGAGATCACTGCGTCTATGCAGGATCTAACCATTGCTGATCTGATCACCGAAGAGGAGATGGTTGTCACTATCTCGCACGGTGGTTATGCGAAGACACAGCCGCTTGAGGCCTACCAAGCACAACGTCGCGGCGGTAAAGGTAAGTCTGCGACAGCAATGAAAGATGAAGATTTTGTCGAGCATCTGCTGGTGACTAACAGTCACGATACGATCCTGTGTTTCACCAACTTCGGTAAGGTCTACTGGCTGCGCGTGTTTGAGATCCCTCAGGCAAGCCGTACCGCTCGTGGTCGACCTATGGTCAATATTCTGCCGTTGGCAGAGGGTGAGCGCATCAGCACGATTCTTCCTGTTAAAGAGTTTGATGATGAGCGTTGCGTATTCATGGCGACAGCCAATGGTACCGTGAAGAAGACCCGTCTATCGGCCTTCTCTCGCCCACGCAGTACAGGTCTGATTGCATTGGATATCGTTGAAGGTGACCGCCTAATCGGTGCATCACTGACAAACGGTAGCGACGATGTGATGCTGGTGACCTCTGCGGGTAAAGCGATTCGCTTCAATGAAACAGATGTTCGTGAGATGGGTCGTACCGCTCGCGGTGTGCGTGGCGTTAAGTTGGATGATGTCGCTAAAGTGATCTCATTGATGGTGCCTAAGGAGGGTGGTCAGGTGCTGACTGCTTCTGAGAAAGGCTATGGTAAGAAGACAGCGATCACAGAGTTCCCAATTCGTGGTCGTGGCGGTATGGGTGTCATTGCTATGCAGTGCACCGATCGTAACGGTGCGTTGGCCGGTGCTGTCCAGGTATTTGATGGAGATGACATCATGCTGATCAGTGATCTTGGCACCATGGTTCGTACCCGTACTTCTGAGATCTCCTCACTCGGTCGAAATACCCAGGGTGTCCGACTCATTCGCGTAGCGGATGATGAGACTCTGATCGGTATCGCTCGAATCGAAGAGCCGGAAGAGGATGAAGATGCGACTGATGCAGCTGGAGAGGGTAACTCAACAGAAACTAATGCATCAGAAGAGAGTCAAGTTGCACAAGAGGAGTCTGATGATTCCGACGGCAGCGAAGAAGAGTAATTGAGGCTCGGAACCCCTATTAAATGAATCGTCTATTTAATTTCAGCGCTGGCCCTGCAGCGCTGCCAACGGAAGTACTAGAAATCGCCCAATCTGAAATGTTGGATTGGCATGGCAAAGGCCTCTCTATTATGGAGATGAGCCACCGTAGCGCTGAGTTTGTTAGCGTTGCTGAAGGGGCTGAACAGGATTTGCGTGATCTGATGAACATCAGTGACGACTACGCTGTCATGTTCCTTCAAGGGGGCGCGACCAGTCAGTTTGGTATGGTGCCGATGAATCTGTCACAAGGTGGCAAGGTCTCGTACATCAACACGGGTGTTTGGTCGAAAAAAGCGATCAAAGAGGCAAAGCGTTTTGCGGATGTCTCTATCGCTGCCTCAACTGAGTCATCAAACTTTTGTGAAGCGCCGCTGCAGTCTGATCTCTCTATTGATTCGACGGCTAACTACCTTCACTACACCACCAATGAAACCATTGGCGGCGTTCAGTTTGATTACATTCCAGACGCGGGTGACGTGCCGCTTGTGGCTGATATGTCTTCGGACATACTCTCTGCGCCTGTTGATGTCTCACGCTTTGGTTTGATCTATGCGGGTGCTCAGAAGAATATCGGACCTGCCGGCTTAACGGTTGTGATCGCGCGTAAAGATCTATTAGGCAATCCCTTAAGTACAGCGCCGACTATGTACGACTATGCGGTTCACGCTGCTGAAGGGTCGATGCACAATACGCCGCCGACACTGGCCTGGTATCTGTCAGGTTTAGTATTTCAGTGGATTAAGCGCCAGGGTGGTTTGTCTGCAATGGCGGAATTGAATCATCGCAAAGCGTCTAAACTCTATGCTGCGATTGATGCAAGTGACTTTTTTGCCAACCCAGTTGCTGTGCGAAACCGTTCGATCATGAACGTTCCGTTCACACTGGCGGATTCTGCTCTGGATAAAGCCTTCCTGGCCGAATCTGAAGAGGCAGGGTTGTTGAATCTTAAGGGGCATCGTTCTGTCGGTGGTATGCGTGCAAGCATCTACAATGCTGTGCCCGAAGCAGCGGTTGATGCACTGATCGATTTTATGGCTGATTTCGAAAAGCGCCGAGGCTAACAATGGATCAGCAGAATCTCTACCAGGGGCTGACTCAAGATGAGGCGCTGACACAGGTGCGTGATGAGATCGATCAGATTGATCAAGAGATTCATGCTCTGTTGAACAAGCGTGCTGAGTGTGCCCAAAGAGTGGCTGATATTAAGCATAACTTTGGTGCGAATTCGCCGGTTTTTTATCGACCTGAGCGAGAAGCGCAGGTGCTTCGTAAAGCGATGCAGCGCAATCAGGGACCACTTCCTGATCAGGAGATTGCACGTCTGTTCAGGGAGGTGATGTCGGTCTGTCTGGCGCATGAGCACCGTATGAATGTTGGGTTTGTTTCAACCTCTGAATTAGATACTGAGCAAGCTGCTCTGAAACAATTTGGTCACTCGGTTGAGCCTATTGCATTCGCTAGTGCATCGGAAACCTTGCTGAGCTTAGCGCAGGGAGCGTTGCACTACGCGGTTCTTTCAGTAAATAGATTGCCTGAGGTCTTGTCGTTATTGGTGACTCATCAGTTAAACGTTGTTGGTGAGGTAACTCTCCATGGTGATGAGGCCTTTTTAGTGTTAGGGCATCAAGAGGTTTCGGCATCGGGCGATGATAAAACAGCATTGATTGTTGAGAGTGCCGAATCAGTGGTTACTGATTCGAAGCGAAATATCACTGATGGGTCCCTAACCTACATGGAGCTTGATGGCGCTAGGTCGATTGAACAGCTTCAATCCATGCTGGGGCCAGAACTTAACTTTCACTACCTGGGACTCTTTCCCAAAGCGGTTTTTTAGGAACTAAAATCGTGCCTGTAGATCAAAAAACTTTAGCAGTATCGGGTGTTCAACAGTTAACACCTTACCAACCTGGTAAGCCCATCGAAGAGCTTGAGCGTGAGCTGGGGATTACTGAGTCAATTAAACTGGCCAGTAATGAAAACCCGTTGGGCCCAAGCTCTATCGCACTTAAAGCAGCTATTGATAGTCTACAAGATGCAACGCTCTACCCTGATGCGTCGGGAACAGAGCTAAAACGCACCTTGAAGGCTCATTATGGGCTAGCAGAGGATCGTTTAACCCTGGGTAATGGATCTAATGATCTACTAGAGCTGATCGCAAGAGTATTTGTTCGCCCTGACGATGAAGTGATCTACTCGGAGTACGCTTTTATTGTCTATCCGCTGGTGACACAGGCCTGTTGTGCCGTTTCCGTGGTTACCCCAGCCAAAAAGTATGGTCACGATCTAGACGCTATGGCTAATGCCATTACTGACAAGACGCGTCTTATCTTCTTAGCCAATCCCAATAACCCAACCGGCACGGTCTTCTCTGAAGACCAGTTTCGCGCGTTCATGGCTCGTGTGCCTGAGCAGGTTATAGTGGTTTTGGATGAGGCTTACACCGAATATTTAACGGCCGAACGTATGCCGAACGGACTGTTGCTAGCTGATGAGTTCGATAATTTAATCGTAACTCGAACTTTTTCCAAAGCCTGGGGCTTAGCAGGGCTTCGTTGTGGTTTTGCTTATGCTTCAGTCGCCGTTACCGATCTGTTAAACCGTGTTCGTCAGCCATTTAATGTCAGTATTGCGGCATTGGCAGCAGCTCAAGCGGTTCTTTCGGATTCTGAATACCTGAAGAGAAGCCAAGAGGTAAATCAGCAGGGCCTTAAACAGATATCCGAAGGGCTCGCTGAATTGGGTGTCAGCTATGTTCCTAGTCAGGGCAACTTTGTCTTGATCGATTTGCAGCAGCCTGCCATGCCGATCTACCAATCCATGTTATTGGAGGGTGTCATTACGCGCCCAGTTGGCAATTACGGACTCCCTAATCATCTTCGGGTCAGTATCGGTCTTGAGCACGAAAACGCTCGCTTCTTGAAAGCCCTAGCTGAGGCGCTTGCTTAATGTCGTTTAAAGCTGAGCGCCTATTAGTCATTGGACTGGGTCTGATCGGCGGCTCTTTTGCGCGTGCTGCAAAAGAGTTGGTTAGCGTTCAGCATGTGATCGGTTTCGATCTCAATCAAGAGGAGTGCGACCTAGCGTTGGCTCTCAATGTGGTTGATAGCATCGCAACGGATCTTGAATCAGCGGTAAAACAGTCTGATCTCATTCTATTGGCCGTTCCAGTCAAAGCGATAGAGAAGGTGATGCTGCAGATCGCTCCTTGGCTAAAGCCTGAGGCGATCTTAACCGACGTTGGCAGTACAAAGCTGAATATTCTTGAAGCGGCTAAAGCTATTTGGCCTGAGGGTCTGCCAACAGGATTTATACCTGGCCACCCGATAGCGGGCGCAGAGAAAAGTGGTGTATCGGCATCGCAAACGGATCTTTTCAATCATAAAAAAGTGATCTTAACGCCTCCTGAGGGAGCCTCTAGCGAAGCGACGCTAACTCTGGCCCGAGTCTGGCAGGCAATTGGTGCTGAAGTGGTTCAAATGGAGCCTAAGCGTCATGATCAGGTCTTAGCGGCGACCAGCCATTTACCTCATCTCTTAGCTTTTTCACTCGCAGATACCTTAGCAGCAGAAGCTGAGAGTACCGATATCTTTCGTTATGCGGCCGGTGGCTTTAGAGACTTTACCCGAATTGCAGCCAGTGATCCGACCATGTGGCATGACGTCTGTTTCGCCAACCGTGAGCAGTTGCTAGAGCAGATAGATCGCTTTATGACGGGTGTGCAAGATCTAAGAGCTGCTGTTGATCAGGGTGACAGTCTACGCTTATTGGGCATTTTTACCCGTGCTAAAGCCTCCCGTGAACATTTCTCTTTGGTATTAGAGCGTGCTGGCTATGCTGAGCTCAGAGGTGATGCCATTGATACGCTGGTCTCATCTCCCACGGCTAAGTTGAGCGGTGAGTTACGAGTGCCCGGCGATCGTTCAATCTCGCAACGCGCCATTATGTTGGCAGCGATTGCCGAGGGTGTCTCCGAGATCGAGGGGTTAATTGAGAGTGAAGATACTCTAGCAACGATTCAGATCTTCCGTGATTTGGGCGTGGTTATCGAAGGTCCACACCAAGGTAGAGTAAGAGTGTTTGGTGTGGGTCTAAATGGACTGCAAGCGCCGTCAGCGCCTCTCTATTTTGGTAGCTCAATGACCTCGTTAAGAATGTTGTTAGGTCTACTCTCTGCTCAAGACTTCGATGTGAGGTTAACGGGCAGTGAGCAGTTATCCAAGATCTCGCTGCAAGAGATTATCGATCCACTGACACAGATGGGTGCCTCCATCGACAGTAATACAGGCTCGCTGCCAATCACTATTAAGGGTGGTCAGCGCTTTAAATCGATTACTTATGCGCCAAGTCATGCCAGTGCTCAGATTAAAGGTGCATTATTGTTGGCGGCCATCAGTGCGGGTGTTGAATTAGAGGTTTATGAGCCGAATACGACGCGTGATCACACTGAACGTCTCCTAGATGCCTTTGGTGTTCAATTGGTGAGAGAGGGGCGTCGACTGTTTATCGAGTCGGGCGTTTCGCTAAAAGCCTGTTCGGTTCAGGTACCAGCGGATCTGAGTTTCGCCTTCGCCTTCGCGGTGGGTGCTCTTTTACAACAAGAGTCGAGTCTGGTTATTGAAAATGTCAGTGCGAATCCCACTCGACTTCACTCTTTGCGTCTACTTGAACGCATGGGTGCGCACATTGCGCTGAATAACAATCGTCATGCGGGCGGTGAGCCGGTCGCTGATTTAGAGGTAAAAGCCTCGTTGTTATCAGGTATCGAGTGCCTCTCATCTGAGTTGGCCTCGGTTGGGGATGATCTCCCTCTACTGCTGTTAGCGATGGCGTCTGCTCAGAGTGATTCGACTATATTAGGTATCGATCGAATTCCAGAACGACAGAGAGCCCTATTCAAGACGACAGTGGATGAGTTAAGTAAAGCGGGTGCCGACATCAGTATGTCACATACTGATGTCACTATTTCGCCGGTTTCAGATTGGCGTCCCTGTGAGTTGGAAGCTGCAGAGCACCCAGCACTTGCACTCGCTCTACTGATGTTAAGTTTACGTTTTGATCGTTCCATCCGAATTAACGGATGTCGAGCAATCAGTACCGCCTTTCCTGAACTGATTGATCAGGCGCGAAGGGTCGGTATTAAATTGATTGAGGAGTAGTGGATGGATCCACTCAATAATGAAAATTCATGCCCTATCATTACCGTTGATGGGCCAAGTGGTTCAGGTAAAGGTACGATCTGTCGATTGCTGTCGCAGGAGCTTGGTTGGAGCTTGTTGGATAGCGGGGCTTTGTATCGCCTGACGGCTTTGGCTGCGAACCATCATGGTGTTGATCTTAGTGATGTAGAGGCACTGCAGGTGTTGGCTGAGCATCTCGATGTGCGCTTTGTTGCCTCTGAACAGGGCGATGAGGTGACTATTTTACTTGAAGGTGAAGAGGTCACTCATGCTATTCGTGCGGAGCAGATAGGTAACGATGCCTCTAAAGTGGCCGCTATTACTGAAGTGCGCTCTGCACTGTTGAAACGTCAACGCGATTTTGCTCAATCCCCCGGCTTGGTGGCCGATGGACGTGATATGGGAACCGTTGTATTTCCTCAGGCACCGTTGAAGATCTACTTGGATGCCTCCGCAGAGGTTCGCGCGGATCGTCGTTATAAGCAGTTGATAGATAAGGGGCTGAGTGCTAGCCTTGAAACTATATTAGAAGATATTCGTGCGCGAGATGATCGTGACATGAACCGTTCGGTTGCGCCACTTCGCCCAGCCGATGATGCCGTGATTCTCGATAGTACATCTATGTCTATCGATGAAGTTATGAAAACTGTGCTAGAACAAGCACGCCACAAAGGGTTGCGTTAGCACTCCGTAAACTGAGGCTTAGACCATGAGCGAAAGCTTTGCAGATCTGTTTGAAGAGAGTCTTGAACAGGTCAATATGACACCAGGTTCCATCATTACTGGAACCGTAGTAGGTATTGAAAATGACTTTGTTGTTGTAACAGCGGGTCTTAAGTCAGATGGGGTTATTCCCATCGATCAGTTTAAAAACGGTGCAGGTGAGCTTGAAGTCGCTGTTGGTGATGAAGTGCAAGTGGCGCTTGAATCCCTAGAAGATGGCTTCGGTGAAACCAAACTTTCGCGTGAACGTGCCAAGCGTGCAGAAGCATGGGCTGTTCTTGCAAAAGCGTATGAAGCTGGCGAGACGGTTACTGGTCGCATCAGTGGTCGTGTCCGTGGCGGCCTAACGGTTATGGTTAACGGCATCAACGCCTTCCTACCGGGTTCTTTGGTAGATACTCGCCCACTGCGCGATACCAGCCATCTTGATGATCAAGATCTAGAGCTTAAAATTGTTAAACTCGATGAGAAGAGCAACAACATTGTTGTGTCACGCCGTGCGATTCTAGAAGAGGCCAACAGCGAAGAGCGCGAGAAGCTGCTTGAGCAGATGGAAGAGGGCGCAACGCTTAAAGGTATTGTTAAGAACCTTACTGATTACGGCGCGTTCATTGACCTTGGCGGTATCGATGGTCTTCTTCACATTACCGATATCTCTTGGAAACGTATCAAACACCCAAGTGAAATGCTTAATGTTGGTGATGAGATCGACGTTAAGGTTCTTCGCTACGATCAAGAGCGTAAGCGCGTATCCCTAGGTATGAAGCAGTTGGCTGCAGATCCTTGGACTACGGCTATCGAAAACTATGCTGTGGGTCAGCGCGTTACTGCTAAGGTGACTAAGCTTGCTGACTATGGCTGTTTTGCACAGATCGGTGAGGGCGTGGAGGGTCTAGTTCACGTCTCAGAGATGGATTGGACTAACCGCAATATCCACCCATCTAAAGTTGTTCAGGTTGGCGATGAGGTTGAAGTTCAGATTCTCGATATCGACCAACAGCGCCGCCGTATCTCTCTAGGTATTAAACAGTGCCGCGAAAATCCTTGGAATGCCTTTGCATCGTCAACGAACAAGGGTGACAAAGTTTCTGGTACTGTCCGCTCAATCACTGACTTCGGTATCTTCATCGGCTTAGATGGTGGTGTAGACGGTCTAGTTCACCTGTCTGACATCTCTTGGGATGAGTCTGGCGAAGAGGCCGTTAAACGTTTCAATAAAGGCGATACGGTTGAAGCGGTTATCCAGCAAGTGGATGCAGAGCGTGAACGTATCTCTCTGAGCATTAAAGCACTTGCCTCTGATCCATTTAGCAGCTTTGCTGAAGCGAACGGTAAGGGCTCTAAAGTTACCGGTACGGTTGTAGCAGTGGATGCTCGTCAAGCTGAAATTGAAGTGGCTGAAGGTCTAAACGCTATTTTGAAAGTGGCTGAGTTTGCCCGTGAACGAACTGAAGATCTATCTGCAGAGCTCTCTGTGGGTGATAGTGTTGAAGCGATTGTGATCAATGTTGATCGTCGTAATCGTTCTATCTTCTTGTCAGTTAAAGCGATTGAAGCCAAAGAGCAGCAAGAAGCACTTAAAGCGGTTCAGTCTGCTCCAAAAGATATGGATGTAGGCGCAACGACGATTGGTGATCTCATCAAAGAGCAGATGGGTAAGAAAGAGTGATAGAAAACAGGGTGAGCTTATTACCCTGTTTTCAGTATCGATAGGAAGTGGGTATGACTAAGTCTGAGCTGATCGAACGCCTAATAGACAAACATCCGGAACTCTCTGTGAAAGATGTCGAGTTGGCAGTGAAAATCATGTTAACTCAAATGGCTGATACCTTAGCCGATGGCGAGCGTATTGAGATTCGCGGATTCGGAAGCTTCTCACTTCACTATCGTGCCCCCCGCGTCGGTCGCAACCCAAAAACGGGTGAATCCGTTTCTCTGCCGGCCAAGCATGTACCACACTTTAAGCCTGGCAAAGAGCTGCGCGAGCAAGTGAATGCAAGCTTGAAAGATGAGTATTAAGTTTGAGAGCGATTAAACTTCTTATCACGTCAGCGATTGCTCTGTTGGTTCTTTTAACGGGCATTGTTCTCACCATTCATAATACAACACCGGTCATCATTGATTTGGTCTGGGTGAAGCTACCCGAAGCAAGCCTATCGATCTGGTTGATCATCTCAATGGTTGTCGGCCTGTTAGTCGGTATTCTATTGACCAGTGCACGAGTGCTGACACTGCGTGCTAAATTGCTCAATTCGGCTCGTAAGTTGCGTAATGCTGAGCAACAGATTGAGACGTTGAATCGTGAGGTTCAACGAGGCGCAGAATGAGTGCCAACTCCCCCTACCTAATTTTTCTCTTTCTACTGATTGCCGTTGCCATAGGTTGGTACCTGGGTAATCGACGCCTGAAAAGAAAAGATCGTCGCAATCAAGCACTACCACCAGCCTATCTGTCAGGTCTTGATCACCTCATTGATAACCGAACGGAAGAGGCGATCGAATCGTTCATTCATGCCCTTGAGGTTAACTCTGACAATTTGCCGGCACACATTGCGTTGGCCAAGCTGCTGAGGCGTAAAGGCGATATCGATCGTGCCGTTCAAATTCATGAGCGCATGTTAAAGCGTAAAGATCTCTCAGTTTATGATCGTCAGCGTGTGAAATTGGCCTTAGCACGAGACTTTTTTGCTCTAGGCTTGCTAGATCGTGCAGAAGACGCTGCTGCACCTCTAGCCAAACAGACCGACTATCCAGAATTAAGATATCGCGCCATCGTTCTGCTAATCCGTCTCTATGAGCAAGAGGGTGAGTGGCATCGGGCGCTGCAAAGTGCTGATATTTTGCCAAAGAAAAACCGTATAGAGCTTGTTAATGAGCTCTCACACTATCACTGTGAGCTTGCCCAAAATCACATCTCTAATGGTGAATTAGACCCTGCACTTAAAGAGTTAGAGTTTGCGTTGTCTACCGATGCAAAGTGTGTTCGAGCCAATCTCATCTCAGCTCGAGTATTCATGTTGAAGTCGCAATGGCGTTCGGCGATTAGAGCCTTGCAAAGCATTGCCGATCAAGACCCACTGTTTATACCAGAAACACTCAATCCACTCAGGCGATGTTTTGACGCTTTAGGTGATGAGCTTGGTTTGAGCCAGTATCTAAATGACTTAATGAAGCAGTACCCCTCAACCAGCGTGATGCTTGCCTTGGCTGAGTTGAAAAGAGATAGGGAAGGGGTTTTTGCTGCGGGCCTATTTATCACTGAGGCGTTGAAGAGTCGCCCATCAGTAAAAGGTTTTAACCGCCTAATTGATATGCATATTGAGCATGGCTCATCCAGTGCACGAGAGAGTCTGTTGAATTTGCGGTCGTTGACGCAGCAGCTCGAGATGTCAAAACCGGTCTACCGCTGTGGTCATTGTGGTTATGCAGCACGCAGTTTAGTTTGGCAGTGTCCAAGTTGTAAGCGATGGGGTAGTATCCGCCCAATCCAAGGTTTAGAAGGTGAATAGAGTGTCCATTGAAGATAACAAACGCGTTATTGTTGCCCTAGATTATCCAGAAGCTGATAGCGCCATTGCGATGGCTAAGCAGTTAGATCCTGAGGTCTCTCGTGTCAAAGTGGGTAAGGAGCTATTTACTCGTTGTGGGCCTGATGTGGTTGAACGTCTGCACGCTCTCGGTTTTGAAGTCTTCTTGGATCTTAAGTTTCATGACATCCCCAATACCGTTGCAAAAGCCTGTGGTGTTGCAGCCGAGCTGGGGGTCTGGATGGTTAATGTCCATGCCAGTGGCGGCCGTCGAATGATGGAAGCGGCTCGTGAAGAGGTTGAGAAGCGTAGCCAGGGGCCGCAACGTACCTCCTTGATTGCGGTGACCGTGCTAACGAGTATGGAGCGCAGCGATCTGGCCGAGATGGGTTTGGATATCGATCCCATTGATCAGGTTAAGCGCTTAGCCACATTGACAGAGAGTTCAGGACTTGATGGCGTGGTCTGTTCAGCACAAGAGGCGGCTGCAATCAGAGCTCAAGCCTCCGATCAGTTCCAGCTTGTGACTCCGGGTATTCGCCCAGCGGGTTCTGTAGTCGGTGATCAGCGTCGCATCATGACACCTGCTGAAGCAATCGCTGCAGGTAGCACCTATTTGGTGGTTGGGCGTCCAATAACCGGTGCAGAAGATCCTAAAGCCGCGGCCATTGCGGTGCAGTCAGAAGTAGATTTGGCTTTAGGTTCAAGGTAAACATTTTGAGGTGTCTGGCCTTTAGCCTGACACCACTTTCAAATGACACGCATTACTGGATAACCGCTGTTAAAGTGGTGTCAGGCTGAAGCCAGACACCTTACTGCGAAAAAATATAAATATTTTTTGGTGTTTTTTGATCCATGGTCTAGTGTGAATAGTGAGAGTAAGGATTGCTCTCATTTCAAATAAGACATGGAGGTTCACTATGAACATCAAATCTCTCTCTACACGAGTTCTAGCACCACTCTTCTTTACACTGTTTTCATCGACTGCGATGGCAGGTTATCCGGTTAACATTAATTCAGCAGATGCCGTTGAGCTGGCGGATGCTTTGGATGGGATTGGCCAATCTAAAGCTGAAGCGATTGTTGCTTACCGTGATGCGAATGGTCCGTTTAACTCTGTTGAAGCGCTCACAGCAGTTCGTGGAATAGGTGTCGCCACCGTTGAGAAAAATGTGGAATACATTCTTCTTGAACCGGCTAAACCTATGAGTGAATAACGAATAGTGCTTAGGAGGCTCCAGAGGGGCCTCCTAAACCTGATTAAAGTACGAAGAAGAGTGTGAGAGGAATGAATGCCAGGCTGGCTAAATTTCCGATCAGTACAATAGAAGCAACCGTCTCAGGTTGCTGATTGTAGCGCTCAGCAAACATATAGTTCAGAACCGCCGGTGGCAGTACGCTAAATAACACAATGTAGGCGGTGAACTCTTTAGAGAGACCCATAATCCAAGCAAAGGGTATCGCGAATACTAGGCTGCTCAATGGTGAAAAGATGGCTCCATAGACACCGATCTTCCACTGGCTTAGATCGACACTGATCATCCTTACCCCTAATGCAAACAGCATCAATGGAATCGATATCTGGCCCAACATATCGATGGGTGTAGCCAGCCATGTAGGCAATGGCAATTTGAATAGCGCCCAAGCTAATCCAGCAAAGGTTGATAAGATAATCGGATTCTTAAAAAGCCCTGTGAGTTTGGCGTTCTCATCAACAATATGAATGCCCAGACTGAAGTGCAACAGGTTGCTCACTAAGAACATCACCACAAAAGCGGCAAGGCCGGCATCCCCAAAAGCCAGAAGTGCTAGAGGCAGACCTAGGTTGCCACAGTTGTTGAACATCATTGGCGGAACAAAGGTTTTAGAAGAGATGCCCAGAAGCTTCGCAACCGGTTTCATCACTATTCCTGCACCTAGCACCATGACGATCGACCCTAACGCTAGATCTAAGTGTGCGTACAGATCAAAACTCTTTCCAGCCATAACACTGAATATAAGCGCCGGCAAAAAGATATCCATGTTGATGCGGTTTGCGACTTGTAAGTCGGGATTTGCCTTTCTTGCGTAAAGGTAGCCAGCAGTGACTATGGCAATGATTGGAAATACGGTTGAGAAGACCCGCTCAAGCAGTAATAAAAGATCGGCGCTGGTTGTCATTGAGAGTCCTGACATCAAAAAAATAAGTATGGCAAAGGATACTCCAAATAGACTCAATTTTTCATATAACAAAACGTTACTATTGAATTAAATTGGTTATTTATTTCGCATATGCGTAAAAACTTTCAATTATCCGTAGCAAAAAGAGGGTGTTGTCGTAATAGTGCTACACTTGTCGCTAAAATCTGAAATATCTCTGGACTAAAGTCGAGTGCCTGTGTAGTGTTTTTACATAAATCAAAGCTAGACGCAGATTGACTGCGCTTCAAACGATCAACCAGGTACCTTTTTTACAAGGTCCAAGCGTCAACGGAAATGGCGCAAAAGGGAGAGTACTGTGAACGAAATCATTGAAGATATCGACCCAATTGAAACGGATGAGTGGCTTCAGGCATTAGAGTCAGTTGCGCAACATGAAGGCAGCGATCGAGCGTCTTACCTTCTTAGAAAATTGGGTGCCAAAGCGGCTGAGTTAGGTGTTGAAAACTGTTCAGAGTTGAGCACACCCTATAAAAACACTATAGCGCCACAGAACGAAGCGCCTCTTCCTGGTGATCTATTTATGGAGCGCCGCATCCGTTCCTTCATCCGCTGGAACGCGATGGCGATGGTGATGCGAGCGAATGACAACGATGAGGGACTTGGCGGTCACATCTCTTCATTTTCATCTTCAGCAACACTTTATGATATCGGTTTTAACCACTTCTTCCGTGGTAACGAAGGCGAGCAAGATGCTGATATGGTCTTCTTCCAAGGCCACATCTCACCAGGCATCTATGCACGTGCTTACCTTGAAGGCCGTCTGACTGAAGAGCAGTTAGACAACTTCCGTCGTGAAGTTGATGGTAATGGTCTATCGTCTTACCCACACCCTTGGTTGATGCCTGATTTCTGGCAGTTCCCAACCGTCTCTATGGGTCTAGGTCCAATCCAAGCCATTTACCAGGCACACGTGATGCGTTACATGTCTGCACGTGATTTGGTTAAACGTGGTGATCGTAAAGTTTGGGCATTCCTAGGTGATGGTGAGTGTGATGAACCAGAATCCTTGGGTGCTATCTCACTGGCTGGTCGCGAGCAGTTAGAGAACCTTATCTTCGTTGTTAACTGTAACTTGCAGCGTTTGGATGGTCCGGTTCGTGGTAACGGTAAGATCGTTCAAGAGCTAGAGAGTGTCTTCCGCGGTGCGGGTTGGAACGTCATCAAGTGTCTATGGGGTCGTCACTGGGATCCGCTGTTTGAGCGCGATAAGACGGGTCTACTGCAGAAGCGTATGGACGAAGTGGTCGACGGCGAACTTCAGAACATGAAGGCGAACGGCGGTGCTTACACACGCGAGCACTTCTTTGGTAAATACCCTGAGCTTCTTGAGCTGGTTAAGGATATGTCTGATGACGATATCATGAACCTTAACCGTGGCGGTCATGACCCATACAAAGTGTACGCTGCCTACAAGGCTGCGGTTGAGCACAAAGGTCAGCCAACGGTTATCTTGGCTCAAACTGTAAAAGGTTACGGTACTGGTAAATCGGGTGAAGCGAAAAACGATACTCACTCGATGAAGAAAGTGGCACTGGATGATCTTAAAGATTTCCGTGATCGCTTTAATATTCCAGTTGAAGATGATCAGCTAAAAGAGCTGCCATACTACCGCCCAAGTCCAGATTCACCTGAGATGAAGTACATGTTGGGTGCGCGTAAGAAACTTGGTGGTTTCTACCCAATTCGTCGTACTGAGTTTGAACAGCTTGAAGTGCCTGCTCTGGATACCTTCGCAGGTCAGCTTAAATCGAGTGGCGAACGTTCGCTATCAACACAGATGGCATTTAACCGTGTGCTAAGTTCTATCGTTAAAGATAAGAATCTTGGTGAGCGAGTCGTGCCGATCGTCCCTGATGAAGCACGTACCTTTGGTATGGAAGGTATGTTCCGTCAGTTGGGCATCTACACCTCTGAAGGTCAGAAGTACGTACCGCATGACCATGACCAGATCATGTTCTACAAAGAGAGCAAGTCAGGTCAGATCCTTGAAGAGGGTATCAACGAGTCGGGTGCATTCTCTGCATGGCTGGCTTGTGCAACAGCTTACTCGAATAGTAACTGTACGCTGATTCCGTTCTACATCTTCTACTCAATGTTCGGTTTCCAACGTGTTATGGATCTAACTTGGGCGGCGGGTGACTCACAAGCGCGCGGTTTCTTGATTGGTGCAACCTCAGGTCGTACGACGTTAAATGGTGAAGGTTTGCAACACCAGGACGGTCATTCACACCTGATGGCGCAGATGATTCCAAACTGTATCTCTTACGACCCAACTTACGGCTATGAAGTTGCGGTGATTGTGCAAGACGGCATGCGTCGTTTGTATCAAGAGCAAGAGAATAAGTTCTACTACATCACTACCCTTAATGAGAACTACCAGCATCCTGAGATGCCTGTCGGAGCTGAAGAGGGTATTGTTAAGGGTATCTACCTGCTTGAAGAGGGTAAGAAAGCTGATCTTCGTGTTCAGCTGTTCGGTTGTGGTTCAATCCTTCGTGAAGTGCGCGAAGGTGCCACCATCCTTCGTGAGGAGTTTGGTGTTGAGGCCGATGTCTGGAGCACAACATCGATCAACGAACTGACTCGCGATGCGATGGAAGTGAATCGCTGGAACATGCTTCACCCAGAAGAGCAACCACGTGAGTCCTTCCTAGAGCAATCTTTGAAAGGTCACGAGGGTCCTGTTATCGCTTCTACAGATTACATGCGTATGTATGCTGATCAGCTGCGTGAGTACATTCCACGTCGCTACAAAGTACTGGGTACTGATGGTTTCGGTCGTTCAGATACACGCAGCAAACTGCGTAGCTTCTTCGAAGTTAACCGTTACTACGTCGCTGTAGCAGCGCTTAAAGCACTTCAGGAAGAGGGCAAAATCGAAGCTTCAGTTGTCGCTAGCGCGATTCAGAAGTTCAACATCAACCCGGATAAACCAGCACCTTGGACGGTTTAAGTCGATTGAGAACTTTGAAGAATTCGTAAGGAGATAACTGTGAGTACTATTACTGTAAACATTCCAGATCTCAGCGGCGCAACTGACGTTGATGTGATTGAAGTACTTGTGGCTGCTGGGGATGTGGTCGCTGAGGGCGATAGCCTGATTACACTAGAGACCGATAAAGCCTCTATGGAAGTGCCTTCACCGCAAGCAGGTAAGATTGTGTCGATGGCAATTTCAGAAGGCGACACGGTCAATGAGGGCGATCTGTTAATGGAAATTGAGATTGCCTCTTCTGAGTCTGCACCGGCTGAAGCAGCCGTTGCTGAGCCAGAATCGGTTGAGCCTGTCTCTGCGCCTGTAGAGTCGGCTGCTCCAGTGGCGGCTGCGTCGACTATCGAACAGGTTCTAATTCCAGACCTGAGCGGTGCATCTGATGTGGATGTAATCGAGGTGTTGGTCGCTGTCGGTGATGCGGTGTCTGAAGGTGATAGCCTAATCACTCTAGAGACAGACAAGGCTTCTATGGAAGTTCCCTCTCCAGCATCGGGTGTCGTTAAAGCGCTAACGATTGCCGAGGGTGACAAGGTCAATGAAGGCGATCTACTGATCGAGCTTGAAGTAGCCGGTGCAGCTGCGCCAGTATCAGCACCTGTTGAAGCTTCACCTGCTGCGGCACCTGCTGAAGTGTCAGCGCCTGTTGCAGCGGCACCGACAGGCGGCGTTGAGTCTGTATTAATCCCAGATCTAAGTGGTGCATCGGATGTCGATGTGATCGAGGTGTTGGTCAAAGAGGGTGATAGTGTCGCTGAAGGCGATAGCCTGATTACGCTTGAGACCGACAAAGCGTCAATGGAAGTTCCGTCACCAGCGGCTGGTGTCATTAAATCGATGAAGATCAGCGAAGGCGATAAAGTTAACGAAGGTGATCTTCTATTAGAGCTTGAGGTGGTAGGCACTGCTCCTGCAGCAGCTCCTGTTTCTGCACCTGCACCTGCACCAGCGGCTTCAGCGCCTGCTCCAGCGCAGTCAGCAGCACCTGAGAAACCAGCTCCAGTTGCATCAACAACGGATTTAGTGGATCTAGAGAAGCGTAATCGCTCAGTTCATGCTGGTCCTGCCGTTCGCGCCATTGCGCGTGAGTATGGTGTGGATCTCTCCAAAGTAACGGGTTCTGGCCGCAAGGGTCGTATTGTTAAGCAGGATGTTCAAGCCTACGTTAAAGGTGCGCTACAGAAGTTGGATTCAGCTCCTGCTACCGCGGTGACTGGTGGAAGTGGTATACCTGCAATTCCTGCGGTAGATCACAGTAAGTTTGGTGAGATCGAGAAAGTTAAGCTAAGCAAGATCGATAAGATCACCCGTGACAATATGTCTCGCTGCTGGTTGAACATCCCTCATGTGACTCAGTTTGATGATGCTGACATTACCGAACTTGAAGCCTTCCGTAAGGAGATGAAGGATGAAGCGGCTAAGCAGGGTGTGAAACTGACACCACTTCCTTTCTTGATCAAAGCGGCTGCGATTGCACTAACGCGTCATCAGAAGTTTAACGCTTCTCTGGATGCGGATGGTGAGCACATTGTCTACAAGAAGTTTGTAAACATTGGTATTGCGGTTGATACCCCTAACGGTCTGATGGTTCCTGTTATCAAGGATGCAGACAAGAAGAGTATCTACGAGCTCTCTAATGAAGCGATTGAGCTGGCGGGTAAAGCGAAGGAGCGTAAGCTCAAGCCAAATGAGATGCAGGGAGCGTGTTTCACAATCTCTAGTCTTGGTGGTATCGGCGGTACAGGTTTCACCCCTATCGTGAATGCGCCTGAAGTAGCTATCCTGGGTGTCTCTAAAGCGGATATCAAGCCGCGTTGGAATGGTAAGGAGTTTGAGCCTCGCTTGATGCTGCCACTCTGCCTGTCGTATGACCACCGTGCGATCAACGGCGGCGATGCGGGTCGATTCCTAACAGATCTTAACGGATTGCTAAGCGATATTCGTCGTTTGGTTTTGTAAGTTAAGAGAACTCACTTATAAAAGCCCTGCACTGCAGGGTTTTTTTGTTTCAAACTCTCTGTTTTTTACAAAGTAAAATGTATTTTGTTATTCGGAATTAGCGATCGTGATACGCTTTAAATTTGGAGGTGCATTATGATTCAAGGGTTTTTAATACTGCTGGCATTTCAGCTGTTGGGTGAGTCGCTGGTTGTTGTATTGGGGTTGCCGCTACCGGGTCCTGTCATCGGTTTGGTTCTGCTGTTGTTTGGTCTGTTAGGGCTCGGCCGTATTCCAGATTCACTTAAAATCACCAGCGATGGATTGCTATCGAATTTAGCGCTTCTGTTCATACCTGCAGGTGTGGGATTGGTGCTGCACTTTGATCTACTGGCCAGCGAGTGGTGGATCATTATATTGGCTCTATTGATATCGACCATTCTGGCGACAATTGTGACGGCGGCTCTGTTTCAGTGGTTAATGAAGCGGGTAGGGGGTGAGAAGTGATTATAGGAACCGACTTTTGGGTCTACTTTGCTGCCCGACCTCTGATATGGATTGTGTTGACCTTGGCTGTGTTTACCTTGGCGAATTTGCTCTATCAACGTGCAGATCGTTCGCCCATCTTACATCCTGTCTTGATCAGCATGGTTGTCCTGATTCTTATGTTGTTGGTGACCGGAACGCCTTATGAGACCTATTTCTCAGGTGCTCAGTTTATTCACTTCCTACTCGGGCCTGCGACGGTGGCGCTGGCAGTACCGATGTTCCAATATTTTGATGAGATTCGTAGGCTCTGGTTGCCGATATTAGTCTCCAGTGCAGTGGGTGCACTGGTGGCCTCACTCTCTGCAGTTGGTGTGACTTGGCTATTTGATGCTCGATTTGAAACCATGATGTCAGTAGCACCGAAGTCAGTTACCTCGCCTATCGCTTTGGGTATTGCGGAGAAGATTGGAGGGTTACCCTCCTTGGCCGCTGCTTTGGTGTTAGTGACCGGGGTGATGGGTAGTATTTTGGTGCCGATCATTCTTAAGCGAATGCGAGTTGAGGATCAGGCTGTTCGAGGCTTCGTATTGGGTTTGACCTCCCATGGTTTTGGCACGGCCGTAGCGTTGGAGGTGGGTGCAGTAGCCGGTGCTTTTGCTGGCTTGGCGATGGGATTGACCGGTCTATTAACAGCCTTCCTACTACCAATTGTTATCGGCTGAATTTGAAATAGAGAGGCAACAGCAGTAAAGTTCGCGCCGAGATTGAAGGATTAATAGGTCATTATTGCCAATGAGTACTCCACTAGAGCGCTACAAAAAGGATTTGCAGCGCGACGACTTTTCATACGACGCCACTCAAGAGATGGCCGTTGAACACTTGCAGCGACTTCATGATCAGCTAATTGAAGCTGAGAATGCGCCGGCTCCAGGACTTCTGGGTCGTCTTAAGCAAAAAGTGGTGAAAGAGAAGGTGGAGCCGATTAAAGGTCTCTATTTCTGGGGTGGTGTGGGTCGTGGTAAGACCTACTTGATGGATACCTTCTATGACACGCTGCCCTTCGAGAGAAAGATGCGTACGCACTTTCACCGTTTCATGCAGCGAGTCCATGCTGAGCTGAAAGCTTTAGATGGCACTAAAAACCCTTTGGTTACCATCGCTGAGAAGTACTCGAGAGAGACGCGGATTATCTGTTTTGATGAGTTTTTCGTCTCTGATATCACCGACGCGATGATCCTGGGTAGCTTGCTTGAAGAGCTATTTGCCCGCGGCGTCTCTCTTGTAGCGACCTCCAACATCGTGCCTGATGGTCTCTATGAGAATGGTCTGCAACGTGCGCGCTTTATGCCAGCCATTGCGCTGCTTAATCAGTACACCGAGGTCGTGAACGTCGACAGTGGCATCGATTACCGTTTAAGAACACTTGAGCAAGCTGAACTCTACCACTGGCCACTGGATGATGGTGCTGATGAGTCGCTTGAGAAGAGCTTTAATGGTTTGGCACCAGATCTTGAAGAGTTAGAAGAGAACCTGTCGATTGAGATCAACAACCGCATGTTAACGGCTCGTAAAGCTTGTGAGGATGTGATCTGGTTTGACTTCAGTGCGCTGTGTGAAGGGGCGCGCTCACAAAACGACTACATTGAGTTGGCGAAACTCTACCATGCTGTACTCCTAAGTAATGTTCCACAGCTTGGGCGTACCAATGATGATGCAGCGCGTCGCTTTATCAACCTAGTCGATGAGTTTTATGACAGCGGTGTGAAGTTGATTATCTCAGCCGAAAAGCCCATTCATGAGATCTACACAGAGGGTCGATTGGAGTTTGAGATCGAACGAACCAAATCTCGACTGCTTGAGATGCAGTCGCATGAGTACCTGGCGAGAGAGCATAGAGCGTAAGTTGAAAGCGGGTGACAGGCTGAAGCCAGTCACCGAATGTGCTATCTACAACCTGTCCGTGTCTGGCTTCAGCCTGACACGACCCTATCGGCGGTTTTCCAGAGCTTAAAGCAACGCTTCCAACCACCTAAAAAAAATTCAATTTACACTGGTTTTATAAGCATAAATTCCTGTATAATCCGCGCTCCGCGTAATTGCGGAATGGAAGGTTGTGATTACCACACAACGAATAATTATAAGGTAAGTCGGGATCTATCCTCGATTTTGATTCGAGACTTATAGTAGGAAAATACAATGTCATACACTGTTAGCGCTAAGCCAGCCGAAGTAAAACGCGACTGGTACGTTGTTGACGCAGAAGGTAAAACCCTTGGTCGTCTAGCAACTGAAATCGCTCGCCGCCTACGCGGTAAGCATAAAGCGGAATACACTCCGCACGTTGATACTGGCGATTACATCGTCGTTGTTAACGCTGAAAAAGTACACGTTACTGGTAACAAACGTAACGACAAAATGTACTACCGTCACTCTGGTTTCCCGGGTGGTCTTAAAGAAGCAAACTTCAATAAGATGATCCAGACTTTCCCTGAGCGTACGATTGAACTTGCTGTTAAAGGCATGCTGCCAAAAGGCCCTCTAGGTCGTGCGATGTACAGCAAGCTGAAAGTATATGCAGGTACGGAACATCCGCACACTGCTCAGCAGCCTAAAGAATTGAACATCTAAGGGAAAACGAACAATGGCAACTACTCAGTACTACGGCACTGGCCGTCGCAAAACTTCCACTGCCCGCGTTTTCCTGCGTCCAGGCACTGGTTCTGTTTCTATCAACAACCGTACTCTTGAGCAGTACTTCGGTCGTGAAACTGCACGTATGATCGTGATGCAGCCACTTCAACTGACTGAAACTGCTGAGAAATTCGATGTATACGTAACGGTTACTGGCGGTGGCGGTTTCGGTCAAGCTGGTGCTATACGTCACGGTATCACTCGCGCTCTTATGGAGTACGATGAGACTCTACGTCCTACACTTCGTCAAGCTGGTTTCGTTACTCGTGACGCTCGTGAAGTTGAACGTAAGAAAGTGGGTCTACGTAAAGCACGTAAGAAACCACAGTTCTCAAAACGTTAATTCGTTTTCGGCTCTACAGCCACAAAAAAACCCAAGCAATCGCTTGGGTTTTTTTTCGTTATAACCTTATGATTATTTAGTCTCTCTAAACACCCCTGAATACGACTATTGGCGGGCCTTTCCTTGACCTGTCACCTTGAAAAAATAGGGTCTTTTCTTTACCATTTCGCGCCAGATAGAGGTCTCAATCCGATAGTTCGAGATCTCATGTTAAACGGATTTTATCTTTCGTTTCGCTCCGTCTATTTGAGGTGATCCCTCGATTAGACCAATTAAGGGAGAGTAGTTGATGAGCAATGACGGCGTAAATAAAGGCCGGCGTCGACTTCTAATTGGTGCTACATCTGCAGCGGGTGCAGTGGGCGCAATTGGAGTAGCCGTACCTTTCGTCGCTTCCTGGAATCCTAGTGCCAAGGCGAAAGCCGCTGGTGCACCTGTTAAGGCGGATATCAGCAAGCTAGAGCCAGGTCAGCAGATGATTGTTGAGTGGCGTGGTAAGCCTGTATGGGTTGTACGACGCACTGAAGAAGCATTGGCGAACCTAGAAAAACTTAACGGCCAGTTGGCTGATCCAAGTTCAGAGAAACCTCAGCAGCCAGAATACATTCCAGGAACCTCTGCTCGCTCTTTGCGCCCAGAGATCATGGTAATGGTTGGTATCTGTACACACTTGGGCTGTTCACCAACTTACCGCCCTGAAGTGGCTCCAGATGATATGGGTCCTGAGTGGTTGGGCGGTTTCTTCTGTCCATGTCACGGTTCTCGTTTTGACCTGTCTGGTCGTGTTTATGCGGGCGTTCCTGCACCGACTAACCTGGTCATTCCTCCTCACTCTTACCTTGATGACAACACGCTTGTTATCGGTGTCGATACGGAGACTGCATAATGGCTGGTTCACGCAATAAGGGTAATCCAGGCTTCATGGGCTGGATCGATGATCGTTTCCCAGCGACAGCACTTTGGGATGATCACCTAGCAAAATACTACGCACCAAAAAACTTTAACTTTTGGTACTTCTTTGGCTCTCTTGCTCTATTGGTTCTAGTTAACCAGATCCTAACGGGTATCTGGCTAACAATGAGCTACAACCCAAGTGCTGAAGGTGCCTTTGCCTCTGTTGAATACATCATGCGTGATGTTGAATACGGTTGGTTGCTGCGCTACTTGCACTCTACCGGTGCATCGGCCTTCTTCGTAGTTGTCTATCTACATATGTTCCGTGGCATGATGTACGGTTCTTACCGTAAGCCTCGTGAGCTTGTGTGGCTGTTTGGTATGACCATCTACCTAGCGCTGATGGCTGAAGCGTTCATGGGTTACCTACTTCCTTGGGGACAGATGTCTTACTGGGGTGCACAGGTAATTGTATCGCTATTCGGTGCTATTCCTGTCGTAGGTGCTGATCTGCAGCAGTGGATTCGTGGTGACTTCTTGATCTCAGGTATCACTCTGAACCGCTTCTTCGCGCTTCACGTTATTGCGCTGCCAATCGTCATTCTAGCGCTTGTAGTACTTCACATCATCGCACTACACGAAGTGGGCTCTAACAACCCAGACGGTGTAGAGATCAAAGAGAAGAAAGATGAGAATGGTGTACCTCTAGACGGTATCCCTTTCCACCCTTACTACACAGTTAAAGACATTGTCGGCGTTGTCGTCTTCCTGTTTGTTTTCTGTACGGTTGTATTCTTCTTCCCTGAGGGTGGCGGTTACTTCCTAGAGAAGCCAAACTTTGAGCCTGCGAATCCGCTGAAAACGCCTGAGCATATTGCTCCGGTTTGGTACTTCACACCTTTCTATGCAATCCTGCGTGCGATTACTTTCCCACTGTTTGGCTTGGATGCTAAGTTCTGGGGTGTCGTTGCAATGGGTGCTGCAATTGCGATCCTGTTCGTACTGCCTTGGCTAGATCGCAGCCCAGTTAAGTCGATCCGCTACAAAGGCTGGTTGTCTAAAATCTGGTTGCTCGTATTTGCGATCTGTTTTGTCATTCTGGGTGTTTTAGGTGCGATTCCAGCAACGCCAGAGCGTACTCTGCTTGCTCAGATCTGTACTGCTTTGTACTTTGCATTCTTTATCCTAATGCCATGGTACACACGCATGGAAAGCACTAAACCAGTACCAGAGAGGGTGACAGGCTAATGAAAAAGTTTCTACTTACTCTAGTAGTGGCCCTTATTCCATCAGTAGCTTTGGCTGCTGGTGGTGCAAAAATGCCACTGGAACATATTGAACTGGATCGTACCAACGAAGCCTCTTTGCAGCGTGGTATGGCGACGTTTGTTAACCGTTGTCTTGGCTGTCACTCAGCTCAGTACCAGCGTTACGAGCGTTCAGCGACGGATCTAAACATCCCTGCGAATCTGGTTGAGGAGCACCTCATCTTCGGTGACAAGAAGATCGGTGAGCAGATGACGATCGCTATGAAGTCTTCTGATTCGGCAACATTCTTCGGTAATCCTCCACCAGATCTAACGCTAGAGACACGTCTACGTGGTCCAGATTGGGTATACACTTACCTTAAGAGCTTCTACAAAGATGAGTCGCGCCCATGGGGTGTTAACAACGCCGTCTTTAAAGATGTGGGTATGCCTAATGTGTTGGAAGATCTTCAAGGTACAGTGACACTTCGTTGTTCACAGGAAGAGCTGCTGCACCGTGGTTTAGAGTCTGAAATCGATCCACTAACAGGTGTCGCTAAACCAGGCTGTCTAACGGTCGATAATGGCACTGGTTCACTTGAGCCTGCTGAGTTCGATAAGGTGATCTACGACCTTGTTAACTACATGGCTTACATGGCGGAACCGTCTAAAGCAGATTCGCACCGTATCGGTACGAACGTATTGATCTTCTTGTTCTTCTTCTTCTTTATCGCGTTTGCATTGAAGAAAGAGTACTGGAAAGACATACACTAAACGTTCGATTTCTGTTAAATTATAAAATCTACGTATTCCATCGGGGTGCGTAGATTTTTTGTTTCTAATATCTGTTAATTTTTGGAGTAGTAGATGGGCGTGGTAGCTAAACGTTCTTCAATGACCTTTTTCTCTGATGGAGCTGATCATTACAGCCATCGAGTTCGCATTGTTCTGGCGGAAAAAGGTGTAGCGGTTGATATTGTCGACTGCCAAGATGATGAGTTGCCAGAAGATGTTGCTGCTCTTAACCCATACAACAGCCTACCAACACTGCTTGATCGCGAACTGGTTCTGTTTGAATCGAATGTGATGATGGAGTATTTGGATGAGCGTTTTCCACACCCTCCATTGTTGCCGGTATATCCTGTAGCGCGTGCAGAGAGCCGACTCTACATCTACCGTATTCAACGCGACTGGTGTCGCTACGCTGATACCATTCTTAACAAGAAGGGTAGCGAAGAAGAGATCGATGCTGCACGCAAAGAGCTGCGTGACAGTCTAGTGGCAATCTCGCCGATCTTCCAAGAGAAGCCTTACTTCATGAGTGAAGAGTTTAGCTTGGTCGATTGTGTCATTGCTCCCATTCTATGGCGTCTGCCTGCGATGGGTATTGAGCTTCCAGAAGCTCAGTGTAAGCCGCTGATCGCTTACATGGATCGCCTATTTGATCGTGAATCTTTCCAAGAGTCACTATCAGAAGCAGAGCGCGAGATTCGCGAGTAATCTGTGTCTGAACTAACCCCCTCGCGTGGTTACCTACTAAGAGCCCTCAATGAGTGGCTCTTAGATATGGATCTAACGCCCCATATTGCTGTTGATGCTCTGGTACCAGGCACCGATGTTCCTCAAGAATTTGTCAAAGATGGGCAGATCACACTCAATATAGCGCCCGGCGCTGTACGTGATCTCTACATGGACAATGAGGCGCTCAGCTTCAACGCTCGCTTTTCAGGAACGCCTCGACAAGTCTATGTACCGATGGCGGCGCTGATCGCTATTTTTGCCCGCGAGAACGGCGTCGGGATGGGGTTTGGTATGGAGCCGGGTGCCGAAGCACTTAATCTTGTGCTAGAGAAGGCGCATGCAGAGCCGGGTAGTACTGAAGCAGTGACGGCAGAAGCCTCAGCTGCTAAACCTGATGCTGCCAAAAGGCCTGGCTTGCGTGTCGTTAAATAGGCGATGAGATAATAAAAAGGGAGCAATTAGCTCCCTTTTTTGTGCCTGTTAGCTGCTTATGGCAGTGGTACGTACTCAAATACTTTAACAATGCGCTGCACACCGGGTACTTCACGCACAATCGCTACGGCTTGATCGGCTTCGCGCTGGCTAACCAAGCCCATCAAGTAGACAATGCCATTTTCGGTGACAACCTTAACGCGTAACCCCTCAATTGACTTGTCACTTAAGAGTTTCAGTTTAACGCGGCTGGTTAGGTAGATGTCGTTACTGCGTACAATCGTCGAGCTTGGTCCTGCAATTTCAAGTTCGTTATGGATGCGTTTGACTTCACGTGTCTGCCCAACGATCTGCTCAGCCTCTTGGCGAACATTCTCATTAGGTACCTGACCCGTTAATAGCACTTGGCCGTTAAAGCTTTTCACATTGATGTGAGATTGAGCCAGTGGTGCCGATCCTTTACTTAGGTTGACCATAACCTTTAGCTCAATGGCTTCATCTTCGATGATGTTACCCAGTGTGCGATTTCCAATGTCTTCGCGAATTGGCTCCTCACGTGATGAGCTTACGATGGTAGAACAACCCGTTACTAGAGTCGTTGTCATCACAAGAGTGGCTAGGACTTTTTTCATGGCAAGTTAAGCTCCAAAAAGTTGATATTCAATAAGATCGAGAAGGCATTGAAGGGTCAGCATCTGTGCCAGGTGGATCGCTGGATCATCCTCTGCTGCTACGCAGATCTCAATCTCTGTTGGCTCCATTAGTGCGGTAATATTTCCGCCGTCACGACCCGTGATCGCGATCACCTGCATTTCACGGTCGTGTGCCGCTTGAATTGCTTGAATGAGGTTACGATCATTACCTGAAGATGAGATTAATACTAAAACATCTCCGGGTTGACCCAATGCCTGGATTTGGCGCGCATAGGTCTGAACATAGCCAGACTCTTCTGCGGTACCGGTAGTGACACCGGAGTCAGCCCCAAGAGCGATAGCAGGCAGGCCCGGGCGCTCTTCACGAAATCGCTGCATAAGCGTCGTTGTGAAGTAGTTAGCGATCGATTGACTCGCGCCATTACCGGCGCAGATGATTTTGTGCTCTGACATTAAACAGGCTAGCAGCTGTTCAGAGGCGTCAGCGATCACCGGCGAGTAGTGCTCAATGGTTTGAGCGCTAATGCCTAAGGCGGTGTGTAACTGATTGACGATTCTCTCTTCGAGTTCCATATGACTACTAGCTATCGGGTCTAAAGGCATCTTTATACCATAGACAGTTGCTTATCTCGCCCCCTGTAGTGAGAGAAATGACATCAAATCTAAAGTTGTGGTTTGCATAACGTCTATTTTGGCCGATCCAGAGATGTGCGGCTTTAATCAGTTTGCGCTGTTTGCTGGCCGTGACGCTCTCGGCGCCCGACCCATAATGGGGATTGGATCGGACTCTTACTTCAACAAAAACGATGGTATCGGAGTCCAGCATCACTAGATCAATCTCCCCAAAACGGTAATTCACGTTTCGGTTTAGATATTTTAGACCCTGTTTACGAAGATACTGCTCAGCGATCTGTTCGCCCTGGTTGCCGATGGTTTTGCGGTTCATAGTCTCATCCTTGAGTGGTTATGAACTTAGTTTAGCTGAACCTCTTGAGTCTGCATGTTGATAGTCTCTGGCTGAGGCTCCTCCAAAGGGTCACTCTTTAAGGGCTTGGTTTCAGGTATCTGTGGTTCGCCCAATAAAACAGGTATACCTTGATCAAATTGTGCCCAGAGTAGCTGACGATTAAATCGTCCTGATGGGTCTAAGCTTAATCGGCCTGTCTCCCCTTGCACCGTTAGCTCTGGTGAACTCTTTAGCTGACTTAGGAAGGGGTAGACTTTGACCGCGTCTGAACCCAGTGCGTAGAGGCGTCCAAGTCGACTCGCGCTGTCGGGTCTCTCGAGTGCTAATGAGAGGTTCAAAGCTGTCGTTGGCTGAAGTAACCAGGGTTGGTCTGGGAATTGGATGCGATTAAGGTCGACGTCCCTTGTCTCATTGAAGTTGCCTTCAAAGTGGTGGGAAGTCGCATAAATGGGGTAATCACCAGCAAAATGGAATGCGAGCATGGGAGTCAGTTGACGTGCATCCTGTGGTTGAGCGGCCAGCAGAATGGCATCAATATCGCGTCTTGGACGCTCATCAAACTCCAGCGACTCGCCTAACAGTTTTTTAATCGCGTTGTATCGCTCAGTACTTTGATCCGTATTGAGCAGTTGGCTGACCTGACTGGATAGATCGCCATTCAGCTCATAACTCAATTCGGCAACGGCTTCTGCGCCGCTAGATTCTAGGTTCTGTCTGAAATCATCCGCTAAACGAGCGCCCCATGCCGCGGCTGGGGTGATCAGTGCAAAGCGTTTGTGTCCTTCTAGAGTGGCTCTGGTGACAACCTGTTTGATCTCTTGGTCCGAACCTAAATCGAGTTGAAATAGGTTGTCAGTCAAACGGTCAGTTCGGTTAAAGGTGATAAAAGGGACTGGAAGCTTGCCGTTATTTCCCAGTTCATCAATCAATTTACCGCGCAATGGCCCAATCACTAGGTCGGCTTGCTGCTCTATTGTATAGGCGATGATGCTCTCAGCACTGACACCCTCTGTATCAAGGCTCACTAACTCAGGCGCCTCAAACCCACGTTGTGAGCGCGATTTAAGCGCAGCAATAACGCCCTCTGAAATGATTCGAGCCGGCTCAGCCAAGGGGCCGCTGAAGGGTAGGGCAATTAGGATACGTTTGGCAGAGATAACATCACCATCGAGAAGAGACGCGAGAGCTGCGGGTGGCGTATTACTTGCTGGGTGCTTGTCCCAGAGTGTTCGCCATTGTGAGGCGACTTCACGTTGGGCTGTTAAATCGTTTATTGGAGCAAGCTGCAGTGCGAGTTCAATCCACCCTTGGGTAACAAATCCATAGTTTGAGAAGTTGGCCGCAACCAAGGTTTCATTATCGACTTGGTTAATCAGTGCCCAGATTTGGTCGTTGATACTCTGCTGTTGATCGAGCGAAAGCTCGTTAAGTTCACTCAGAGATAAAACGGCACTGAGCGGGTTGTTTTGCTGTTCGAAAATGTCTGCTTTGAGCAGTGCGATCTCAACACGCTGTTCGCTGTTAAGTGTAGGAAGGTTTTGATCCGTTAAGCGGTTCAGCGCTGACCCACTATCACCCAGCTTAAGGTAGGCTTTTGCCTCTAATTGAACGACGTTGAAGGCGTTATTACTGTTGATGCCTGCTAGGTTGATGACTGACAGACTGTTCGCCGCCTCTTTGTAACGTTGCTGATCAAATAGCAGGTTAGCGGCTTTAAGGCGAAGTACCGCTGCTTGATCACCACGAGCATTGATCGCTTGTAGCAAAATGTCTGCGGCCGTGCTTGCCTGCTTTGGCGAATCCGGTGTTTTATCGACGACGGTTGGTTTTTCTAGTTGCGGAGTACAGCCTGCCACTAGTAAAGCTAATATTGCGCTTCTTCCTAACAACTTCAATGCGTTGCTCATGTTATAGTCCACACCCTGTAACTCAAATCGGATGGATATCATATGTCTTTGCCTACCCTGTATGTTGTGGCAACGCCCATTGGAAATCTTGCGGACTTTACGCCTCGTGCGCAGCAAGTGTTAACCGATGTCGACCTTGTTGCGGCTGAGGATACTCGCCATACAGGAAAGCTTCTGCAGCACTTTAACATTAAAGCGAACTTGATATCAGTACATGATCACAATGAGCGCCAACGCGCGGGATTGATTATTGATCAGTTGGCGGCTGGAAAGAGTGTTGCTCTAGTGTCTGATGCGGGAACTCCGCTCATTTCGGATCCCGGCTTTGTTCTGGTGCGGGCCGTTAAGGAGGCTGGTTATGCCGTCTCACCGATTCCTGGGTGTTGTGCCTTTGTTGCCGCTTTAAGTGCCTCTGGCATGCCTTCTGATCGCTTCTCATTTATCGGCTTTCTACCAGCTAAAACGGGTGCTCGAGTCAAAGCGTTAGAGCAGTTGTCTGATCGTGAAGAGACGCTGATTTTTTATGAATCGACCCACCGCATCGTCGACTCCCTAAAAGATATGCAGAGCGTCTTTGGTGATCAGCGAATGGTGGGCGTGGCTCGAGAGATCACAAAGACGTTTGAGACTATCCACTCAGCACCCATTGCAGAGCTGATTGAGTGGATGTTGGCTGACGCTAACCAGCAACGTGGTGAGTTCGTTGTGATGGTTGAAGGGGCTGTCAAAGAGGAGGGCTCTTTGAATGAAGAGACTCTTCGCGTACTCAATTTATTGGCTGCTGAACTGCCTCCCAAAAAGGCCGCTGCCATCACTTCTGAGATCACGGGTGTTGGAAAAAAAGAGCTCTATCAGCAGCTAATTTCCTAGGGGGCCGTTTCGAAGCGTGCTATGCTTCACTCTGAGTCTTTTAGACAGTCGCCGCTCTGCTTGCAGAGGGGAGGAAAGTCCGGGCTCCATAGGGCAAAGTGCCAGATAACGTCTGGGCGGCGTGAGCCGACGGAAAGTGCAGCAGAAAGTATACCGCCTAAGCGCTTCGGCGCCGGTAAGGTTGAAAAGGTGCGGTAAGAGCGCACCGCGTGGGTGGCAACACTCCACGGCGATGGTAAACCCCACTCGGAGCAAGACCAAATAGGGACCTGTTAGGCGTGGCCCACGCTAGGTCCGGGTAGGTCGCTGGAGGTTAGGAGTGATCCTAATCCTAGATGAATGACTGTCCACGACAGAACCCGGCTTATCGAAAGACTCACCCAATACCAAAAAGGCCGCTCTCAAATAGAGCGGCCTTTTTATTGGTCACTACCGCCTAATCTTTATATTTTTTATGGCACTCTATGCACTGGTTTCTAAGGCTGTGCAGTGTGTCTTGAAAACGCTTCAGATCGTTTGGAGTCTCTTCTGAAAGTTTCTCGGTGGTTGCAACAAACTCCGCCATCATCGATTGAAATTCAGAACCCTCGCTCCAGATCGATGCATTAGCATCACCCCAGGGGGCTTTAGGTTCAAACTGGGAAGCTAAGGGCTGTGTCGCTTTGACTAGATTGGCCGAATACTTCTTGATCAGCTCTGGCTGAAAAGAGATTCGCTCTTTGGCCATATCGTCCAGTGGTGAAAAATTACGCCGTACCTCCTTAAAGCTGTCAGTACGAAGCGAATGCCACTCTCTAAAATACTTCCCATCGGTCTCTTGGGTGTAGTGTTGGTAACCCAAAACGGATAAACCGATCATTGCCAGTAAACCGATCGTGATGATGGATATTTTTCTGTTCATGTCATTTGCCTGAATTGAGCTCTATTCATAGATTACAAATTTCGCTAGGGTAGCAACCCGTTTAGCTTTTGTGCCGTATACGATACCTCATGCGTAGCCGTTCAGGCAGATAATTTAACAATAGGTGTTAGGGTTTTGGTTAACGTTGGTTTTTTGGATGGTGGTGTAGGTCAGGAGATCTTTCAGCGTGCGGGCAAGCCACGTCACGCTCTCTGGTCTGTCGAAGTTATGATGAACCAGCCTGATATTGTTCGTCAGGTGCACTCGGATTATCTTAATGCTGGTGCGAGAACACTCTGTCTAAATACCTACACCGCGACCCCAACTCGTCTCAAGCGAGCGGGTGTCACTCATCCTATTGAGTCCATCTACAGCTTGGCCAGCAAAACGCTAGAATCCATTCGTGAATCCTCTGACACTCATTTTGATATTGCAGGTGTGTTGGCTCCGATTGAGGGGAGCTATTTACCCAATCCGCCACGCAGCTACCAAAGCCTGTTAGATGAGTTTCGATTGATCTGTGCGCTGCAGCCAGAGGTTGATCTGTTAATGATCGAAACGATGAGCAACTCCACTGAAGCGCGTGCTGCATGCCGGGCTGCACAAGAGACCGGTAAGCCTTTTACTCTTGGTATCCGTGTTGAACCCAATGGTCTGTTGAGATCAGGGGAGTCGATAGAAGATCTCTTAACCGCTGTGAAAGAGTTTGATCCCAATGGGTACTGGATCAACTGCTCTGCACCCGAGGAGGTGCCTGCAGCATTGAAACAGATCGCTGACCATCACAAACCCTTTGGTGCCTACGCTAATGGCTTCTCATCTGTTGAGCCCCTGGCTGCTGGTAACTCGGTCGCCGAGTTGATGGAGCGTAAAGATCTTACCCCGCATCAGTATGCCGAACTGGCGCTGGATTGGTTTGAAACGGGTGCTCGGTTAATCGGTGGTTGTTGCGCGATCTCTCCCAAGCACATGCAGCAGACGGCCGAGTTGCTCTCTCTTCAGGGTGCGCAGTTGGTGCCGGTCTCACAGATCCTGAAACCCTAACCGCTACTAAGCCACTAGGCGGTCGTTAGGTGCGCACCATCATGGTGCATAACTCTGCCCATTGACTGTGCATTTTTGGTGCGTACTCTCAATCTGTTTATATTTTATCCTATAAAAACAAAGGTTTATAATTTCTGGTACCCTGTTTGCAGTAGCTTCATAACGAATACTTAGATGAACTGTTATGAGTCGACTACTGCTCTCTACCGATCTGGATGGAACCCTTCTAGATCACTACACCTATAGTGCCGCGCCCGCGGACACACTCTTTCCGCTATTAAATCGGCTGAATATCCCTTGGATTTTCAATACCAGTAAAACAGCACCTGAGTTGATTGCGCTGCGAAGCCAGTTGGCCAACTCACACCCCTTCAGTGTCGAGAACGGTGGAGCTATTTATCTGCCCAAGGGGAGTCAGTTAGCAGCTGATTGGGAGATGCAAGAGCACCTCGGGTTTAACGTCATCAATCTTGGCCTGACACGCTCTGAAATTTTGTCACGAGTTGAGCCTTTCAGATCGCAGTTCAACTTCTATGGTCTGTCGGAGATCTCTGCTGATGAGATGGCTGCTTTGACCGGGCTCTCGCTTGAACGGGCTCAGTTAGCTCTGGATAGGAACTTCAGCGAACCCCTGGTCTGGAGAGACTCTGAAGAGCAGCTTCAACGTTTTGCGCTATCTCTAGCGAAGGTGGGTATCCAAGTCGTTAAAGGGGGGCGTTTTGTCCACCTGCAAGGTGAAGTATCAAAAGCGCTCTCTCTTGCGTGGTTGATCGATCAGTATAAAACGCTTTGGAACAGTAGTGTCGAGAGTGTTGCGCTGGGTGATGGTGAGAACGATCGCGCGATGCTTGAGATGGCGGATATTGCCATACAGGTTCGATCTCCCGTTCATAGCTTTCCAGTTATTAATGCCTCAGGTGAGGTGATTCAAACAGATCTTTGCGGGCCAGAGGGTTGGTATCAAGCGGTTAAGGCCTTGATCACTGATCGATTCCCCGATGCATTTTAATTTAGGAGTATTTCATGGGCGATTTTTATCAAAACGGTATCATTACAACGCTGCATAATTTGTCAGATAGACCGGTTGAAGCGCTTGAATCAGAGTTGATGGAGTTCTCTAAGCAGCGGCCAATGGGGTTGATCCTACCCTGTCTCTACTCGGAGTTGGAGACCGAAGCGATGCCCAATATTCTTGAGCATCTAAAGCAGGTCCCCTACCTGTCACAGATCGTGATCGGTCTAGATAGGGCCGATGAACAGCAGTACCGTGATGCCTTAAAATTTTTCTCCGATCTTCCACAAAATACCAAAGTGCTCTGGAATGATGGCCCACGTCTGCGTGCCGTTGATGAGATTTTGCAAAGTCATCAGCTATCCCCCGATCAACCCGGTAAGGGGCGGAATGTTTGGTTCTGCATGGGTTATGTATTGGCATCGGGTGTTGCCGAGTCTGTGGCAATGCACGACTGTGATATTTTGACCTACGATCGTTCTCTGCTGGCGCGACTTATCTACCCGGTTGCCAACCCCAACTTCAACTACGAGTTCTGTAAGGGGTTCTATGCGCGGGTGGCTGACGGCAAGATTAATGGTCGTGTCAGTCGATTGTTGGTTACCCCGCTGTTAAGAGCACTGAAGAAAGTGTGTGGGCCTCTCGATTATCTGGAGTATCTAGACAGTTATCGCTACCCCTTGGCGGGCGAGTTTTCGTTCAGACGCGATGTGATGAATGATATTCGTATCCCATCCGATTGGGGTCTGGAGATTGGCGTATTAAGTGAGATGACTCGCAACTACTCCAACAACCGCCTCTGTCAGGTTGATATTGCCGACATCTACGATCACAAACATCAGGATATCTCGCTCGATAATGAGAATGCCGGACTCTCTAAGATGTCGATCGACATTACCAAAGCGGTGTTCAGAAAGTTGGCGACCAATGGCATTGTCTTTAATCAAGAGACCTTCCGAACCATTAAAGCGACCTACTTCCGGATTGCTCTCGATTTTGTAGAGACCTATCGAAACGATGCTTTGATCAACGGTTTGAAGTTAGACGTTCATCACGAGGAGCAGGCTGTTGAGCTGTTCGCTCAGAACATTATGAAGGCGGGAACTCACTTCTTGGATCATCCAATGGAGACCCCCTTTGTACCAAGCTGGAACCGCGTGATCAGTGCCTGCCCAGATGTGCAGCAGATGATTTTAGATGCGGTCGAAGCGGATATGAGCGAATTTGGGGAGGGTTGATCATGGTGATACTAAACCACACTCCGCTTGAGCAACGCGTAGCCGCACATCTAACGGCACTCTTCCCTGATAAGGATGTTCATGAGCTGACCCGGCAGTGTCTAAAGGTTATGCAGATCTCGGTGGATACCCCCTCTCCTGAACCACATCGAAATATATGGGATCAGTCTGATGTCATGCTGATCACTTATGCTGACTCGCTTAGGAAAGAGGCTGAAGTGCCCCTTAAGACATTGAATGACTTTGTAAAGAGTCGTCTTTCAGAGAGCATCTCGGTGGTTCATCTGCTGCCATTCTTTCCATTCAGTTCCGATGATGGCTTCAGTGTTATGGACTACACCACGGTCAATCCCAGCTGTGGAGATTGGTCTGATATCCGTTCCATGACCCAATCTTTTAAGGTTATGGGTGACCTGGTCATCAATCACTGCTCAAGTCGCAGCCTCTGGTTTGAGAACTACAAAAAAGGGATCGATCCAGGGGCGGGTTACTTTTTTGAAGCCGAGCCTGAATGGGATCTGTCGCAGGTGGTTCGCCCCAGAACTTCGCCTCTTCTTAAAGAGGTACGTACTGTGAATGGCGAGAAGCACGTTTGGTGCACATTCAGTCATGATCAGGTCGATCTAGATTTTACTAATCCAGATCTGCTGCTAGAGATTCTCTCGATCATACATCTCTATCTGGAGCAGGGGATACGTTGGTTCCGCCTCGATGCGGTGGCTTATTTGTGGAAGGTGCCTGGCACCAGCAGTATCAACTTGCCAGAGACTCATGAGGTGATACGGCTGCTACGACTGCTCATAGAGCACCACTCACCGGACGCCGTCATCATTACCGAGACCAATATTCCCAACTCGGAAAACCTCACCTACTTTGGTAACGCTAATGAAGCGCATCTGATTTATAACTTTTCCCTCCCTCCGTTACTGATTAATACCCTGGTGACAGGTGATTGCACTCATTTGAAGCAGTGGTTGATGACTATGCCTCCTGCCCAATATGGCACAACCTATCTCAACTTTATCGCGTCACATGATGGTGTTGGCTTGCGACCGACTGAAGGGCTGCTGAGCGAATGGGAGATCGACAACCTAATTGGCACCATGCAGAGGTTTGGTGGTCGAGTCAGTTGTCGAACGGACGCCGAAGGAAACTCCAAGCCTTATGAGATCAATATTAGCCTTTGGAATGCTATGGCTGGCACGCATCAGTCGGGTCCTGATGGGCTTCAGTTTGCACGCTTTATCTGTGCAGCAGCAGTAATGATGGCGCTCGAGGGTGTTCCGGCTTTCTACATTCATTCATTGTTAGCGACAGAAAATGATGTCGAACGCATCGAGCACACGGGTAGCTTTAGGTCGATCAATCGTCATGTGTGGGATGCTGATCGATTGGAACAACAGCTCTCTGCAGAGACCCATCACAAAAAGGTGTTCGAAGCGATGCAGGCTCTGCTGAAGGTTCGTCGCAAGCAGCCGGCCTTTCACCCCAACGCGACCATGTACACCTTGCACACAGGGGAATCGCTGTTTGCATTCTGGCGTCAAAGTATCAATCGCTCCCAGAGTATTTTTGCCGTCTATAACATCACCAATGAGCCGCAGACCTTTAATTTGTCGCAGTTGAACCTGGTGATCACCGATGAGTGGACAGATCTCGTTAGTGGAGAGGTGTTTGATGACCGGCTGGCACAAGTGACACTGCGCCCCTATCAATATCTTTGGTTGACCAATAAACCAGCCTAATTCTTTCAGTTATTTGGCACATCGCATAAGCTTGACCTATTAGGGGTTGAGTAGAGCGATGGTGCCAATGAAAGCCATAGTGTTTAGTGCTAGAAAAGATGAGAAGAGTTACCTGATCGACGCCTTTGAGGCTTCAGGTCATGAGGTGATGTTTGAAGAGGTACACCTTAATCGAAAAACTGCCGAGTTGGCGGCCGGTTTCGATGCTGTTGTCGTGTTCGTCAATGATCAGTTGGATGAGTCTTGTCTTGAGAGGCTGGCAGAGCTCAGCGTTAAAACAGTGGCGCTTCGTTGCGCGGGTTATAACAACGTCAATTTAGATGCTGCTAAACGGCTTGGTTTATCGGTTGTACGAGTGCCGGCCTATTCGCCATATGCGGTAGCCGAGCATGCTTTAACGCTTCTGATGACACTCAATCGACACGTTCACAAAGCCTACAATAGAGTGCGAGAGGGTAACTTTTTGCTGGATGGCTTGGTGGGGCGTGATATTCATCGCAAGACGGTTGGGGTAGTCGGCACCGGTAATATTGGTTCAGTCTTCTGCCAAATTATGAGGGGCTTTGACTGTCGTCTGTTAGCCTATGATCCTAATCCCTCTCAAGATCTAATCGAGCAGGGCGTTGAGTACGTAGAGCTTGATAGCTTGCTGGAACAATCAGATTTTATATCCTTGCACTGTCCGCTCACGGCTCAGACGCATCATCTGATTAGTGAGCGTGCATTGGCACTGATGAAACCTAAGGCTATGTTGATCAATACCTCTCGTGGAGGTCTGGTCGATACCAAGGCGGTTATCAATGCACTTAAACAGGGTGGGTTGTCGGGTCTAGCTATCGATGTTTATGAAGAGGAGTCGGATCTCTTCTTTGAAGATCAGTCTAATCGGGTCATTGCGGATGACGATCTGATGCGCTTGATGACCTTTCCCAATGTGATAGTGACCGGGCATCAGGCCTTTTTGACCGAAGAGGCATTAACTAACATTGCTCAGACAACGGCGAACAATCTAACCTGTCTGGAGCAAAACGCCTCTTGTGAGAACCAGCTTGTTTGAAGGTAACCCATGATAAAAACCGTTTTTCTTGATCGATCAACGCTTGGTCCGACGGTCTCAATAACCAAGCCAAGTTTTGAACATGATTGGATTGAGTACGATCGCACCGCTCAGTCTGAAGTGGTCGAACGTCTGCGAGGCGCCCAGATTGCGATCTCTAATAAGGTGCCTATTCGTGCCGAGGCTTTTGAGCAACTGCCTGACTTAAAGTTGATTGCCGTTGCTGCGACAGGTTATGACGTGATTGATGTGGAAGCTGCTCGTGCCCATGGGGTTAGTGTGGTGAATGTTCGTGGCTATGCGACTAATACAGTCCCTGAGCATGTGTTAGCCCTTATGTTTGCACTGCGTCGTTCCATTGTTGGTTATCGCCAAGATGTTATTGATGGTGAGTGGCAGAGAGCTCAGCAGTTCTGCTTTTTTAACCACCCGATCAAAGACCTTGCTGGTACAACCATGGGAATCGTCGGTCGGGGTGCATTGGGTAGCGCTCTGGGGCGTCTCTGCTCGGCACTTGGCATGAAGGTTCTCTATTCTGGACGTAAAGGTGAACAGAACCCGCCTGAGGGTTATACCCCCTTCGATCAATTTCTAGCTCAAAGTGATGTGATCTCACTTCACTGCCCGCTGACCCCGGAAACGCGCGGATTGATTGGTGCGGATGAGTTTGCGCAGATGTCTCGACAACCTATTCTGATCAATGCTGGTCGGGGTGGTTTGGTGGATGAACAGGCGTTAGTTGAAGCGATAAACAGTCAGCAGATTGCAGCAGCGGGCTTCGACTGCTTAACCTCTGAGCCAATCAACGACGACCACCCGTTTCACGCTATCCTCACCAGGCCAAATGTCATAGTGACACCTCATGTTGCCTGGGCAAGTGAAGAGGCGATGCAGACTTTATGGGATCAGTTGATCGGTCATATCGATAATTTTCACAAAGGTGAGCCAAGCAATTTGGTGAACTGATTCTCCTCTCTGGAAGATGTTCTCATGGCGGATGTCAGGCTGAAGGCCTGACACCGTCACTCCGTAGTTATTTTCTTGCACCGGCGACTGGCTTTAGCCTGTCACCCGCTCTCTTATTACGCGCGATATTTCTACTACCGCCCCGCTTTTACACCCCTAATAGATGAATTTATATCCACTTTTTTGAAGTTGCATTGCAGCTTGTGTGGGGCTATAGTGGCGTGGAGTGGTAAAAAGTGGGTTAAAGTGGGTCATAGTGGAGAAATGGTGGGGGAGCCGGCTCTTCGCGTGAGTGGCGATTTAAGTCGCAACTCAAGAGATTCACAGATAGGAGTGGTAACGAATGTTCCGTGGGGTCAACAAAATCAATTTGGATGCGAAGGGGCGCATGGCATTGCCTGCGCGCTATCGCGACCAAATTGCAGACTGCTGCGAGAACCAGTTAGTAGTTACCATCGATACAGAAACTCGCTGTCTACTTCTCTATCCGTTACCGGAGTGGGAAACCATTGAGAAGAAGATTGAGTCTCTACCAAGCTTTAACCCCGCGGCCCGCCGCATCCAGCGTCTGTTGATAGGTCATGCTACTGATCTTGAGCTGGATGCGAACGGCCGTTTTCTATTACCACAACCCCTTCGTGAATATGCGCAGATGGACAAGAAGTTGGTGCTTCTTGGTCAGGGCCGCAAATTTGAGATCTGGAGCGAAGACCAGTGGTTAGCCGCTCGAGATCAATACCTGGCTGAGACCGATGAGTCGAGCGCTCTGCCAGATGATCTTCAAACGCTTTCGCTTTAGGGGGTGACTCAATGAGTGACTCTTTCAAGCACATCACAGTCCTTCTGAACGAAGCGGTCGACGCGCTGGTGCAAGATCCAGCTGGAATTTATGTCGATTGCACCTTTGGTCGTGGCGGCCACAGTGCGTTGGTGTTAGAGAGATTGAATGAAGAGGGTCGTTTAATTGCTATCGATAAAGACCCTGAGGCGATCGCTTTTGCTCATCAACGTTTTGCGGATGAGCCGCGTTTCTCAATTGAGCATGGCTCCTTCTCACGACTTCAATCCTTTATCGAAGCGCGTGGTTTAACGGGCAAGATTTCTGGCGTTTTGATGGATCTGGGTGTTAGCTCACCGCAGCTGGACGATCCCAAGCGTGGCTTCAGCTTCCAGAATGATGGTCCATTAGATATGCGGATGGATACAACGTCTGGCGAGAGTGCCGCGGACTGGATCAATCGTGCCTCTGAAAAAGAGATCGCCGATGTTCTATTTACCTATGGCGAAGAGAAGTTTGGTCGTCGCATGGCGGCGGCGGTTGTTCGTGAGCGAGAGATAGAGCCTATAACCACAACGGCTCGTTTGTCCTCGATCATTGCAGAAGCTAACCCTAAATGGGAGAAAGGCAAGAACCCAGCGACTCGTGCCTTTCAGGGGATTCGAATTCATATCAATAAAGAGCTTGAAGATGTTGAGCAGGTTCTTGATCAATCCCTAGAGGTGCTTGCTGTTGGTGGGCGTCTTGCAGTCATCAGTTTCCACTCGTTAGAAGATCGAATTGTTAAGCGCTTTATTCGTACTTATGTGAAAGGGGATGAGCATCTTCCTGCAGGTATACCGGTTACGCAGGATATGTTGAATCAACGGCTGAAGGCGATTGGTAAGGCGGTCAAAGCGGGCAAGGATGAGGTGTCTGATAACCCACGCTCCCGAAGTGCGGTGATGAGAATAGCGGAGAAACTCAAATGATCCCATTCTCTATACCCTTCAAGGATAGGCTGGCCATAAAGCAGAAGCCAAAGCAACAAACTAAAGAGCTGCCCATGTTAGAACTTGGTCAGCTTTTTGCACCTCTGGTCTCTGGCTTTTTATTGATTGCTTTCATCTTTATCTCAGCCTTGGCGGTGATCTACACCGCTTACGACTACCGTCGTCTGTTCAATCAGCATCAGGTCCTGGTGCGTCAAAGTGACGAGCTACGCATTGAGTGGGGGCAGCTGTTGCTAGAGCAGTCGGCTTGGGGTGCAAACAACCGAGTTGAAGTGTTGGCAGAGCAGCGCTTAGGCATGAAGATGCCTAAAGCTAATGAGATTAGGCTGGCGATCGATGAGTAACGAAGAGGTGGTACAGACTCAAGCGGCAAAAGGCTGGCGGCTGTGGTTGGTCTTCATTGCGCTCGTGCTAATCTCTGGTGTGATTGTCGCTAAGATGGTGTCGCTCTATACAGCGGAGCAGGCGTTTCTGCAGAAGCAGGGTGATGCTCGATCGCTTCGCACTCGCTTAACGCCTGCGCATCGCGGCTTGATTACCGATCGCCATGGTGACCCCTTGGCGGTCAGTGCACCGGTGGCGACCATTTGGGCTGACCCTAAAGAGACTGATCTACAAAATTCAAACTTGCCTCAGTTGGCTCGTCTGTTGAGTCTTAACCCGCAATCACTACTCAACTCTCTAAAAGAGAATCCATCACGCCGCTTCATGTACCTTAAACGACAGGTGACGCCTGAATTGGCAGAGCATGTGAATGATCTCAATATTCGTGGTATCCATGTCGATCAAACCTTCCGTCGCTTCTACCCGACCGGCGAAGTGTCAACTCACTTAGTTGGGTTCACAAATGTGGACGGAAAAGGGCAAGAGGGCTTTGAGTTGGCCTTTGATGAGATGCTGCATGGCGAACCTGGTCGAGCGCTGGTTCTTCAGGATCGCAAGGGACGCACCATCAAACACCTAAAATCTCTGCAGGAGGCAGATCCAGGTGAAGATTTAGCGCTCAGTATCGATCTGCGTTTACAGTATTTAGCCTACCGTGAGCTCAAAGACGCGGTTCAGACGCATAAGGCCGATTCGGCATCGGCAGTTATTCTCGATGTTCGTACTGGTGAGGTATTGGCCCTAGTTAATCAGCCCTCTTACAACCCGAACGATCGCCGAAATTTAAACCCTAACGGGCTGCGTAATCGTGCAGTTACCGATATTTTTGAACCGGGCTCAACGATGAAGCCGATCACAGTTGCCGCCGCCTTAATGAGTGGCGATTACCAGTTTGAGGATGTGATCGATACTTCGCCAGGTTATATCCGAGTTCGAGGTTCATCCATTCGTGATCACCGTAACTACGGTGAACTGGATATGACAGGCATCATCACCAAATCGAGTAACGTCGGTGTCGTTAAGCTGGCGCTATCGATGGAGAGTGACGCGGTTCGTAACCTGATGTTTAACATGGGACTGGGTCAGCCCACCAATACCGGTTTTCCAGGCGAGCGCTCAGGTGTGCTGCCTTTCCTAAGTGAACGTCAAGAGGTAGAACGTGCGACCTTGTCCTACGGATATGGTCTATCGGTGACGCCGCTGCAGTTAGCTCAATCGTACATTCCCTTCGCGAATCAGGGCGTTAAATTACCCGTATCACTCTACAAATTGGACGAAAAACCTAAGGGTGAGCGTGTGATGCCAGCCGAGGTGGCTACCCAGGTGCTTGGCATGATGGAAACGGTTGTCACGCCAATTGGAACGGCTAAACAGGCCGCGGTGACCGGCTACCGTGTTGGGGGTAAAACGGGTACAGCTCACAAAGCCGTTGCTGGCGGTTACGCAGAAGATGCCTATGTCTCAGTATTTGCCGGCATCGCACCGATCAGTGATCCACGAATTGTCATGGTGGTGATGGTTGATAACCCTAAAGGCCAAGAGTATTACGGCGGTGCGGTTGCTGCGCCCGTCTTTTCACGGGTGATGGGCGGTGTACTGCGCTTGATGAATATCCCACCCGATAACTGGGAAGAGGCAAGTATGCAGGTGGCCTCAAAATGACTCAGTTATCAATGCAGTGGAATCTTAATGAACTCCTAATGCCATTTGGCCTAAGGAGCTCTGAAGTATCTGTTACGCGACTATCGCAAGACAGTCGAGAAGATCAGACCGGCTCTCTGTTTGTGGCGCGTTCGGGTGCCAACTACAGTGCATGCGATTTCGCTGAGCAGGCCGTTACCAAAGGGGCTAAAGCGGTTCTGTTGCAGGGTACGGTAGCCGAGGCATCTGAGTTAGCTGAAAAACTGAATGTTGAGGTGATCGCTTGGCAGCCTGAGACCTGCTCTTTGGCTCAGCTAGCGGATCGCTTTTACCGCTCACCCTCTCATTCGATGACGCTGGTCGGTATTACCGGTACCAATGGTAAAACTTCCTGTGCTCACTTCCTCGTTCAACTGCTCTCACTATTGGGCCGTCGAGCCGCTATGTTGGGCACGATAGGTATTGGCTTTTTAGACAATCTTAAGGTCTCTAGTCATACCACGCTTGATCCGATTGCCTTGCAAAGAACTCTGGCTGAGTTGCTTGAAGCGGGCGCTGACAGCGTAGTGATGGAGGTGTCGAGCCACGCCATTGATCAGGGGCGAATCGATCAGCTAGCCTTTGATTTAGTGGCCTACACCAACCTGTCACGTGACCACTTGGACTACCACGGTTCGATGGAAGCTTATGCCGCCGCCAAAGCGAAGTTGTTTGACGCCTATGGGGCACCGCTGCAATTGATTAATGCTGATGATGAGTACGCGGTAACTTTGTTAAATAAGCCAACTGACGCAAGTCGCTTAAGCTTCTCTACGAGATCGAAATCAGCAGATGTCGCTTCGTACGATCCTAAGTTTAGTGCCAAAGGACTCTCATTTACGCTAGAGATGATGGATCAAACCATTAGGGTAGACGCACCACTGATGGGTAGTTTTAACCACTCCAATCTGACCTTGGTGATCGGTGCAGCGGCGATGCTGGGTTATGACCTAAGTGATGTAGAGCGATCTGTCTCTAAAGTTCAGCCGGTGCCGGGTCGTATGGAAGTAGTCTCTAACGCAACCGAGCCTTGTGTCATCGTCGATTATGCCCACACGCCGGATGCGTTAGAGAAAGCGCTAACCGCCTGTCGAGAGCATTTGGCCGGTGGCGAATTGCTGACTCTGTTTGGCTGCGGCGGTGACCGTGATCGTGGAAAACGCCCAATGATGGCAGCCATTGCCGAGCAGTTGGCTGATCGGATTTGGGTGACCAGTGACAACCCTCGCACCGAAAACCCTCAAGCGATTATTGATGAAGTGATTCAAGGTTTTGCTGGCGATAAGCCTGTCCTTGAAGTGATCGGTCGTGCCGATGCGATTGATCAGATTATTGCTCAGGCATCGGTTAACGATATCGTTTTGATCGCCGGTAAAGGTCACGAAGATTATCAAGAGATCAATGGCGAACGCCTGCCCTTCTCAGATCAAAAACAGGCTCTGTCAGCATTGAGAGGAGGTGTCACACTATGATGCGCGACTACTCTCTGATAGAGCTTGCGGCCGTATTAAACGCTGAACTTAAAGGTTCAGATACAAAGATTGAACGTGTGATTACTGACAGTCGCAAAGCCGGTTCGGGTGATCTCTTCGTCGCTCTAAAAGGAGAGCGATTTGATGCTCATGCGTTCGTTGAACAGGTTAGTCAGCAAGGAGCATCGGCCGCTGTTGTCGATCATCCACTCGAGTTGCCTATTGCCCAGCTGGTCGTAGCCGATACCCGAATAGCATTGGGACAACTGGGTGCGCTGAATCGTCAGCAATTTTCTGGTCAGTTGGTTGCTGTGACAGGAAGTGCCGGTAAAACCAGTGTTAAAGAGATGTTGGCACTGATGTTCTCCTCGCTGGCGCCCACTTTGGCTACTCAGGGCAATTTGAATAATGACATTGGTGCACCACTGACCCTGCTTGAGCTCTCACCCGAGCATCAGTTTGCAGTGATTGAATTGGGTGCTAGCGCAGTCGGTGAGATCGATTACACCGCTGCACTGACTCAGCCAAATGTCGCTATTCTTAACAATGCAATGGAAGCCCATGTAGAGGGGTTCGGTAGCCTTGAGAATATCGTGCAGGCTAAGTCAGAGATCTATAACGGCCTCGTTGAGAGCGGAGTCGGAATCGTTAATTTAGATGATCCGCATGCCCAGGTTTGGACAGATAAACTGGATCGTTTGAATAAGTGCTGGATCGGTTTTGGTTTGAACGAATCAGCAGAGTTATCCGCAACGAATCTGAGAGTGAATGACCAGGGTTGCTTTGGATTTACTTTGAAATATCAAGGCAATCAATACGCTGTTCAGCTCTCTGTTATGGGGCGTCACATGGTCTCCAATGCGCTTGCAGCCCTGGCTGCTTGGGTCGCTTCGGGTCAGTCGATTGCCAGCGCGATCAAACCGCTGCAAAACTACACAGGGTTCAAGGGGCGCCTGCAGGTTCATTCACTCAAGCCCTCTCTTGCATTGATTGATGACTCCTACAACGCCAGTCCTTCCGCCGTTAAAGCCGCAATCGATACTCTGATGACTCTCGATGGCGAGCACCTACTTGTTCTAGGTGATATGGCCGAGTTGGGTGCTGACGCGGAGGCGCTTCATTCAGAGATCGGTCGTTATGCCAAGCAGCAGGGGGTTGATCGTCTGATGGCAACGGGTCCTCTGATGGCCAATGCGGTGTCAGCTTTCGGCGAAGGGGCGAGTCATTTCGCTTCGCGTGATGAATTGATTACTGAGTTAACACATAACCTGCCTAAAGAGGGTGCTCTGCTGGTTAAAGGTTCACGAAGTGCAGCGATGGATCGTGTCGTCGATGCACTAATAGAGATGGAAAAATAGTATGTTGGTCTACTTAGCGGATTACCTTTCTCAGTTTTATAGTGGCTTCAATGTCTTCAAGTACATTACGCTGCGCGGCATTATGGGTGTGTTAACGGCCCTCGCTATGGCGCTGTGGATGGGGCCGCATCTGATTAGAAAACTTCAGATAAAACAGATCGGTCAGGCCGTTCGCAACGATGGGCCAGAGTCACACCTAAGCAAAGCTGGCACACCGACTATGGGCGGTGCGCTGATTATTCTAGCGATTATCACCAGTACCTTACTCTGGTCAGACTTAACGAACCCCTATGTTTGGGTGACGCTGTTTGTTCTGGTGGTGTTTGGTGCTGTTGGTTGGGTGGATGACTGGCGCAAAGTCATTGAGAAAGACTCACGAGGTCTGCCTGCAAAGTGGAAATACCTGTGGCAATCCGTGGGCGGTGCCGCGGCCGCTGTGGCGCTCTTTTGGTTGGCCGAAACACCCGCTGAAACCGATCTCTTGATTCCGTTCTTCAAAGATACCGCGCTGTCACTGGGTCTGCTTTTTATACCCTTCGCCTATTTTGTCATTGTCGGAAGTTCCAACGCAGTCAACCTAACCGATGGTTTGGACGGCTTAGCCATTCTTCCAACGGTTATGGTGGCAGGTGCACTGGCGGTTTTTGCCTACCTAACGGGTCACGTTAAGTTTGCAGAGTACCTCAACATCCCTTACATCCCTGGCGCCGGTGAGTTGATCATTCTGCTCGGCGCCATTATTGGAGCCGGTTTAGGATTCCTCTGGTTTAACACCTATCCAGCGATGGTCTTTATGGGTGATGTAGGTGCGCTCGCGCTAGGCGCTGTATTGGGTGTGGTCGCGGTTATTGTTCGCCAAGAGCTAGTACTACTCATTATGGGCGGAATTTTTGTGCTGGAAACGGTCTCAGTCATTCTGCAAGTGGCGTCGTTCAAATTGACGGGCCGTCGCATCTTCAGAATGGCTCCGATCCATCACCACTTTGAGTTGAAGGGTTGGCCTGAGCCACGAGTCATCGTCCGTTTCTGGATCATCAGTTTTGTACTGGTGTTGATCGGCTTAGCCTCATTGAAAATACGATAGGAAATAACGTGTCACTGATTACCAGCGATAAGCGCAGAATCATTATTGGCTTAGGTCAAACTGGCCAGAGCATTGCACGCTTCTTTGCAAGTCGTGGTCTGCCGTTTGCCGCTTGTGATACACGTGAGACAGCTGCTGCAATTGATGCATTCCGTCATCAGTACCCTGAAGTTGAGCTGCAAACCGGTCCACTCAATGGTGAATGGCTGAGTCAGGCAGATGAGCTAGTGATCAGTCCAGGTGTCGCTAAAGATCAGCCTGCGATTCAGGCAGCCATAGCATCGGGTGCTAAATTGATCGGTGATATTGATCTGTTTGCACGCGAGGTAACGGCTCCGATCATTGCGATTACCGGTTCCAATGGTAAAAGTACCGTTACGACGCTAGTTTGGCAGATGGCCGTCGATGCCGGATGCCGTGCAGAGATTGGCGGCAATATTGGTATTCCGGTTCTGGATCTATTGGCCAAGCCGGCTGCCGATCTCTATGTTCTTGAGCTCTCCAGTTTTCAGCTTGAAACCACACATGATCTCAAAGCATCAGCAGCGACCGTATTGAACATGTCGGCTGATCATATGGATCGTTATGACGGTATGCAGGGGTATCATGCAGCGAAACACCGCATCTATCGCCACTGTCAGCAGGCGATTTTTAATCGTGAAGATGCTCTTTCAAGACCTCTAGTACCGAACAGCACTAAACAGACCTCCTTTGGTTTGGGAGCGCCCGACCTTAATCAGTACGGCCGATTGATGGTTGAGGGTAAGCCTTGGTTAGCAAAAGGTGCTGAGGCCCTTATGCCAGTTTCCGATATGAAGATGCGTGGCGAACACAATGAGTTGAATGCATTGGCGGCTCTGGCTCTGTGCGAATCTCAGGGGCTGGAACTATCGTCCCTTTTAAAGACCCTGTCTCAATTCCCGGGACTCGAACACCGCTGTCAGTGGATTGCAGAGCGAGAGGGTGTTAGCTGGTTCAACGACTCTAAAGGAACCAATCTTGGCGCTACACTGGCTGCCGTTGTGGGTCTTGGAGAGACGCAAGAACGCACACACTCATTAATCTTGATCGCGGGTGGACAAGCGAAAGGTCAGGATTTCTCAGGCCTAAAACTACCTAGCCAGCGCTACCTAAAATCACTCATTCTGATCGGGGAAGATCGCCAGCAGATGGCCGATGAGATCGGTTTTGAAACAACCTGTTTTGCTGATTCATTGATGGACGCAGTGCGTTTGGCTGAGTCTAAAGCAGAGTCGGGTGATGCGGTTCTGTTATCCCCAGCTTGTGCAAGTTTCGATATGTTCACAGGGTTTGAAGATCGTGGTCATCAGTTTGTGGCGGCCGTGAGAGAGGTGTTGTCATGCGATTAACACTTTCCCATTTTAGTAAGCTTTGGAATTTTAAATTGCCTGCGGAACTGCGTGTTCCTCAGGGCACTCTACCTTTCGATCCACTGTTGATGATGAGTATGCTAGCGCTGATGCTGACAGGCCTTGTCATGATCTCTTCAGCCTCTATGGATGTTGCAGCGGCTAAATTTGGTGGGCCATTCTTCTTCATTTTCAGGCACGGCCTATTTGTTGTGGCAGCGCTGTTAGCGGTTGCACTGCTGGTGAGAATTCCCATTACTGTATGGGAGCGTTTCTCAGTCTGGCTGCTCTTCTTGGGGCTGTTGTTGCTGTTGATTGTTTTAGTGCCTGGCATCGGCCGCGAGGTCAATGGTAGTCAACGTTGGATCGGGCTGGGTAGCTTCAATCTTCAGGCCTCAGAGGTCGCTAAGGTCTGCATGGTGATGTTTATTGCGGGCTATCTGGTGCGCCGTCTACACGAGGTTCGATCGACTTGGAAAGGGGTTGTGAAACCTGCTATTCCACTGGCGTTCTACGTTTTTGCACTCTACCTAGAGCCGGATTACGGTGCCATCGTTGTTACAACTGCAACGGTTATGGGCATGATCTTCCTGGGTGGAATGCGACTGTTACAGTTAGTCACTGTTGTTGGCGTTGTCGGAGTGTTGGTCGGTGCGATGGCGTTGACTCAAACCTACCGTTTGAAACGTCTGCAGTCTTTCTCGGATCCTTGGGCGGATCCATACGGTGCTGGCTATCAGCTCTCTCAAGCGCAGATCGCTTTTGGTCGTGGAGAGTGGTTTGGAACCGGTCTTGGTAACAGCGTACAAAAACTCTTCTACCTACCCGAAGCCCATACAGACTTTGTCTATTCAGTTTTCGCGGAAGAGCTCGGTCTGATCGGTGCCATGGCGGTTGTTGTTCTCTATGTGGTTTTAATCGCTCGAATCTTCTTGATCGGTCGCCAGGCTGAGAAGCAGCAACGCTTTTTTATGAGCTACATCTCCTACGGTTTCGGCTTCATTCTTGCGGGTCAGGCGATGATCAATATCGGTGTGAACGTGGGCGCCTTGCCAACCAAAGGTCTGACACTGCCGCTGATGAGTTACGGTGGTTCATCACTGATTATCTGTGCGGCGATGATCGCCATCGTGCAGCGCGTCGATTATGAACTGAAACGTGAGCGCCTCGGTATGAAGCCCGTTGAGAGCCGTTGGAGTCGATTCTGGTCACGCTGGACACAGGAGGCCTCTCATGAGTCAGTCTAAACGCCTACTCATTATGGCCGGCGGTACCGGCGGGCATGTCTACCCAGCACTTGCCGTGGCTGATCTGTTGCGTGCTGAGGGTCACCAGGTGGAGTGGTTAGGTTCTGTTCGTGGTATTGAGAATCGAGTGGTCCCTGAAGCGGGCATTAGGTTGCATGCCATTAACGTCTCAGGCCTAAGAGGGAAAGGCAAACTGAGCCTTATTGCTGCGCCTTTCAAATTGATTAAGGCGCTATGGCAGGCCTTCAAGGTAGTAAAACAGGTTCAGCCAGATGCCGTTTTGGGTATGGGTGGTTTTGCATCGGGGCCTGGAGCCCTAGCCGCTTGGCTACTTAATAAGCCTCTGGTGATTCATGAGCAAAATGCAGTCGCTGGATTGACGAATACACAGTCTCGTCGATTTGCTAAACGTGTTCTCCAAGCCTTTCCCAACGCCTTTAAATCGGGCGCACAAGGTGAAGTGGTTGGTAATCCTATTCGTGGCCCTATTTTGGATGTTGCAGCGCCTGATGAACGGTTTGCAGGGCGAAGCGGGGCCATCAATTGTCTAGTAGTGGGGGGCAGTCTGGGTGCATTAGCGATCAACGACTTGGTACCTCAAGCTGTGGCTAGATTGTCATCGCAAGAGCGCCCCAATCTGTGGCATCAATCTGGACCGACGCACATTGAACGTTGCCAACAGGCTTATGCAGATGCCGGTGTTGAAGCCGAGGTCGTGCCCTACATTGAATCCATGGATGAGGCTTATGCCTGGGCCGATTTAGTGATCTGCCGAGCGGGGGCATTAACCGTCTCTGAAATTGCTATAGCCGGTGTGCCTGCTCTATTTATTCCCTTCCCTCATGCGGTTGATGACCATCAAACAGCAAACGCTCAGTATTTGGTTGACGCTAAGGGTGCAGACCTAATTGCACAAAAGAATTTAACAGCCGAGGGACTCTCTCAATGGCTGAAACAACATCAATCTCGAACCGATCTGTTGGCCATGGCTAACGCTTCGCGTTCTCAGGCGAAACCAGACGCAACCCGTCAGGTCGCTGATATCTGTTTGGAGGTGGCCCTATGAGCCCAAAAGCCGGACATCGTAAAGAGTATGAAGTGCCAGAGATGCGCCGTATTAACCGAATCCACTTTGTGGGCATCGGTGGTGTGGGTATGTGTGGCATCGCCGAAGTGTTATTGAACCAGGGTTATGCTATTTCCGGTTCTGATATCCGTGAGTCGGCAGTGACCAATCGACTTAAGTCACTCGGCGCGACCATTTTTATTGGCCATGCGGCTGAGAATGTCGAGGGGATAGATGTCCTAGTCACCTCAACAGCAGTCGATCAAACCAACCCAGAAGTTGCTCGCGCCAAAGAGCAATTAATACCGGTGGTTCGTCGAGCTGAAATGTTGGCCGAGTTGATGCGCTACCGCCATGGGATTGCAGTGGCAGGCACACACGGTAAAACAACGACAACCAGTTTGGTTGCCTCTATTCTCGCAGAAGCGCAACAGTCACCCACCTTTGTAATTGGCGGTCGTCTAACCAGTGCAGGCACCAATGCTCAGCTTGGGCGCAGTCGTTACTTAGTCGCTGAAGCGGATGAGTCTGATGCCTCATTCCTGCACCTGCAGCCGATGGTGGCGATTGTCACCAACATCGATGCCGATCATATGGATACCTACGACGGTGACTTCGGCAAGTTGAAGCAGACCTTTATCCGTTTTCTGCAGAATCTCCCATTTTACGGACTGGCCGTTATGTGTATCGATGATCCCGTCGTGCGCGAATTGATGCCAGAGGTTGGGCGACCCATGCTTAGTTATGGCTTCTCCGAGGATGCAGACTTCCAAGCCTATGACCTAGAGCAGAATGGACTGCAGAGCCGTTTTAAGGTGAGACGTCCAGGTGGACTAAGTGATCTTTCGGTCTGTCTAAATATGCCAGGACGCCACAACGTGTTGAACGCACTCGCGGCGATTGCCGTTGCAACGGATGAAGAGATCGACGATGCCGCGATCTGTCGAGCATTGGAGAAGTTCGAAGGCGTCGGACGTCGTTTCCAGGTGTTGGGTGAGCTGCCACTAGAGAGTGGTAGCGTGACACTGGTCGATGATTATGGTCATCACCCACGTGAGGTTCAAGCGGTGATCAGTGCGGTCGAAGAGGGCTGGCCGGGTCGTCGCTTAGTGATGGTCTATCAGCCTCACCGCTACACACGTACGCGTGATCTCTATGAAGATTTTGTTCAGGTGTTGCAACGTCCCGATCAGCTACTGCTGCTTGAGGTCTATGCAGCCGGTGAGGAGGCGATTCCAGGCGCGGACACACGTTCCCTCTGCCGTTCTCTGCGTCAACGTGGCAAAGAGCCCATTTTTGTTGAATCAAATGAGCACATAGCCGAGATGTTGAAAGAGGTTCTGCAACCGGGTGATCTGCTTCTGACTCAGGGTGCAGGGAACATCACAACGCTGGCTCACCAGCTACGTGAACACTGGGGTGAGGTCTAAGTCTGATGGCTGAATCGATTACTAAATACTCCAAACAAGAGCTGCAAAGCCTAGGTCGTGTCGCCGTTATCATGGGTGGCAATGCGTCAGAACGTCAGGTATCTCTGAACAGTGGTAATGCGGTATTAGCGGCGCTGCAGAGTGCCGGTGTCGATGCGTTCGCACTGGATTTGACAGGTAATGGACAGAACCCATTAACTCAATTAGTCGAAACCGAATTTGATCGCGCGTTTCTGATTGTCCACGGGCCTGGTGGAGAAGATGGCCAGCTACAAGGCGCTCTTGAACTGATTAATAAGCCTTACACCGGCAGCGGCGTCGCAGCCTCTGCGGTGGGAATGGATAAGATGCGCACCAAGCAGCTCTGGTTAGGTGCCGGTCTACCCACTCCAGCCTATGCGTCGCTTTGCCCAAGCAGTGACTTTGATCAGATCGTTGAGGATCTCGGACTGCCTCTGATGGTGAAACCCGCTAATGAGGGGTCGAGTATTGGCATGAGTCGTGTCAGCAGCGCTCAAGAGTTACGTGATGCTTATGCTGTGGCGGCTCAGTTTGATAGCCGAGTGATCGCCGAACAGTGGGTCAATGGTCCTGAGTTCACCGTCGCAATTCTAAATGGCCGTGCACTGCCCATTATTCGCCTTGTGACACCCCATGAGTTTTACGACTTCGATGCTAAGTACCAAGCGAATGACACTCAATACCTGTTTGATACCGGCCTGGACAACGAGCAGATCGAAGAGATGCAAGGTCTGGTTGAGCAGGCTTTCCATGTAGTCGGTTGTAGTGGTTGGGGGCGCGTGGATTTGATGATGGATCAAGCGGGTCAGTTTCAGTTGTTAGAGGTAAATACCACACCGGGTATGACCGATCACAGTCTGGTGCCTATGGCGGCAAAACAGGCCGGAATTAGTTTTAGTGAACTCTGTGTCGAAATTGTGATGGAGGCTCGATAGTCGTGGCCTTCAGCCTACCTTGGAAAAAAACGATCCCCACTCAAGTGGCTGAGATCGTTGAGACTCAACAGTCAGCTGCGCAAGAGGCGGAGATCCTCTTTGAGCGAGCTGATCGTTTGGTTGAGTCCGAGGTGGCAAATGAGTCGGATTGGATCTGGAAGCCGGTGTTGGTACTGACCATCTGCGGGATTTTGCTGTCACTGATATTCACAGCGGTTCGCGAGTATACCCAGTGGTTGAATCGTCCTGTAGAGACCGTTGTTGTCGATGGAGCAACCCGTCACATCGATAAAACTGTCATCGCGAATCAGGTAGCAGCGGGTATCAATGGACGCATTTTGGAGCTCGACCTTGGCGCCATTCAAGAGCGACTTGTTGAGGAGCCATGGATCAATGAAGTTGAGGTGCGCCGAGCTTGGCCACCGGCTTTACAAGTGAAGTTGATTGAAGAGGTTCCTGTTGCACGTTGGGGAAATCGAGGCTTATTGAATCACCAGGGTGACATCTTCTGGCCAGAGAGGGTCGATGCTTATCAAGCCCTGCCCGAGTTGTCAGGACCGTCCCACGAGACGGTTCGAATTATGCAGCAGTTTAGGGATCTAAACTCACTGTTTATTCGATCGGGTATTACCTTGGCTGGACTGGAGTTGGAGTCTCGAGGTGCTTGGACACTGCATCTCAATAATGGAATCAAAGTGGTCGCAGGTCGTGATGACCTGATGCCCAGACTAAGGCGCTTCATACAGGTCTATGAAACGCAGCTGATTAAGCAGCAAGAGTCAATTGAAGAGGTTGATATCCGTTACACCAATGGTGTGGCGGTTAAATGGAAAAAGGGTTCAGGAACCAAGCGTTCCTAAAACAGGTTTTCACGACTCAATCAGCAGAATTTGAGCGTGAGTATTTAAATGCTTCATCTCTATTGGGGAATAGAGTTGAAAGGGGGAGAGAAGATGTTTCAGTTAATTGATCAGGCTGCAGAAGGCGCAAAGATCAAAGTGGTCGGCGTCGGGGGTGGCGGCGGTAACGCGGTTGCTCATATGCGTACACAAGCCATGGATGGGGTTCAGTTTATCTGTGTGAATACTGATGCCCAGGCGTTGAGTGATATTACTTTAAGTGAGGCGCTGCACATTGGTCGCGAAACGACCAATGGTCTTGGCGCGGGTGCTAATCCAGAGGTTGGGCGTGCCGCGGCTCAAGAGAGTCGAGCTGCGATTGCTGAACAGTTGGCGGGTGCCGATATGGTGTTCATTACGGCCGGCATGGGCGGTGGTACAGGTACCGGGGCAGCGCCAGTGGTTGCCGAGGTTGCACGTGAATTGGGTGCGCTGACGGTTGCGGTCGTGACTAAGCCGTTTAAGTTTGAAGGCAAGAGCAGAATGCGTATTGCGGATCAGGGTATCTCTGAGCTTAAAGAGGCGGTTGACTCGTTGATTATAATTCCCAACGAGAAGTTGATGAGCGCGCTTGGTAGTAAGGTGACGTTGATTAAAGCCTTTGCGGAAGCCAATAATGTTCTTAAAGGGGCGGTCGAGGGCATCTCTGATCTAATCACTCGTCCAGGCATGATCAATGTCGACTTTGCCGATGTGCGTACTGTGATGACAGAGATGGGCATGTCGATGATGGGCACTGGCCGGGCATTAGGTGATGAGCGTGCTCGAATTGCGACAGAGCAGGCGGTTCAAAGTCCTCTTTTAGAAGGGGTTGATCTTAAAGGGGCTAAGGGTGTCTTGGTCAATGTAGCGGCAGGGAAAGATCTAAGCCTGGGTGAGTTTTCGGAAGTGGGCGATCTGGTTGCAGAGTACGCCGCTGAAGATGCCACTATCGTGGTCGGCACGGTAGTCGATGAAACTCTGGGAGACGAAATTAAGGTTACGGTTGTAGCAACAGGGTTAAGTTCTACTCAGCAGAACGTTATACCGGAACCTGTGTTGGTTGTTGAAAACAGAGAGCCTAAAGCGAAATTGGACATCAATACGTTCGAGCTTCCTGAGATTCTGAAACGAACTAATATTGAAGCACTGCTGGATAAGCCGGAGCCTGAAGATCCTTACGCGGATCTCGATTACTTTGATGTTCCGACCTATCTTCGTCGCTGAACGGAACCTGAATATTTTTTGAGTAAACGCTAGGAAGCGGGGTGGCTTTCCTTTATGATGTGCTGTTAATACGTCATAACTGGATTGGTTGCCCCCGCGGATGATTAAACAGCGCACACTCAAAAACAGCATTAAAGCGACAGGTATCGGCCTGCATTCAGGTCAAAAAGTCTACCTGACCTTGCGCCCAGCCCCTGTTAATACGGGTATTATCTTCCGTCGTGTGGATCTTGATCCCGTGGTTGAAATCCCTGCTGTTGCGCACAATGTCTCTGACACCACGCTGTCAACCAACATCTCTATGGGTGGCGCTCGTGTTGCGACGATCGAGCACCTTTTATCTGCTCTGGCGGGTCTGGGTATCGATAATGCCTACATCGAGCTGAGTGCTGAAGAAGTCCCGATTATGGATGGCAGTGCCGCTCCTTTTGTTTTCTTGGTTCAGTCTGCCGGTATTGAAGAGCAGAACGCGCCTAAACAGTTCATCCGTATCCTTAAAGAGGTTCAGGTTGAACACGAAGGTAAGATTGCTAAATTCCTTCCGTTCAATGGATTCAAAGTCGGTTTTCAGATTGAGTTCGATCACCCAGTATTTGAAAACCGTACTCAGCATGCTGCCCTCGATTTTTCGAGCACCTCCTTTGTTAAAGAGGTAGCACGTGCGCGTACTTTTGGTTTTATGCGTGATATCGAATACCTACGTTCTCAAAACTTGGCGTTGGGTGGCAGCTTTGATAACGCAATTGTTGTTGATGACTACCGTATCCTCAATGAAGATGGCCTTCGTTACGAAGATGAGTTCGTTAAACACAAAATTCTTGATGCAGTCGGTGATCTCTACCTACTCGGTAAGAGCTTGATCGGTGAGTTCTACGGTGATAAATCAGGTCACTTCCTGAATAACCGTCTGCTACGTACGCTTCTAGAAGATGAATCTGCATGGGAAGTGGTGACCTTCGAAACTGACGATCACAAAGCCCCCATATCATATCAGCGTCCAGCAGCGGCTGTCTGATTGAGCAAAACATGTTATAAAACAGGGCCGACTTAGATCGGCCCTATTTTTTTGCAAAATAGCTAAGGGTTTACTCAGTAAAAGGTTGTTTTTAGGCTGAGTGCCCCCATAAAAAACTTAATTAATAATGACTCACTAGTTGACCCAATCATGCTTACCTCTTTCCTCTCTAAAATTTTCGGCAGTAAAAACGATCGTGAACTTAAACGTATGGGCCGCATCGTTAAACAAATTAACGAACTAGAACCCGAGTTTGAATCACTCAGTGACGAGGGGATCAAAGAGAAAACGGCTCAATTTAGAGAGCGACTCGAACAGGGAGAGTCTCTAGATAAGCTCCTACCTGAAGCCTTTGCCAACTGTCGTGAAGCGTCAAAGCGCGTGATGGGTATGCGCCACTTCGACGTACAGTTGATCGGTGGTATGACACTGCATGATGGCAAAGTGGCTGAGATGCGTACCGGTGAAGGTAAAACCCTAGTTGCGACGCTTGCGGTCTATCTAAACGCAATCTCTGCCAAAGGTGTTCACGTCGTAACCGTCAACGACTACCTGGCAAGTCGTGATGCTGAGTGGATGCGTCCACTCTATGAAGCACTGGGTCTATCAGTGGGTGTCGTTGTATCAGGTCAGGATGGTGAGACCAAACGCGCCGCCTATGCCTGTGATATCACCTACGGTACCAATAATGAATTTGGCTTCGACTACCTTCGTGACAACATGGCGTTCAACCTGACCGATAAGGTTCAGCGTGATTTCAACTTTGCCGTGGTCGATGAGGTGGACTCGATTCTGATCGATGAAGCACGTACCCCGTTGATCATCTCAGGTCCTGCTGAAGACAGTTCAGAAACCTACAAAGCGATCAACACACTGATTCCACATCTGACTCAATTTGAAGGTGAGATTGATGTCAAAGATGAGACGCAGGTAATCAATGAAGATTTCCACGTTGATGAGAAGAACCGTACCGTTGAGTTGACCGAAGCGGGTCATGAAAAAGTTGAAGGCATGTTGATCGAAGCGGGTCTTCTTGCGGAAGGCGATAGTCTCTATGCTCCGCAGAACCTAACTCTATTGCACCATGTCCTAGCGGCACTTCGCGCACACCATCTGTTTGTTAAAGATCGTGACTACATCGTTCAGGGTGGTCAGGTTGTCATCGTCGATGAGCATACTGGTCGTATCATGGCGGGCCGTCGTTGGTCAGAAGGTCTTCACCAAGCTGTTGAAGCGAAAGAGGGTGTTGAGATCCAGATGGAGAGCCAAACCTTGGCGTCGACCACCTTCCAGAACTACTTCCGTCTCTACAACAAGCTATCGGGTATGACCGGTACAGCGGATACAGAAGCGTTCGAGTTACGTCAAATTTATGGTCTGGACGTAGTGGTGATTCCGACTAACCGTCCGATTCAACGTATCGATTACAACGATCTGGTCTACTTGTCGATCGAAGATAAGTTCGAAGCGATCGTTAAAGAGGTTAAGCACTGCCAAGAGCAGCAACGCCCAATTCTAGTGGGTACTGCGTCAGTCAGCTCTTCTGAACTTCTTTCGCAGATGCTTGATAAAGCAGGCATCAAACATAACGTACTGAACGCCAAGCAACACGACCGAGAAGCGGGTGTCATCGCTGAAGCGGGTCGTCCAGGTGCAGTCACCATTGCAACCAATATGGCCGGTCGTGGTACCGATATCATGCTTGGCGGTAAGCTTGAAGTTGAACTTGAAGCACTAGGTGAAAATGCTACAGAAGAGCAGATCGAAGCCGCTAAAGCGGATTGGTCTAAGCGTCATGAAGCGGTGCTTGAGGCGGGTGGTCTACACATCATCGGTACTGAGCGTCACGAGTCTCGTCGTATCGATAATCAGTTGCGTGGTCGTGCTGGCCGCCAAGGTGACCCAGGTTCGTCACGTTTCTTCCTGTCACTTGAAGATGACTTGATGCGTATCTTCGCTTCCGATCGTGTTCGTAACATGATGAAAGCGCTAGGTATGGAGAAAGGTGAAGCGATTGAGCATAAGATGGTCTCCAATGCCATTGAGAAAGCTCAGCGCAAAGTGGAAGGCCGAAACTTCGATATTCGTAAGCAGCTTCTTGAGTATGATGATGTTGCTAACGACCAGCGTACCGTCATCTACGATCAGCGCAATGAGTTGATGTCGAGCGATGATATTTCTGAAACCATCGATGCGATCCGTGAAGAGGTGGTTAACGACACCATCAGCACCTTTATTCCACCTGAGTCACTCTCTGAACAGTGGGATATCCCGGGTCTGGAAGAGGAGATCAAAACACGCTTTGCCGTTGAGATGCCGATTCAGCAGTGGCTAGATGAGGACGATAACCTCTACGAAGAGACACTGCGCACACGCATTCTTGATCAGATCGTTGAAGTGTATCGCCAGAAAGAGGCGTTGGTCGGAACCGAATCCTTCCGTAATTTCGAGAAGCAAGTGATGCTTCAAGTGCTGGACCAGCTTTGGAAAGAGCACCTGCAGACGATGGATCTACTTCGTCGTGGCATTCACTTACGTGGTTATGCTCAGAAAAACCCGAAACAGGAGTACAAACGTGAGTCGTTTGAACTGTTCCAGGGGCTTCTAGAGAACATCAAAGCCGACGTTGTTCGTATCATCAGCCACGTTCAAGTGCGTGCTCCTGAAGATGTTCAAGAGATGGAGCGTCAGCGTCGTGAAGCGGCTGAGAAACAGGCCATGGACTTCAAACACGATGCTGCGACGGGAATGCAGGGTGAAGAGACTGATAGCGGTATTGAAGGCGAAGAACAACCAGCAACCTTCAAACGTGATGATCGTAAAGTAGGGCGTAACGAACCTTGTCCTTGTGGATCAGGCAAGAAATACAAAGCCTGTCACGGTAAGATCTCTTAAGCAAAATCGATCATTAAAGGCTGCTCATTGAGCGGCCTTTTTTGTGCGCGTTACTTTCGATCGGTTATTTTCTAGCCGTTATTTTGAAGGGTTAAGCAGAGAGAGTCGACAATCTCTCAATCTGTCTGCGACGCAACTCAGATCCTAGCTCGGCACCCGAGAATCCATCAGCCATCACCTGTTTTGGCTGAACAGCTGCGACTGACTCAACGGCTGTCGCTAAGTCAGCAGAGTTGAATCGGTTATCCTGCTGCAGTGCGTCGTGAATATGGATCAGAGGCTCAGCGGCGGTGGGTTGCTTGATCAATTTAAGATCGTTGATTAACTGAAGTTTTTGTTCGGCATCAGCTGTTGGGAAATTCGACAGAGTCGCTGAGTGTCTAGAGAAGGCAATCGCTAGCGATTTGAAACGGTTGGGGACTTTGAGTTTGAGCGCTAAGGCGTCAACCTCCTCGGTGCTCAGATTCGCAAGGTGGCACAACAGAGCAAATCGCTCCTCAGCCGCTTCAAGTAGTGGACTATCGACGCTATGCAAATCCTGCAACGCAATCCTGTCCAGTGGTGCCAGCAGGTAGTTGGCATGACTCTTTGCTAAGGTAGTTAAGAACTGACTGGGTGTCTTAGTATTTAGCGCTCGCTCAAACTCCTGCCAAACCCGCTCTGTGGTCAGATGGTCCAGCTCACCCGAGGCGCTCATACCCTGCATTAATGCTAGGGTCTCAGGTGCGACTTTGAAACCAAGGTGGGCAAAACGCGCATGGAAACGGGCCACACGAAGTACGCGGAGGGGATCCTCTAAAAAGGCGTCAGAGACGTGCCTGAGTAGGCGAGCATTTAGATCTTTTTGGCCGTTGAATGGGTCGGTAATGACGCCAGTATCACTCTTGGCCATCGCATTAATCGTCAGGTCTCTCCTGAGTAGATCCTCATCCAGGGTGACGCTTGGATCAGTATGGAAGGTGAACCCTTTGTAGCCGCGGCCACTTTTGCGTTCGGTTCTGGCTAAGGCATACTCTTCGTGCGTTTCAGGATGGAGGAAGACGGGAAAGTCACTGCCAACCGGCCTATAACCCGCTTCAAGCATCGCTTCTGGTGTGGCACCGACGACGACCCAATCTCGGTCTTTAACCTCAAGACCGAGTAGTTCGTCACGCACAGCACCACCCACCAGATAGATCTGCATGGTTAACCTTTTTCGCAGTGCTCAGGGAAGGCCAATACCCAGCGTTCAAAACCGCCATCAATGCTGTAGACCTCTTCAAAGCCACGCTCACAAAGGAAAGCGGCTGCAGATTGGCTGCTCATACCGTGGTAACAGCAGACAAGAATGGGCGAATCGAATTCGTGGCTATCGATGAACTCTTGTAGGTTGTCATTGGTTAGATTAACAGCGCCTTTGATGTGATTGTTGGCAAAGCTCTGTCCATCACGAATGTCGGCTACAACGGCGCCTTTCTCAATGAGTTCTAGGGCATCTTTTGCAACGACGTGTTTAAATTGATTCATTTAGTATCCTTAGTCATTCTTAACGATTTAACTCTTGGCTTGAGATCGAGAAGATCGATCCATCCTCTAGTCTCAAAGCCGTTAACTCTCCGCCCCAAACACATCCGGTGTCGAGAGCGTAATGATTGGGTGCCACTCGCAGCCCTAATGCCGCCCAGTGACCGGTAATCTGTTTGTGAGAACTGACCTGTGTCGGTAGTTCAAACCAGGGGAGGAAACCCTCAGGCTGTTCGTCTAATCCACCGTTTGCGTCAAAGTCCAATTTACCAGAGGGTTTAATATAGCGCATGCGGGTGAAGTAGTTAGTGATCGTTCGCAATCGATCGAAGCCAATGATCTCATCTTTCCATTTGGCGGGTTTATTGCCATACATCTGTTCGAAATAGTGGACGGACAGGGTGCTGTTTAAGCAATCAGTCACCTCTTTCGCCAGTTGCTCAGCTTGTTCTAAGGACCAGATGTGGGGAATGCCTGCATGGGTCATCACATAGCCTAAGGCGTCGCAGCGTTGAATCAGTGGTTGTTGTATAAGCCAACTCAGTAACTCATTGCGATCTTGCGCCTGCATGATCGGTTTTAATGTTTTTCCTACCTTTCGATCGACACCTGAGGCAAGTGCTAACAGGTGCAGGTCATGATTGCCAAGAACAATGCGCGCGCGAGGTCCAAGTGATTTTATAAATCGCAAAACCTCTAAGGAGTCAGGACCTCGATTAACCAGATCGCCAGCAATCCATAGCTGGTCATCTTCACTGAATTGGAGTGAATCAAGTAGGGCGATCAGTGTTCGATAGCACCCTTGAATATCTCCGATGGCATAGGTCGACATTGCGTTGTTAAAACCGCTTAGTTAGGCTGAAAGGCCATAGCATATAGGAATTCTTCAGTGGACCCAAAAGGATGATTGATCACTCGTTTAGCGCAGTCTGCAATACGAGCACTAAACTGCTAATCCTAGGCTCACTGCCTGGTAAAAAATCGATCGCTGAGCAGCAGTACTATGCCCACCCTAGAAATGCGCTTTGGCCTATTCTGTGTGACTGGCTGCAGATGCCAAATTCAATGAGTTACGAACAGAAGTTGGCCGCAGCCTTGGAAGGTGGGATTGGGTTTTGGGACGTCGTTGCTGAAGCCGAACGGCCGGGATCACTGGATTCAGATATCAAGTCATCGACTGTTCACTACAATCCAATTGATCAACTCATCGAGAGCTTGCCCAAGTTGAAGTGCATTGTTTTAAATGGCGGGGCAGCGATGAGGCTATTCAAACGAGCTGGGTTTGATCAGTTTGCTAAAGCAAAGGGGATAGACTTTTTTCAGCTGCCGTCGACCAGTCCGGCGCATGCATCGATGACCTTAGATGAAAAAAGAGTTGCGTGGCACTCTGTGCTGATCGACTCTCTGAAAGAGTAACGTACATCCATTCGATATTATTGGAGGTGTTTGTATGGCATTAGCTACATTTGCTGCAGGTTGTTTTTGGGGTGTTGAACTGCGATTTTCCGATTTGACGGGTGTGACCGGCACTCAAGTGGGTTACATGGGCGGTGCTCTCGATCAGCCGAGCTACCAGGATGTCTGTACTGGCCAGACGGGTCATGCCGAGGTGGTGCAGATCGAATTTGATGAACACCTTATCGCGTATGAAGCCCTTTTAGACTCTTTTTGGCAATGGCATGATCCCACCACGCTGAATCGACAGGGACCTGATGTTGGCACGCAATATCGTTCAGCGATCTTTTATCAAGATGATACGCAACGCATCTTAGCGGAGCAGTCAAAAGCGGTTCTTGGAACCAGTGGCGTGTTTGCGAACCCTATCGTGACTGAGATTGTGCCGGCTCAAACCTTCTGGCCTGCAGAAGAGTACCATCAACAATATCTTAAAAAACGAGGCGCCTCTGCATGTGGAATTTAGCCACATCCAACCAATCCGCTCTTAAGTTGATTATTGGTAACCACAACTACTCAAGCTGGTCACTGCGTGCTTGGTTTTTTATGAAGCGATCAGGCCTCTATTTTGATCTGGAACGTTTAGCCCTGTTTGAGTCGGACTTCCATGAAAAACTCTCCCAATACAGTGATGCAGGGCGTGTGCCGGTGCTGATCGATTCTGAGCTTCAGGTTTGGGATTCCCTAGCAATCTGTGAATACCTCAGTGAAGCGCATCTAGCAGGATTAGGTTGGCCAGAATCCCTGCAAGATCGTGCTAAAACGAGATCCATAGTCTCTGAGGTCCACTCTGGTTTTGCCAATCTAAGGCATGCGCTACCGATGAACTGCCGTGCACAGCGATCGATCAGTGTGTCTGAGACGGTGCGATCAGAGATTGAGCGTATTGATCAGATCTGGAGTGATCCTTGGTTCATTAATGCTCGCGAGAAGGGAGTCGACTTAGGTATACTAGATGCATTCTTTGCACCGATTGCTTCTCGTTTTCATACCTATCAGATCGAACTGACAGAGCCTGCCTCACAATACCGAGATTGGCTGCTGCAGACCCCAGAGTTGATGGAGTGGTATCAACTAGCCTCAGAAGAGACTGAGGTGATTGAAGACGAAGAGGTAGGTACACCTCTTTAACTCGATTGATGCCACGCGCGTCATTTGGAATGGTATGAACACCAAATCTCCCGTGAAGCCAGAGTTTTTGCTCTTGATGGCCGCTTTGCAATGTCTAATGGCGCTCTATGTCGATGCGATGTTGCCTGCCCTGCATGAAATTGGATCTGATCTTAACGCCCTCGACAACAACCGTTATCAGTTTGTTATTACTAGCGTTATGTTGGGTCTGGCTGTAGGGCAGTTTTTCTATGGCCCCCTTGCCGATGCCTGGGGTCGAAAGCCTGCGGTCTATCTTGGCTTTACACTGATGCTGATCGGCACCCTGATCTCTCTGTTTGCAGAGACCTTTGAGGTCATGTTGGTGGGACGAGTGTTACAGGGGTTAGGTGCAGCGGGTCCGCGTGTTGTTACCATGGCGATTGTGCGTGATAAATACGTTGGGCCCGACATGGCGCGTGTGATGTCACTGATCATGACCATCTTTATATTCAGTCCCGTTGTGGTCCCTATGCTGGGCCAACTGGTATTGCTTGTCGCCGATTGGCGAGCAGTGTTTGGCATGCTGTTGGTGCTGACAACGGCGGCCTGGATCTGGTTTTCTCTACGCCAAGAGGAGACGCTTAATCCAGAGCATCAATCGACTCTCTCCTTTAAACCAGTGATGAAGGCGATGCGTCAGGTTGTGACGACCCGCGAAGGGTTTATCTACACCTTTGCCGGCGGCTTGGTACATGGATCATTGATTGGCTTTTTGGTCTCCGTACAGGGGATACTTCAAGGCATCTACGATACTGGCGCACTCTTTCCGGTCTACTTTGCAATGATGGCGCTTGGGGTTGGGATATCCTCTTTCATGAACTCAAAGCTGGTCTACCGCTTTGAGCTCAGAAAGTTGGTCATCTTTGTCATGGCGTTATCGGGTCTAATTTCATTGCTAGAGGCGATCGTCATTGGTGCTTGGCAGCTGACGGTTCCTCTACAGGTGTTTATCCTGATGATGATTGTTACGACCTTCTTTTTTGGCTTGTTGTTCGGCAACCTCAACGCGTTGGCAATGGCGCCCTTCGGTAAAATCGCAGGTGTCGCTTCAGGCACTATTGGGGCCTTTACCATGTTGCTGGGTGTCTTGGTTGGCTCGCTGATCGGCATGCAGTTTGATGGCACTGTTCTGCCTCTACTGATCGGATTCGCGGTTACAACCCTATCAGGCTTAATGTTAGTGATTCTCTTTTCAAAACCCAGAGTGCAACGTGTTGAGGTGCCACACTGATCATGAGTGATCAAACATCAGCTCTGCTCTCACCCGGCCAGGAAGATCTCTGGTTTTTGCCCTTAGGGGGTTCAGGCGAGATCGGTATGAACATGAATCTTCTCGGTCACGCCGGTGACTGGATCATGATCGACTGTGGTGTCACCTTTGACGAGGTGGTTGATCCTGAATCGCACCGCACTGCAGCTGTAGTGTCAGCCGACCCCAAGTTCATCTCGCGTCAAAAAGAGAACCTTAAGGGAATTGTCATAACCCATGCCCATGAGGATCACTTGGGAGCTCTGCCGTTCCTCTGGCCACGCTTGAAAGCACCCGTATACGCTTCGCCTTTCGCGGCAGAGGTGCTAAGAAGAAAACTGGCACAGCATGGCTTAGATGGCCGAGTACCTATTCATGTGATCAACCAACGGGAGCGATTTACTCTCGGTAACTTCACCCTTGAATTTCTACCTATTACGCACTCGATTCCAGAAGCACAGTCTCTGCTTATTGAAACGGCTGTTGGTACGGTACTGCACACCGCCGACTGGAAAATCGATTATGACCCAGTCATTGGTGAGCCGTTCGATGAGTCACTCTATAAAGGGCTCTCTAAACTGAATATTCGTGCACTGCTTTGTGATTCGACCAATGCGCTGAAACCGGGAATGTCGAAATCAGAGTCGATCTGTTATCGCGGCATTTTGAAACAGCTGGAGTCGGTTCAAGGTCGAATTGTGGTCAGTTGCTTTAGCTCCAATTTGGCCCGCCTTGTCACAGTTGCCCGTGTAGCAGATGCTTTAGGTCGACGCTTTGCTCTGATTGGTCGTTCTCTAAAAAACATCTACTCCATCGCCAAAATGACCGGTTACTGGCCTGATGAGCTAGAACCCATTGATGAGTCTCATTTGGGTTATCTTCCAGCCGAAGAAGTGTTCGCGATTGCGACCGGTAGCCAGGGAGAAGAGCGTGCAGCACTGAATCGCTTAGCGCTAGACTCCTATCCTCATTTTTCAATGGAGGAGGGCGATCTGGTGTTGATGAGTTCGTTCCTTATTCCCGGAAATGAGCGGTTGGTAGAGCGGATGTTGGATCGTTTTAAAGCGCGCAAAGTTAAAGTGGTTGAATCGGCCACCAGCTCGACGCCGATTCATGCATCTGGCCACCCTTGTCAGGCTGAATTAGCCGATATGTACTCTTGGGTACAACCGATTATTGCGGTGCCATTGCATGGTGAGCCTGAGCACATCAAAGCGAATGCCGAGATTGCTCGTAAGTACTCCGTACCGGTTCAACTGATCGGTGAGAATGGCGATCTCTACGAGTTGGCGCCAGGTCATCGTATTCACTATGCCAAGGTGCCCGCCGGCCGTCTTGCTCTCGTTCAATAGCGGTCTGATTTTTGCAATGTGTCTGTTAGCTTTCAACTGGCGTCCTAACCACACTACCCCGTTACTCTTGGTAGCCAATCGAGATGAGTTCCATGACAGGCCAGCTCTGCCTATGCACTGGTGGCCTGTTCATCGAAGTGACTCTTCAGAGGTGTTGGCCGGCCAAGATTTAAAAGCCAAAGGAACTTGGTTGGGGTTCAATCGCTCTGGTCGATTCGCATTTTTGACGAACATTCGCCCTGGTTATATTGGCGTAGAGGGCGCTCGCAGTCGGGGTGAGATTCCACTGCTGTTCTTAAACTCAAACGAATCAATCCAGAAGATTGCTCAAGCGTTAAAAGAGAATAGAGATCAATATGCCGGCTTTAATTTGATTGTTGGTGAGCCTGGGGCGTTGTTTTGGATGAGTTCAAACAGTCCTGACCTTCAGCCAATAGAACCCGGAGTACATGCTCTGAGTAATGATGCACTTGATACTCCATGGCCTAAAGTGACACTGGCACGCCAACAGATCTCCGAACAGGGTGTGTTGCTAGAGACTCAACTGAACGGATCTGGTCTATTAATGGACCCTAACCTAGCGAATGACGCTGAACTTCCAGATACCGGTATCCCTGCCGATTGGGAGCGCTTACTCTCTTCTCAGTTGATTATCAGTGAAACCTACGGCACTCGATCTCGCTGCTTGTTCCGACTATCTGGTGGTCAGTATGATGTTGTTGATCAGCAGTTAGATAAAACCGGTGCTGTCGTGTCAGAACAGCCGTTTAGTTGGTTTGTCGGGGAGTAACAGATGTTTGGAATAGTGGATTTCTACACCTATCTTATTGGGACAATCATTATTATTTTGCTGCCCGGTCCCAACTCTATGTACGTCGCTACGGTAGCAGGGCGCCGTGGCGCTCTCGCAGGGTTTCAAGGCGCGGCGGGTATTTTTGTAGGGGATCTGACGTTGATGACACTGTCAGTCGCCGGTGTGGCGAGCCTGATTCAAACCACCCCAATTCTCTTTACGCTGCTTAAATATGCCGGTGGACTCTATCTGATGTGGCTCGGTTTTGGTCTGCTAAGATCGCTTTTCACTAAACCTCAAAACAGTGATTCGGACATCGATTTGCCCAAGGACTCTAAACACCCGTTTAGAGTAGCGCTGACGATCAGCCTTCTTAACCCCAAGGCAATACTCTTTTTTGTCTCGTTCTTCATTCAATTTGTCGATCCAAGCTACGACAACCCCTGGCTCTCTTTCGCCATTTTGGGTCTGGTTGTTCAACTCTGTTCACAGATCTATCTTGCGGTGTTGATTCTTATGACGATCTATTTCAAGTCTCTTCTAGCAGAGGGGGGGAAACTTTCAGGCTTTGCGAAAGGGTTAGCGGGATCACTGTTTATGGGGTATGGTCTTAAACTAGCACTATCAACTAACTAGTGTTCAGTTTTTGTATTAATAACCCGATCCTTTGGTCCAGGTATGAAGCTTATATTGAAAATAGCTCTATTGTTAGCGTTAACACTACAGGCTCCCCGGATCGCTGCTTCTGATGCCGAATTACTCTCTCAACTGAGTCAACAAGAGCGTGACTATCTCGAGAATAAACAGACCATAAGAATGCCCACCTATAGCAATTGGCGCCCCTTTAACTATGTTGATGCGGGTCAGCCGAAAGGCTATCTAATTGACTTAACTCGACAAATTAGCCAAAAGCTAGGTCTTGAACTGCGCTTTGTTAATGGGTTTGAGTGGTCGCAGCATATGGAAAAATTGGCCGATGGCCAGTTAGATGTTGTCGGTAATATGGTGCTGACTGAAGAGCGCCAACAGCGCTATCTTTTCAGTGAAAAGCAGACACTAGAACTGTTGACTGGGCTAGTCAGTTTAAAAGGGTACACGCGCTTTTCCGATCTGGATGGTCAGATTGTTGGTATTCAGAAAGACTCAATTTTTGAGAGCTATTTTAAGAAGCATTATCCTCAGGTTCGCTATAAAGAGTACTTATCATTTGATGAGATGATGGCCGCTCTGTTGAACGGTAAGGTTGATCTCTTTGTAGAGAACTATTCGATTGCCAACTATCTGATCAACCATACCCACCTCTTTAATGAGGATCTGCAAGTTAGACTGCTAGAGTCTGAATCGGGACTGCAGTTAAATATGCATTTTGCGTTTAACCCGCAAGATAGAATGCTGAAAACCCTTTTTGATAAAGCCTACGATAGCTTCAGCCCTGATGAAATCAGGGCGCTACAAGAGCTGTGGGGCATGGTGCCAAACAGTGAATTGAGCCCTTTCACTAAAGAGAGCTTACAAAAGCTGCTCTATCTCTTTTTCGCCACACTGGGCGTCATATTTCTGCTGCTTTACCGCTATCTACTTCTATCGAAACAGAGCTCAAAAATAGCGCAGATTAACAAACAGTTAGAGCAAGAGCATTCTGAACTAGAGCGTTTGAATCAAGCTTACGCGGAACAGGTGGCAAAAGTTCAAAGCTCTGAAAAACTTTCAAAAGCTTATCTCAGTGCCTTAACCAAGATGGGTAATATGTTTGCCGTGATAGGTGTTGAGAGCCTGAAGGTAATCGATGCTGACGATAAGACTGCGCAGTGGTGGGGGTATCAAACTGCTGAAGAGGTTATCGGTAAAACCATACCTGATTTGATGGATATCACACCAGAGTTTGCTCGCCAATTTCACCTCGATGCTAAACGTCAAGGTGTCGCAATCCGAGTTCAAAAACAGCTGCGCCCAGCACCAGGTACTGAGGCCAAAGTGGGTGAAGTCTGCTTGATCTATCAGCCGGCTAAAGATGGAGTCGAGGCTCATACCATCCGTTTAATGCGCGATGTTTCGGAAGAGCAGGCACTCCGTCAAGCATTAACGGATAAAGCTGAAGAGGCTGAAAGACTCTCACTGGTTAAAAGTGAGTTTTTGGCCAATATGAGTCATGAGATTAGAACACCTATGAATGCGGTGCTGACCTTGGCTCAAACCTTAGCGCGTGCTGAAAACGCCAATAAACCCGTACTCGAAAAAGCGAAAAAAATCCTAAGAGCGGGGCAGTCATTACAAAAGCTGATCGACGATATTCTGGATTTTTCTAAGATAGAGAGCGGTAAGCTCAAGCTGGTGACTACCGAATTCTATCTGGATGAACTGCTTGAAACCGTTGCTCTACTCATGTCCAGCTCAGTTAAAAGTAAGAACGTTCACCTGGCGATTACACCGAGCTATCAGGGTAACCTCAAAATATCAGGCGACCAGCAACGCCTGGAACAGATTTTGATCAATCTGATCAGTAACGCGATCAAGTTCACTTCGAGGGGCTCTGTTGAGTTGACGGTTAATGTGATCAATGCAGACTCTGTACCCCGTCTTCGCTTTGCGATTCGTGATACTGGCATCGGCATGAGTGATGAGGTTTTAGCTAAAATTCTAAGGCCTTTTGAGCAGGGCGATGGTTCGATAACGCGTAAATTTGGGGGGACTGGTCTAGGGCTTAGCATTACCCAGCAACTTCTCTCATTAATGGGAAGTGAGTTAAGTTTTGAGTCCCAGCAGTTCCGAGGCACTACCGTCTCCTTCGAATTGACTCTGCCTGTGAAGGTTATTGAACCTGATCCTATAACAGAGGCTAGAGTTCTTATTGCCTGTAAAAACCCCTTTACACGTAATTCACTTGTGGCTGTTGCCAAAACGATGGGTCTAGACCATGAAGTAGGACAGACGCAGAGTTATCTGATCTATCAACTCCTTTCAGCCATAAAAGCGGATCGCTCCTTTGACTCTGTCATTGTCGATGAAGAGATGTCCGGCAATAACCTGCAGCGTCTAGAAGCAGAGATCCAGAGTGAGTTACTGAGCAAGGGCGTTAATTGGTCTGGAAAACTGGTTACAGTTACCAGTCCTGTCAGTCATATTGAAGAGTATGAGAACAGCCCCTATGACTGTTTGATAGAACCTGTTACCAGTTCTACGTTAAAACGCATCATCAATTCTGATGCCCAGCCTGAGACAGAACATATTCCAAGTCAGCGACTTTTAAACCGAACACTGTTAGTGGTCGATGATAATCTTTTCAATCGTGATTCAGCTCGCGAGTTTCTTGAAGCGGAAGGGGCCTCAGTGATTCTTGCCAAGGATGGTAGTGAGGCGATCAAACTCTTAAGGGCGGCAGAGTTACCGATAGATTTGGTATTGATGGATGTGCAAATGCCAGTCATAGACGGTCTTGAGGCGACTCAAAGGATTCGTGCCCTGCGGCGGTTTGAAAATTTACCCATAATTGGTATGTCGGCAGGCGCCTATGCTGAGGATATTGAAAAGGCTTTAGAGTCCGGCATGAATAACTACATCACTAAACCGGTCGATATTGAGAAAGCCGTTGTCGCAATTGCAGAACTGATTGCGCCTGAAGCACTGAAGGAAAATGCGATCTCAACTAACACCAATCAATGCGATATAGATAGGCCTCAAAGCTACTTTGATATAGCACTGGCTAGAGATTATTGGAGCAGTGATGAAACGGCTAAAAAGTATGTTGCACAATTCATTGAAAAATACGCCCAAACTCTTGAGTCGTTGCAGCAAGAGTCCGATGAGCTAAATGTTGAGTTTATCCATAAAATGAAGGGCGCTAGCAGTATTTTGGGAATGCCACAGCTCACCGAAAATCTAATGCTTCTTGAAGCCCTTCTTCGTAATGGAAAAAAATTATCGGCTGAACAGGTCGCCACACTGGTGGCTGTTTGGGCAGAGACAAAGCGCGAAGCTTTGACAAGTTTGGAACCATAAATAACCGATGACCAAGCAAGAACAGGGTGTCTCTAAGGTCGTGACAACCAATCAGGCCGGTTTGCATGAGCGTCTCGATGAGATTGTATTGCGTAACTTAAATAACCCATTTCGCAAACCCATTGCCGACCATACTCAGGTCGCCTTTGATCAGGTGACCGATTGGCTCAAAGGTCGTTCCGGAGAGCTTATCTTGGACTCTTGCTGTGGTATTGGTGAAAGTTCACGTCATCTTGCCAATCGATACCCAGACGCCAATGTCATAGCCGTTGATCGTTCTGCTTATCGTCTTAGTAAGCACGAAAACTGCTTCACGGGTGAGCTTGATAACCTACTCTTTGTGCGAGCGGATTTAATCGACTTTTGGCGCCTGGCTGCAGCTTCAGAGTGGCGTCTAGCCAAGCATTTTATTCTCTACCCCAACCCTTATCCTAAATCAGCTCAGGTTCAGAGACGTTGGCATGCCAGTCCTGTATTCAGTGATCTATTGACCTTGGGTGGGGAGTTAACCGTTAGAAGCAACTGGAGACTCTACATCGAGGAGTTCGTCAGGGCACTGGCGTTGGCGGGTCATGAAACTAGCGTACAGTTATACAGCGCTGACCAACCGATGAGTGCATTTGAACGGAAATATTGGGAGAGTGGTCAGCAGAGCTGGCAGTGCGTAGCGCAGCTTTCAGAGTCTGGCTCAGCTTTAAAACCCTAAGATCCTAAGAGCCTCTTCATCCTGTATGCGCCTGTTGAACGCTTGAATCAGCCCCGCCTTGGCCGTTGACTCAGAGGCTGATGAAGCCGATTTAATGGACAGAGTTGTGGCATGCTCCACCTTAGATTGACCATCCAAAAAGCGAATTGATAAATCGGCTTTGGCAATGTGAATGCCATAGGCGCTACTGATTTCTTCAATGACCTGGCACTCGACGGTTATAACACCAGATGAGGAGTTGATCTCAAAACCGGCTTCTAGGATTAGACGCTCCAGTGAGCCTTTAAAGCTCATGCAGCTTTGTTCGGTTTTTAGCATTACCGGGTGGTTGGTTTGGTAATCTTTAATGGCAGATTCAGTGTCTGCAACCTGGTTGCTGTACTTTTCCCCAATCTCCGATTCCCCCAGCTGTTTCATAAGAGATATTAATGGCTGTTGAGCCTTTAGATCGGTTAGCTGTTGTCGAGCACTTGCCCAGTCAGAGAGAGTCTTGATTGGCTGTGCAGAGGAGGCGGTTAATCTGGGGTCTATTTCGTTTTTGAGGTTCTTAATTAAGGCCGTTTTTTTCAACGCTAGCAGGGTCGCGGTTCGTTGCGGTGCAATCACATCCTGTTTAAGGATCTCATATCCACCCAAAGGCAAACGCTCGGTTCTGCTTTGAATCGACGACTCCACCACTCGCTCAGTATATTCACGACTGTCTCTAACCGACGAAAGGCGCTGCTCTTGTGTGCTGGATAGTTGAACTAACAGTCTCTCGGCAAGATGAGCTAATGCAGCCTGCTCAGAGGCTTGTGCGCTGCCTCCCTCACCGACACCGTAAAATTGATCACCTGTGTTGACTAGCGGACTCATCAACCAATCAGGAGTCTTAGGTTCTGCGACAAGGATGACGGGTTCTCTGCTTGCACACCCAGTCGTTACAAAACTGGCCAACATTAGAAAAGCGAGAATGAATCTGCGGGTCATAGCTGGTTCTCTAAACGCGCCTGTTCACTCTTCTGACGTTCAACACGCAAAATGGCTTGGTTAATGATCTTGTTGGGCTCTTTTACCAACTGATCGGCTAACCGGTAGAGCTGCTCAGCTTGGCTAGTTTTACCGAGCTGCTCTTTAACAACGGCTAAATTGTAAGCCGCCACATAGCATTGGTCACCTGTACTGGTTAGAAGCTCGGAGAAGAGCACTTCAGCTTTGTCGATGCGGTGATCCTCAACGTACTCGATACCATACTCCAAAAGGTCCTCTTGCTCGCTGCTGTAGTCGATCTCTGGATCATCGAGCAGTTGCACTATGACAGTTGCCTCATAGGGAGCTATGTAAGTCATGAACTGATCGGTGATCTCATCAGCTAGGTTGCTTAGGACACTCTCGGGTGTTGGAAGAGAGTAGGCGCTGTCACGACAAGCATCGTGACTCTCTTTTGCCGTGAAGCGTTCAGAGAGAATCAGGTCCCCGCGTTCAGTATCAACGAGTCGGATGGTAGCGTGCAGGTTGGAGTGCATCTCATCACAAGGGATGTAGCGCTCACGAGTTTTTTTGCACTTCTGATCGGCACACTCAACACGAGTAACGTAGTAGAGCGAGTAGTCGGTGGTCTGAATCTCCACCTCACCAGTAATCAGTCCTTTCGCACCGATCAGCTGACCGATCTCAACAGACGTCTGTTCATCGACTAGCCCAGAGTGTTGAAGTTTTTGCTCGTCTAAAATTGATTCAAGATCCTTACGGTTGACCACGGTAAAAAAGGTCTCACCTGCCACCCTATGGTTGGTGACTCGAGATTCAATGCTGTTCGCCACACCGGAGTAGTCATTCTCAAATGGAAGCACCGCAACGACTTTGGTGGCGGCAGCCCGATCACTGATGGCTGGATTGATCAGGGTAATCTTAGCGGTCGATGAGCAGGCCGTAAGAAATAAAGCGGTGACCGCTAGGCCAAGGCTTTTTAATTTACAGTTTGTTAAGTTCACGCTCGGCACTCTGTTGTTGCGCTTGAGGAGAGGGGTCTTGCATCACCTCGTTAGAGGAGCAAGCCGAAAGTGATAAAGCTATCAGTAGTAGAGTAAATAGAGGTTTCATCAACAACTCACTTATCTAGTTGATCAATCTGAGAGTCGATCGCGTTATTGATCGTCGCTTTTTCAACGCCCATCAAAATGAAGATGACCTCTGTTTCAGGGTGCTGCCAGTAGCTCACTTGTTGTGAGTTATTAATTGTCAATTCGGAGGTTTGTCTTGCGACTTGAGTGACGACGCGTTCAGCCGTCATCTCATCGGCACCCGTTGAACGTTGATAGGAGTCTAGTTTGCTTTTAATCTGAGCCTCGACCTGTTGTGCGATATCAGCACGAGCATTAATGGCCGCCTCTTTACGAGAAAAATCATACCCTAGCTTGCTCAACGGAGCAGATCCTACGCCGACATAACGATCGGCCTCCATGTAGCCACCACAAGCCCAAATAGGTGCTTGTTCACCGTGGATGACGCATTCGCCACCTTCGACTAGATCGGGTTTAGGCAGTTCACTGCTGCAGCCGGCAAGGGTTGTTAAAAGTGTCGCAGTCATCAGTAACTTGGTGCGTAGATTCATGATCATTATCCATTAGAGATTACTCATATGATGGTCACATATTTCCATAGAAATGTCAGGGTTATTTTTAGATGAAAATTGACAGTCAACGGATTAAAACTCACCCGTGTGATTACCCCTTTACGGACAGATCACGTAAAATAACCAAAATCACAAATCAGAGTGTGTCATGGATAACCGCAGAAAAATTCGCGCTGCCGTCTCTCTTCTCTCATTCATTGGGATTGTTGCCCCATTTATGTTTTTAATGGGTGCCGAAAATACCGAAGAGGCCTTTAATGAAAATGCCAGTTGGGTGATTAAAAATACGCTGGTGTGGATTGTTGTGATGTCTCTGTTGTTGATCAAGAATCCTAAGTTTTTTGGCGACGAAACCCCCTTCGATATACTGCTTCGTTACGCTATACGTCTGTTTAAATCAAACGCTTCAGATCGATAGTGAGCCGTTGATCAATGCTTAAACTGAACGTTCTATCTCTCTCTAATCTTCGTGGTGATCTGCTCGGTGGTTTAACCGCTGCGGTGGTCTCACTCCCTTTGGCGCTCACATTTGGTGTCGCCTCTGGCGCAGGCGCGGAGGCGGGACTTTATGGCGCGATCTTAATCGGTCTCTTTACCGCGCTGTTTGGTGGAACCGCTACTCTGATCTCTGAGCCTACTGGACCGATGACCGTAGTGATGACCGCTGTGATCAGCACTCTAGTGGCTGCGAACCCTGAAAATGGTCTGTCTATGGCGTTTACCGTGGTGATCATGGCAGGGATATTCCAGATCGTGTTTGGTTATCTCAGGTTGGGCAAATACATCACCCTGATGCCCTATGCAGTGGTTTCTGGCTTTATGTCAGGCATCGGATTCATACTGATTATTCTGCAGATAGCCCCTGCGTTAGGGCAATCTCCACCGGCGGGCGGGGTGGTAGGTACCGTAACTCATTTGCCAGAGTTGATCATGAACGTGCACTTCAGTGAGTTGTTGCTGTTCTTAGTGACACTGGGTGTGTTGTTTAAAACGCCTGAAAAATACAAAAAGTTCGTGCCGCCTCAGTTGATTGCACTGGTTCTTATTACTCTGGTCTCTGTGATCATCTTTAGCAGTGATGGAGTCCAACGCATTGGTGAGATCGATGTGTCACTGCCTTCAATGACCTTGCCCTATTTCACCTATGATCAGCTTCAGATTATGTTGGTCGATGCGATGGTGTTGGGCATGCTTGGTTGTATCGATTCAATGCTTACCTCGGTCGTGGCGGACAACCTGACCCGAACAGAGCATGACTCCAACAAAGAGCTGTTTGGACAGGGGTTAGGCAATATCATGTCTGGTCTGTTCGGTGGTCTACCAGGTGCTGGTGCCACTATGGGCACCGTGGTCAATATTCAGTCTGGAGGGCGAACACCACTCTCAGGTGTTATAAGGGTTCTCGCACTGGCAATAGCTGTGTTTGGAGCAGGTTCATTGATCGAAAATATCCCTTTAGCGGTGCTGGCTGGTATTGCGGTAAAAGTGGGTGTCGATATTCTGGACTGGTCGTTCATTAAACGGGTTCACCTTGTCTCTAAATACAGCACGATGATCATGTATGCCGTTCTACTACTAACGGTCTTTGTCGATCTGATCGTTGCGGTGGGTGTCGGTGTCTTTGTCGCGAACGTCATCATCATCCGTAAGTTATCCGATGTTGAGGCTGAGAAGGTTCGCTCTATGTCCGATGTCGATGATGAGATTCCGCTGACCCCTGAACAGCAGTCCCTGTTGAATGAGGCGAATGGCCGTATCCTACTGGTCTACCTTTCGGGAGCGATGATTTTTGGTGTCTCCAAAGCCTTAGCCCGTGAGCGAAAAGACATCGCTAAACACGATGCGGTTATTTTTGATCTCAGTGACGTCAGCTATTTAGATGACACCATGACGCTCTCCATTGAGAACGTCATACTCGAAGCCTTAGATCTTGGTAAAGAGGTGCGTCTAGTGATGGCACCGGGCGCTGAGAAAGATCGATTGATTCGCCTTGGCCTTGATCAGCGCCTCCCGGCTGATCGTATAACAGAATCAAGAACCGAGGCATTGAGGCAGTCACTTTCCAGTTTATAAGCTAAGCTGAAGCAAAAGAGATTTGGAGGTCTACTATGTTCAGTTTGATCTTTAAGACAGTTCGCCACCTGTTACTCAGGGTATTGCTTCCGCTCAGTCTGCTCTTTTCAGGCGCGGCCTCAGCTAAAACGGTTAAAGAGATCCTTGCACTTGAAGAAGCGCCACCAGGAGTGGTGTTTGAAATTTTGGCGCCTAATCCACAACAGTGGCAACGGATTCAACCTCGTTTGATGGGTGCCATAGACTCTTTGCGATCAGCTTTTCCAGATCTCGATATTGCGGTGGTTAGCCACGGCAATGAACAGTTCGCTCTGACCACTGAGAATGAGAGTAAGTTCCCACTTTTGCATCAAGGGGTTCGTGATCTAGGTGAATCTGGCGTGGATCTGCATGTGTGTGAAACCTTTGCGAGTTGGAGCAACGTCACAGCAGAGGCTTTTCCAGACTACGTAGACGTTGCCCCTTCCGGTCCCGCGCAGATCAATAACTACGTTGCGATGGGGTATCTGTTGGTGGATCAGTTCGCGTTTTAATTCGCTCTCTGATTTAACATCTCTTTAATCTCAGCCAGCTGTTTTTGAAGATCAGCGATGGTTGGCTCATTGGCCTCGATCGCTTCCTCTTTAAGGATGCGCTCATGCTCCTCATTCATCACATTGACGACAATACCGATCACCATGTTCAAGAAGGCGAAGGCCGTTAAGAATATAAAGGATAGATAGTAGATCCAGCTTAGACTGTAGACCGTCATCGTTTCGTACATCACATCGGTCCAATCCTCAAAGGTCATCACCCTAAAGAGTGTCAACATCGACACCGCGACATCGCCCCAAAGGTCGGGGTTAATCGCAGCAAACAGCGTCGCACCAATAGCAGCATAGACGTAGAAAATGATGAACATCAGCAGAAGGACGTACCCTAGCTGAGGCAGTGCTTTGATCAACGAGTTCAGCAGCATTCTAAGTTCAGGAATGATGCTGACCATTCGGAAGACGCGGAACACGCGAACTAGACGTGCGACCAGAGCGGTATCGGCCTGACTGACAGGGATCAGGCTGATCACAACCACTAAGGTGTCGAATAGGTTCCAGGGATCCTTAAAGAAGGTGCGCTTGTTCTCATCGGCAATGAAACGAACCGTGATCTCGACCAGAAAGAAGACGGTAACAGCGATATCCAGCCAACCAACAATCATCTCAGCGGTGTCAGAAAGGTCAAAGGTCTTGGCACCAATCAGGAGCGCCGAGCCAATAATCACCGCAATTACGGTGAGCTCGAAGAGTTTGTTAGAGCGGATTTTAACGAGTGTCGATAGTAAAGCGTTGCTGTTCATTGGCTTAGAAATTCACTACATAAAATGGACGCTGATAGTAATTGAAAATACTGGAGTTGTGGAGAGGGTAGCTCTTGAGCTCTGTGTGAAAATTAATGAAGATCTATGCTGTACCGTTTAAGCGTCTCGAAACTGATCATCTCAAGTGTTTTTGCATTAGTTGCGGATAGATTAACTCTCGGGGCGCACCCTGAAACCTCAGCTTCCTCCCATCGTTGAGCACATAGGCACCAAGAGTCGCCTGGCTTTAAACCGGGGAACTGATATTCAGGCCGGGCGGTAATGAGATCATTCCCTTTGCGAAGTGAGAAGAGCAGAAACTCCTCCGTCATCACAGCGCAGACCGTGTGGGTTCCGCGATCATATTCATCTGTGTTGCAACATCCGTCTCTGTAATAGCCAGTTAGCGGATCACTGCTACACGTTTCAAGTGGCGTGCCTAATACGTTTAACTGTTGGTTGTTCATCTGTTTTACCTTAATGATTTATCGACTTATCCTATATAGGCCACCATTGGGTGCGTCACTCAACACTAAAATTGAGCCATCATTGGCCTGTTCAACGTCTCTAACTCTTCCCATCTCATCATTGAATAATCTCTCCTCTGAAACGGGCAGATTGCTATCAGGATCTATGACGATTCGGTAGATGCTTGTGAACTTCAAAGCGCCAACCAAAAGATTGCCCTGCCATTCGGGAAACATCTCTCCGGTATAGAAGGTCATTCCCGATGGTGCAATGCTTGGATCCCAGACCCAGAGAGGATCGGTATATCCATCGGGTGATGAGTTAAGACCTATATCCCCACCTATGTACTCCTTACCGTAAGAGACGGTTGGCCAACCGTAGTTGTTATCTTGCTCAATGAGATTGATCTCATCACCACCGCGTGGACCATGTTCATGAGACCATAAAAGTCCTGTATTAGGCTGTAATGCAAGACCTTGTGGGTTTCGATGACCCATCGAGTAAATCTCAGGCAACCAATCTTTCTGAGTATTGGCTGGCTCCGGCTCAACAAGGTTCAGTCGAATAATTGATCCAGCATGATTGGAGGGGTTTTGAGCGTTACTGCGATCACCACGGTCGCCCAAAGAGGCAAACAGGTAGTTGCCCTCTATGACTATCCGACAGCCGAAGTGTGCACCGGAGGGAGAGCGATGGTTGGAGACAAAAATATCCTTGGGTGTTAAAAGCTGATACCCATCCAATTTGGCCGATGCAATCGCTAAGCCTGCGCCACCTTTTAACGGTTTGCTGTAGCAAAGATGTACCCTATTTGATTGTTCATCATAGGCGACATCGAGAAGCCCGCCTTGCCTAAAACTTGCTACAAACGGGGTGGGTAAAACAGCTCTTTGCTGCCCGGTTGTAAGGTTAATGCGCAAAAGGGCACCGGCTCTTGCTGTAACCAGGACCTCTTCATCGTTAAGGACAGCGATACCCCAAGGGTGAGAAATGTCTGAACCTATTTTTTCGATGGTGAAGGCGAGTGAAGCCTGGCTTAGTAGTAAGGCTGATAGGAGAGTGATGGCTTTCATTTCAGATACCGTTGGTTTTTATGTAGTTACGGTATTTGGGCTGGGGTGGATTGTGGTGAAGTGATCATCTTAACCGCGGAGCTATGAAGAGTGAGCCCGACGTGGTTTTTGGACAGATTTATGAAAACACCATCTATGTTTTCACCTTTTCGGGACTTGGTGCTCAATTCAAGGCCAGATTTGCGATTACACGTCCTGTGTAATCGTCCTTCGGACTGCCTTCGGCATCCCAAAATGCAATCCATGCATTTTGGTGAACTGACTGCGTCAGTGCTCTTATATTCGGCCCACCAACGAAAAAAGGGAAGTGCACTTTGAAGTACACTTCCCTTTTTTACGTTGGTAGCGGGGGCCAGATTTGAACTGACGACCTTCGGGTTATGAGCCCGACGAGCTACCGGGCTGCTCCACCCCGCATCAACGTGGGGCGTATTATACATAGGTTTAAGGTTGCTACAAGCCTGTTTCTAAAATATTACGATATTCTTCCACTATTTTTTTAGTTTGGTACTCTTTGTAGCCTATTTTAAGGAGTATGGCGTTGCATGATTACTATTTAGGCTTACCTCAGTGGCAACATCCTGTTTGGGAGGGTGGCTGTTTGGCAGGGGGTGGAACTGCGCTACAACGTTATGCTCGTCAATTTTCATCGGTTGAGGGAAACACGACTTTTTATGGTTTGCCTAAACCGGATACGGTGAAGCGTTGGCGGGATGAGACGCCTGATGACTTTCGATTCTGTTTTAAGTTCCACCAAGATCTTTCTCATCGCAGTGCTTTAGAGGTGGCTAATCCTAAAGTGGCCGAGCAGTTTGAAGTGTTGGAGCCGCTGGCTCATAAAATCGGGCTGCTCAACTTGCAGCTACCAAAAAGCTTTAACAGTGAGGGGATTGAGTATATCCATCGATTTCTGTTGGCTCTACCTAAAGCCTTCAACTACTCGGTTGAAGTTCGTCACCCTGAGTTCTTTGCGAAAGGGGATGAGGAGAGGGCGTTTAATCAGATGCTGCTGGAGACAGGCGTCAATCGTGTGATGTTCGACACCCGTCCCATTTTTGCAGTAAACGCCATGGACTCGGCTACCTTAGATGCTCAGCAGAAGAAGCCAAAGGTACCCTTACATGTCATTGCAACCGGTCAGCATCCGCAGGTTCGTTTCATATCGACCATGCAGTGGCAGGAGTCTGATCGCTATTTAGATCAGTGGGTCACTAAGGTGTTGCAGTGGATCGATGAGGGGCGAGTACCTTATCTCTTCTTTCATACTCCAGATTGTGCTGAAGCACCGGAACTGGCTGCGCGTTTTGTCGATAAGTTGAAAGAGGCAAAACCCTCTGTGCAGGGGGCAACGCCTGAGCTGCTCGCGTCGGAACAGAGCTCTCTATTTTAGAGAGTCCGTTCTCCTAGTGTAACGCGTGAGTTTGTGCCAGTGTGAAGGGGGCAATGGTCGCTTGAAAGGTCTCATTTTCGTCGGTGATCATGTCGTAGTGACCCTGCATGGCACCCACCTCAGTCGCTAAGACCGTGCCGCTGGTGTAGCTGTAGCTTTTGCCCGGTTCAATGGTGGGCTGTTCACCGACAACTCCTTCCCCTAATACCTCTTGTGTCTTCTCATTACCATCGGTAATCAGCCAGCGGCGGCTCAGTAGCTGGATAGGCATAGGGTTATGGTTGGTGATGGTGATGTGGTACGAAAAGACGTAGCGATGTGTCTCTGGATCCGATTGGTCGGTCAGATAGTCGGTTGTCACATCGATCGCTACGTTTCGGCTCAGTTCATAATCTTGCATGTATAGACAGTCTCGTCGTGCAGTGCTTATTCAGCGCTGTTTCGTAAATCATAGATCGCGTCAGCGATGGCGACAAATTCAGCGAGAGAGAGGCGCTCAGGGCGTAATCCAGGATCAATACCCAAGGCTTCAAGTTGCTCGCCGGTAATCCAACCCTTCATATTGTTACGCAGAGTTTTACGTCGCTGACTGAAACCGGTTCTGACAACGTCAGCCAACAGCTCAGCACTTTTTGCTTGTATGGGTAGCGTTTTGTGCGGAATCAATCTAACAATGGCGGAATCGACCTTCGGTGCCGGATTAAAGGCGCCGGGTGGTACGATAAAGAGCTTCTCTACCTGACAGTAGTACTGCGCCATTATGCCAAGGCGGCCGTAGTGATTTTCCCCCGGCTGTGCAGCTAGACGTTCCACCACCTCTTTCTGCAGCATGAAGTGCATGTCGCTGATCAATCCTGAAAAACTCAAGAGATGGAAAATCAGCGGCGTTGAGATGTTGTAGGGCAGGTTGCCGATCACGCGAAGTGGGCGCTCATCTTGTTGCAGTGACGAGAAGTCAAACTTGAGAGCATCCGCCTCGTGAATCTTAAACTTATCTTCATACCTAAAAAACTTGGTACGCAGGACTGGGACGAGATCACGGTCTAACTCTACCGCTTCCAGCGCACCGGCGAGCTCTAGAATCTCTTCTGTAAGTGCACCTAAACCGGGACCAATCTCAACGAGGTGCTCTTCAGGTTTTGGATTAATCGCAGAGATGATACGACCAATAATAGTAGGGTCGTGCAGAAAGTTCTGACCGAAACGTTTGCGGGCCACGTGCCCAGGGTTTTTACTGCTCATATCAACCTATGATTGTTTACGGTTAGAAGCCATCTCGGCAGCATAACTAAGGGCGGTCTGCAAAGAGCCTGCATCGGCTCTGCCTGTGCCGGCAAGATCCAACGCGGTGCCGTGATCGACTGAGGTGCGCACAATAGGCAGACCCAAGGTGATGTTCACTGCTTGGCCAAACCCTTTGTACTTGAGAACCGGCAGCCCTTGGTCGTGGTACATCGCAAGCACCGCATCAGCGTCTTTTAGATGATGTTCGGTGAAGAGCGTATCGGCAGGGAGTGGGCCAATCAGGTTAACACCCTGTTCCCGGTAGCTATTCAATACCGGTTCGATCGTGTCGATCTCTTCACGTCCCATATGGCCGCCTTCGCCAGCATGGGGGTTTAAGCCTGCAACCAAGACGCTGGGTTTGTCACAACCAAAGTAGTGCTTCAGATCATCCAACAGAATATCGATGACCGAACGAAGTAGCGGTTGCGTTACCGCTTGAGGCACTTCAGATAATGGCAGGTGTGTCGTTGTAAGAGCAACTCGTAGCCCTTCGGTCGCCAACATCATAACAACCTGATCGACGTCACAACGCGATTGTAGAAACTCTGTATGGCCTGTGAAGGGGTAACCGGCATCATTGATAACACCCTTATGAACCGGTGCTGTGCAGATGGCATCAAACATGCCACCCAAAGCCCCGTCTACAGCTAAACGAAGGGTATTCAGAACATAGACGCTATTGAGCGGATCCAGTTGGCCTGGAATAACATCGGCATTCGATGGGGTGCCAATGTAAAAGAGCTCTCCAGGCTGACAGCCAACGGCAGGCTGGTCTGGATCAAACTCATGCAGTTTGATCGGCAAGCCTAAGAGTTTTGCGCGATCGACAATAATGTCAGGGTCACAGATGATGACCAGTTGGTGCTCAGAGCCTTGCTGGGCAATCTGAACACAAAGGTCTGGACCGATGCCGGCCGGCTCGCCCGGGGTCAGTGCAATTCGAAGAGCCACTACTTCACCTTAATGTCGACGTAGGCTTCTGAGCGAAGTTCACGTAACCAAGTGGAGAGTGCTTCATCGTACTTACGTTTACGGATTTCTGAGCGGGCTTGGTTTTCACGCATCTCAGTGGTGAAGTCCTGTTGGCGACGCTCTTGTACTTGTACAATGTGCCAGCCAAAGCGGGATTCGAAAGGCTCGCTCACCTCATTAATAGCCAGTTTGTCCATCTGCTGTTCAAACTCAACAACCATCTTGCCCGGTTGTATCCAGCCCAGTTCACCACCCAATGAGCCGCTGCCCGGGTCATCGCTGTAGCGGCGCGCCAACTCTTCAAATGGCTCGCCCTCTTTGTATCGTGAGTAGAGCTCTTCAGCGAAGGCTTGAGCCTGTGCTGATGTGCGAATCTCTGAAGGGGCTACCAAAATGTGGCGTGCTCGAGTTTCTGTTACCAGTGTGGCTTGATCGCCACGACGCTCGCGCAACTGCAGTAGGTTAAAGCCTGAAGGGGTTCTAACCACTTTAGAGACTTCGCCATTTGATAGACCCGACACAGCAGAGAATATTTGGGTCGGTAGCTCTTGTGCTTTACGCCAACCCAGGTCACCGCCATTCAGCGCATTGGGTGCGTCCGAGCTGCGTACTGCTAGATCCGCAAAATTAGCGCCTTGATCCAGTTCGGCTTTGAGTTGGTTGGCGCGCTCTTGAGCAGATTTAATCTGTTCTGGTGACGCAGGTGAAGGGAGAGCCACTAGAATGTTGCTCAGTAGATATTCACTGCGGTCTTGGTTCTTCGCCAAATCTGAATTGAGGTAGTTCTGAACCTCTTGGTCCGTTACGGTAACTCGACGGTTGACGTTGCTCTGCTGAACACGGCTAATGATCAGTTCACGACGAATCTGATCACGCACCTGCTGATAGTCACGCCCTTCGTTGATCAACGCTTTACGGAAATCACTCAGGGATAGGTTGTTCTGCTGAGCGATGCGGTTCATCGTACTGTTCAGCTCACTATCACTGACGCGAATGCCTTGGCGCTCTGCCAGTTGCAGTTGAATACTCTCAATGATCAGCTGCTCTTTGACTTGATTAGCCAAAACCTCAGCGGGTGGTAGCTGAGCTTTACGTGCCGTTAATTGAGCACGGATATCACGAATTCGCTGATCCACTTCGGAGCTCATGATGATGCTTTCGTTAACTACGACGGCAACACGGTCCAGTGCAACGGGCTCTGCAAGCACGGAGCTGCTTGAGAGGGCAAGAATCGCCGATGCGATCAAATGTTTAAAAGTTGTCACGGTCATCCTCGTTATAACCCGTTAAATCCTCAAGGAACTGACGACCTTCGCTCTGGCCAAAGGCGCCCAGACCGCGAAGAATGAATTGAATGTAGAACTTGTTCTCACGTTCGAAATCGCTGCTGCCGTCGACAATGCTTCGCTGTCCGGTAAAGCGCACCTTCCAACAGCAGTTTTCGTACTCGATACCGGCAAGCGTCTCTAGGTTTTCAGACTCTTTGATATCTTGGGTGTATCGTGCAACGCCGCTCCACTCTGTCGTGATCGGCCAACGCGTGGCCAGATCGATCTGGTTGAAGGTGTTGTTACCGTCACTGCTCTGCGTTTTACGTAGGTTTGCGTAGAGTAGTCGCTCATCATCTGGACGGTAGTAGGCACGATAGTTTTCGGTCAGTAACGCAGCTGTTTCACGATCAATGCGCGAGTCATGGCTCAGCGTCAGCACTTCAGAGGGCTTCCAGCTGGCGTAGACAGCGTAATCCGATTGATCTGCTGTACCGGTTGAATCGCCTGGGCGAGCATCGTGATCACCAAAGTAGTGAGCCTGTGCAATGCCTGCCGAGATCAGCTCACGCCCCGTTAGACTGTAGACTTTGCTCTCTAGACCTAGGGTTGCTTGATCGGTATGGCTGACACGGTCATTACCGGAGTAGCCTAAATTATCGAACAGGTTGCCGTAGCTAAAGCCAAGGGCGCCTGAGTCAAAGTTAAGTGTGTCTGTATCCTCACCATCAACATGTATCAGTTTGATGCGTGGCTCTAGCGTCTGAGTGGCAATCTCGCCCTGACGTTCAAAGATCAGGCCTGAATCCAACGAGGCAAACAGGTTGGTGTGCGACGCACTGCTATTATCTGAGAAGTCATAGCTTGAGTGCCAAACGCCCGCTTCAGGTCGTAGGTAACCCCAAGTGGTCTCCGCGCTGTAACCGATTGACTGGCGGGCATGAAGACGACTGCCGTCGGTTGCGCTCTCATTGGTTGAATCAAACTGTGTGTACTGCACGGCGAGATTCAGCACTGTCTCATTCAGACTTTGGCTGGTACTGAAGTTGAGCTGAGGCATGCGCTTGTAGCTGGTTGAGTTATCTAGAATCTGATAATCATTAACCAGTGCCGATGCACTCCAGCCATTACCGCTATAGGCTACTTGAGCACGCTGAGAAAGTACATCAGCAGCCGGTACTGCCAGCGTTACCGGCGTTAGGTCGTCAAAGTAGTTGTCATCACTGACGCGAGTGAAGCTGACATCACTCGACCAGTTGGGTGCCGGAGTGCCGGTATGATTGAAGTCGATCAACCAACGTTCACTCCCCTGAAGATCATCATCGGGAAGCCAGCTGGTATTCAGCGTGTTCATGCTGAAGCTGTTGAGGTAGCGCGCCTCGTTTTCAAACAGTACGCCACGCTGTTCGATGATGCGCGTCGTTAGCGTGTCATCGATGTTAGGCGCAATATTGAAGTAGTAGGGCAGAGCCAGATCGTAACCATCCTGCTCGCTGGTGCTGAGGGATGGATAGAGTAAGCCCGTTCTGCGCGTGTCATTCAATGGCCAGTAGAAGTAGGGCAGGTAGAAGACCGGTACACCAGCAACTTCAAATCGGGTATTCCACGCCTCTCCATACCCCTCTTGAGGATAGAGCTCCATCTGCGCTGCTCGAATGCCCCAATCGTTATTACCCGGTTCACAGTAGGTAATCAGTGTATCTTCGGCTTCAACGCGCTGATCACCAAAGCGTGTCATCGCTTCTGCATCACCGCGCATATGTTGATCATGCATGACGAAGCGCGCTTCATTGGCGATGGCGATCTTATTGTTCAGGTCAGCAGACATGGCATCTGCAATCATCAACAGGTTGGGTTCACGGTAACGCACATCGCCACGCAGTAGGGCTTGTCGCGATTGCGCTTCAAACTCGGCGAGGTTGGACTTAATCTGGCGACCGGACTCTTCGATGATGACGTTGCCACGTAGAATAGATAAACCATCGAGATCGGCATCGGACTCATCAGCGTTGATGACGGTGCTGCTCTCTTCGTTACCGGGAGCCAGATCGCCAACCCAGATGTCAGGCTCATCATAGCGACCTTTGCAGACCAGTCCTTCAGCATCCAGAGGTGCTAAACGAACCCAGTCTAAATTGATGTCACGTCGGTCATCACTAGGGTCACGAATGATGGCCCGAGCTGGAAGAGTGACTGCCTCAATCGGCTCATCTGTCGCTTCGCTCGTTGCAGTTGTTGCAACAGCTTTTGTGTCAGGCTCTGGTTTAGCGTCCGTTTTAACGGGTTCAGGTTTGGCGGCGATTGTCTGTTCTGGTTTCTGCTCTGGCTCGGCGGTCAGAGAATTTTTGGGCTCTTGCTCTTTTTTGGGCTCTGGCAGCGGTTTAGGCAGCGTTTTTGTGATCTGTGCTTCGATCGCATCTTCAGTTGCTGAGATGCGAGTTAACGGAACCGGCTCAGGTTTGTAATCGGCAGAAGCACCGCAGCTCCAACCTCGGTCAGTCTGCTGACAGTCCCAGGCGCCCGCTGCATTAGCGGCGTTTGAACCACCTGCAACAACCAAGCCTAAAATGATTTTTGTAATTGCGTTTTTTTCGAAGGGCATTGAATGCGATCCGCTGGCTACCGAGACGACGTTTAAGTAGCCTCAAAAGTCGAGTAATATTGGGCACTTATAATAAAGATTCCCGCTCTTCAGTACCAGAGGTTAACGTAAATGGGTTCGCGCCAAGCGCAATTAAAAAACTGGGCTAGACAGGTTTGGCCCTATGCCGATCGCGACCAGCTAGAGATTACCCCTGTCAGCGGTGATGCCAGTTTCCGTCGATACTTCCGTGCGTCGACACCTACAGCAGAGTTAATCGCTGTGGATGCCCCACCAGAGAAAGAGAATTCAGAGCCATTTGTGCGTATCGCTAAAGAGTGGTCTGAAAAAGGCATTCATGTGCCTGAGGTGGTGGCTGATGATCTTGCTTTAGGCTTTATGCTGCTGGAGGATTTTGCTGATCAGCAGCTCTTAGATCGCCTGAAATCCGAAGGTGATGCGCCCTATCTTCAGGCATTAGAGACGCTGTTGGGTATTCAGATGCTGCCGGCTGAGGGCTTGCCCAATTATGATGCCGCCGTGCTGACACGTGAGATGAATCTTTTCCCAGAGTGGTTCTTAGGTGAGATGCTTGGCATCACAGAGGGCTGGGATAGCCTTCTAGAGAAGACCTATCAGCAGTTGATCGAGTCGGCGTTCAGTCAACCTCAAGTTTGTGTGCATCGCGACTATCACTCGCGCAATCTGATGCCGTTAGCCGATGGCGGACTGGGTGTGATCGATTTTCAGGATGCGTTGATCGGGCCTGTCACCTATGACTTGGTGTCACTGTTACGTGATAGCTACATTGAGTGGCCAGAGTCAGTCGTCGCTGAGTGGGTAGAAAACTACCGCCTCATGTTGATGGATGTCGGTTTCTCTTTGCCAGACTCAGTAGGTTTTAAAAAACTGTTCGATCTGATGGGGATGCAACGCCAGCTCAAGGTGTTGGGTATCTTCTCCAGACTCTACCTGCGTGATGGGAAATCGGGCTACCTTAAAGATATACCATTGACTTTCGAATACCTCTATCGAGCTGCGTCGGCCCATTCGGAATTCTCCGATCTAAAAGAGGCGCTATCAGGGCTGATACCCGCCATGTGCCAACACCAACTGCTTGGTCAGCATATCGCTCCAGAGTGGCCGAAATTGTGAAAGCTATGATTTTAGCGGCGGGCTTGGGAACTCGAATGCGCCCGCTGACACTGACAACGCCTAAGCCTCTGATACCGGCTTTGGGTAAGCCTTTAATTGTCTATCAGATTGAAAATCTAGTTCGCGCCGGCATTACTGATATTGTCATCAACCACGCTTGGCTCGGTGAGCAGATTGAGCAAACACTGGGCAGTGGCGAGCAGTTTGGTTGCTCACTGCGTTATTCTGCCGAGCAGGAGCCTCTTGAGACGGCAGGTGGTATTCGTAAAGCACTGCCTATGCTCAGAATAAAAGATTCAGATCAGCCGTTTATTCTGGTCAATGGGGATGTCTATCTCTCCCAAGAGTATTCAGATCTGGATTTAACCCTGGATTCAGACGACCTGGCTAAACTCTGGTTAGTTGATAATCCAAGCTGGCACATTGATGGCGACTTTGCCTTGTCAGATCAGCGAATCTCAATTCAGGGCGATGAAAAGCTGACCTTTGCTGGAGTGAGTCTGTTACGACCTTCACAGTTTGATGCGTTGGCTCTTAACGAAAAAGCGGCATTAGCGCCGCTTTTACGCAGAATGATAGAGCAGTCTAAAGTGGCCGGTGCTAAGCTAGGCGGATATTGGAATGATGTGGGTACGGTGGATCGCCTTGCCGATGTTGAAACCTTTTTGAAAGAGGCGGATTGATGAATCCTCAAGCCATAGGCGAACAAATTTTTCGATACCGTACCGGTGTCGTGTTAGGTGCACTGGTAGGCCTGTTTACCGGGGGTATCTGGGGTCTGATTTTTGGTGGTTTTTTAGGCTTTCAGTTAGAGCGCGGCATTCGTTCAGCCAAGCAGATGGCACCACAGTTAATCTTCTTCCGAGCGACCTTTGCTGTCATGGGGCGTATCGCAAAAGCGGATGGGCGGGTGACCGAAGATGAGATCGCATACGCCCGCTCCGTGATGGATCGAATGCAGCTCGATGAGTCCAAGCGTCGAGAGGCGATCGAGTACTTTACCGAGGGTAAGTCCCCAGACTTTGATCTGGATCCACTGTTGCGCCCACTTGCTGCAGTCTTTAGACATCGTAATGACCTGCGCATGATCTTTTTTGAATTGCAGATGGCAGCGGCTTTTGCCGATGGTGAAATCAGCGATGCCGAGCGTTTGGTGATTGTCGATATCTGTCAGCGACTGGGTCTTAAGCGCGATGCCATTGATGCTCTGATTCGTCGAATGCAGGCACAAAGCAGCTTTCATCAGCATTGGCAGGGCGGTGCACCGACTCAGCAGCGTATCGATGAGGCCTATGGTGTACTCGGTGTCGATGCCAGTGCCACCGATGCACAGGTAAAACGGGCTTGGCGTAAGCTGATGAGTCAGCACCACCCCGATAAGCTGGTCTCAAAAGGTTTGCCAGAAGAGATGATGCAGCTGGCTAAAGAGAAGGCGCAAGAGATCCAGGCGGCCTATGACCTGATTCGAGAGGTCCGCAAAGCCAGTTAACGGCCCATTAAAAGAGTCTTCAGTTTTTCTTTCTGTTGTCTCTTTTAGCACTGACTTAAAATGAACCCAATTAAACAGCTAGGTTAGACCCATGAAAGATTTTTTGATTGCCCCTTCGATATTGTCAGCGGATTTTGCTCGCTTAGGTGAAGAGGTTGAAAACGTATTGGAAGCAGGCGCCGATATTGTCCACTTCGATGTGATGGACAATCACTACGTTCCTAACCTAACCATCGGACCAATGGTCTGTAAGGCACTGGTTAACCATGGCATTCAAGCGCCAATTGATGTGCATCTGATGGTTAAACCTGTCGATCGTCTGATCGGTGACTTCATTGATGCTGGCGCCAGCTACATCACCTTCCACCCTGAAGCGTCTGAGCATATCGATCGCTCACTGCAGATGGTGCGTGACGGGGGTTGTAAGTCAGGTCTGGTGTTCAACCCAGCAACGCCGCTGCACTACCTTGATCATGTGATGGATAAAGTCGACATGATTCTTCTAATGTCGGTGAACCCGGGTTTTGGTGGTCAGAAGTTCATTCCAGGAACGCTGGATAAATTGCGCGAAGCACGTCGTCGTATTGATGAGTCTGGTTTGGATATCCGACTGGAGATAGACGGTGGTGTAACGACCAGTAATATTGCAGAGATCGCTAAAGCGGGTGCCGATACGTTCGTTGCAGGCTCTGCGATCTTCAATACCGATGACTACAAAGCAACCATCGACACAATGCGAGCGGAGCTAGCTACCACGCGATGAGACTCTTTGCCGATCAAGCGCCCAAGCTCATCATGTTAGATCTGGATGGAACTCTAGTCGATTCCGTTCCAGATCTTACCGTCGCGGTTGATCAGATGTTGAAAGCTGTTGGTAAACCCGAGGCGGGTGATGCCAAAATTCGAACCTGGGTTGGTAATGGTGCGCATGCGCTGGTCGCTAGGGCGCTGTCGGATGCAATGGACTATCCAGCTGATCTTCAAAATACGCAGGAGTATCAGCACGCCTATCAGTTGTTTCTTCACTACTACGAAGCGTCTAATGGCGTGACGGCTTGTACCTACCCTGGGGTTAAAGAGGCGCTAGCGCGTTGGAGTCAAAAAGGCATTAAGCTGGCGGTTGTTACTAATAAGCCTATGCAGTTCACAACACCATTAATTGAAGGGGTGGGTATTGCTCATCTGTTTGATTTTGTGAGCGGTGGCGACTCGCTACCTAAACGTAAGCCCGAACCTGATCAGTTACTGGATATCATGGTTAAAGCGGGTGTGAATGCCGACGAATCGCTCATGGTGGGTGACTCTTCCAATGACATTAATGCCGCTCATGCTGCCGGCGTAGCCGCTCTGGCAGTGCCTTACGGATACAATCATGGGCTCCCTATTGAAGAGTGCAACCCAGATCAAGTAGTCGAGTCACTGGACTCTTTTCACCACTAATTGGCTATTAACTTTCAAGGATTGATGGTTAGCGCTTTATGGATAAGCTCTCCTTTTCGCTGTTCATTATTTTTGCTGGTCTGGGCAGTGGCTACCTGCTGCGCAGAGTCGTTGAAGCGTCTCTTATTAGGCTCCCTTTTGCGTTAACAACACTCAGTCGTGTGACGCGTGATTTAGGTATCATGGTGATGATACCCATCGCCTTTCTATTAGCGATCTGGGTGCTCGAGTTTACCGATACGACTCTGCTGGCACTGCCTTTGATCTGCCTATTTGCTTTGATAGTCGGCGGTCTGTTGGGGTATGGCTTAGGGCTATTGAATAAACAGGATCGTCCCGGTCGCGCTGTGATGGGCTTAACCACCAGCTTCACCAACATTGGTGCCATGGGCTCCTTGGTGGTCTACCTCTTTTTGGGTGAAGCAGGTTTTGCATTGGTTACCCTCTATCGCCTGTTCGAAGAGATCTTCTATTTTCTGGTGGGGTATCCGGTCGCGCAGTGGGTTTCAGGTAAAGGGAGTGAGGGGCTGACTCGTTTTCAGCGACTCATTAAGGTGATTAAGCAGCCATTTCTTATCGCCATTTTAACGGCGTTTAGCCTTGGGTTTCTGTTTAACCTCAGCGGAATAGACCGCCCTCTATTTCTAGACAGTGCGAATGATTGGGTCATTCCGATCGGGACCTTCAGTATGCTGGTGTCGGTCGGCTTGGGATTGAAAGTGACCAGTATCGCGCGCTACGCCAAATATTCACTGCAAGTGGCCATTACCCGCGTCACTCTGGTACCGCTGTTGACCCTCTCTATGGCCTGGTTGGTTGGATTGGGCGAATACGCCGGTGGCTTGGCGCTCGGCGTCGTGTTGATATTGAGCTCCATGCCCCCTGCGGTCAACTCAGTGGTGGCCAGCGCCTATTACGATTTGGATGTTGATCTGGCTAACTCAAATTGGATTGTCTCGACGCTTTCGATGGCGTTGGTGGTTCCTTGGCTCTACTTCGCTCTGCATTTAATGCAATTGGTCTAGGATCGCCTAAAGGCTAAGGATTTTCTTCTAAAGAGGTTGCGAACCCGATTGGGATTGGGCATCGTACAGCATCACCAAAAGATAACAGTGATTGTTATAACAGTTGCGCGTGCGCTGCGAGCACGAAGAAAGGAAATACCATGGATATTAAAGAGGCATTAGCCTTAGTTGTTGCGGGGCATCACCTATCGCGTGATGAGATGACCGCGGCTATGCGCCAGATCATGACAGGTGAGGCGACCGACGCACAGATTGGTGCTTTTCTAACAGCGCTTCGCATTAAAGGCGAAACGGTAGAAGAGATTACCGCAGCAGCCGATGTTATGCGCTCTCTAGCAGTGCCGGTGAGCGTCACAGACCCTCAAGCGGTGGATATTGTCGGTACAGGCGGTGATGGTTCAAACCTGTTTAATGTCTCTTCTGCGACCTCGTTTGTTGTCGCAGCTGCGGGCGGTACTGTAGCAAAGCATGGTAATCGTTCGGTCTCTTCAAAATCAGGTGCTGCAGATCTTCTTGAGGCGGCGGGGATTCACTTGGCGCTGAATCCAGAGCAGGTGGCTCGCTGTATTGATGAGGTGGGAGTCGGCTTTATGTTTGCGCCTCAGCATCACAGTGCGATGAAGCATGCCATCGGTCCTCGTCGTGAGTTGGCGATGCGCACGCTGTTTAATGTTTTGGGTCCTCTGACCAACCCAGCGGGTGCCAAACACTACCTCATGGGTGTGTTTGATGAGTCTCTATGTCGTCCTATGGCTGAAGCTTTGCGCAGCTTGGGTGCCGTGCACGCTTTGGTCGTTCACTCTAATGATGGTCTGGATGAGATCTCGCTTGCGACCACAACGCAGGTGGCAGAGCTGAAAAACGGTGAAGTGACTGAGTATGAAATTACCGCTGAAAGCGCCGGTTTAGAGGCGCAAACCTTAGAAGGTTTGCAGGTGGCTGATGCGAACGAAAGTCTTGCTCTGATTCGAGCAGCGATGAGTGGTGCCAACCCTAAAGCAGCCGATATGGTAGCGCTGAATGCGGGTGCTGCACTCTACGCGGCAGACAAGGTTGAATCACTTAAAGCGGGTGTCCAGTTGGCGGTCGAGACGATCGCATCCGGTGCGGCGTTAGCGAAAATGGAAGAGCTGGCTCGTTTCAGTCAGGCGTTTAAGGAAGCCTAATGTCAAATATCCCAACGGTACTAACCCGAATTATTGATCGTAAATTTGAAGAGATTGCCGAGCGTTCAGAGCAGGTCTCTATCACTGATCTGAAAGCTCAAATTGAAGCGAACCGAGGCGGTGCCACTGATCCGCGCGGTTTCGTGAAATCGATGCGAAATGCATTGGCAGAAGGTCGCTCGGCCGTCATTGCTGAGATTAAAAAAGCGAGCCCCAGTAAAGGGGTGCTACGTGAACAGTTCCACCCAGCTGATATCGCGCAATCTTATGCCGTCGGCGGTGCAAGTTGTCTGTCGGTATTGACCGATGTTGATTTCTTTCAGGGGGCTACTGAGTACCTACAGCAGGCTCGTGCAGCCTGTTCGCTACCGGTCATTCGCAAAGACTTTATTGTCGATGAGTACCAGGTCTATGAAGCGCGTGCCATGGGTGCGGATTGTATACTGCTGATCGTCTCGGCGCTGGATGATGCCAAAATGAAAGAGCTCAACGACCTAGCTATATCGCTGGGTATGGATGTGCTAATCGAAGTGCACGATCGTGACGAGCTGCTCCGTTCTCTGCCGCTGGGCAACACCCTAGTGGGTATTAATAACCGTAACTTGCACACCTTTGACGTTAGCTTAGATGCCACCATACAGCTGTTGGCGGACATTCCTGATGATCGTATTGTAGTCACCGAGAGTGGTATTTTAGGGCCCGACGATGTGGCGCTAATGCGTCAGCATCAGGTTAACTCCTTCTTGGTGGGTGAGGCATTTATGCGTGCCGACGTGCCGGGTGAACGTCTGGCTGAGCTGTTTAAATAAAAGGATTTTATTATGCACGTTGAAGTGAGCTGGGAAGGGAAAGAGCGTTTTAAAGCGATTACCGACTCTAAGTTTGAAGCACATATTGATCGTGATTTAGAGACTGGGCCGCGTCCAATGGAATACATCCTGGTTGGCTTAGGTGGCTGTGCCAGTGTTGATGTCATGAGCATTCTGAAAAAAGCGCGCCAAGATGTGGTGAGCTGTGTTGCCTCCATTGATGCTGAGCGAGCAGACGCTGTGCCTGCTGTCTTCACTAAGATCCATCTGACCTTTAAGGTCACTGGCCACAATCTTAAACCGGCCGCGGTTGAGCGCGCGGCTCGTTTATCGGCAGAGCAGTACTGTTCAGTCTCTAAGATGTTGGAAGGCGGTGGAGTCGAGATTACTCACAGCGTGGAGATCAACGACGTATAATCCCGCACTGGACTTGCAAAAGGGCGCGCAGATCAGTATGATCACGCGTCCTTTTTTATATCAACCTCCTTGCTTTTGGAAAGATCGGCTGTAAAGGGGCCGGTCACTGACGATCCAAAGGCTAATAAACCGTAAGGAGCTACAATGCGTCACTACGAAGTACTGTTCATGGTTCACCCGAACCAGAGCGAGCAAGTGCCTGCAATGATCGAGCGTTACACGACTCTGATCGAAGGCGATAACGGCAAGATCCACCGTCTAGAAGACTGGGGTCGTCGTCAATTGGCTTACTCAATTAACAATGTACACAAAGCACACTACGTTCTTATGAATATCGAAGCTACTCAAGCTGTAATGGACGAGCTAGAAAACTTGTTCCGCTACAACGATGCTGTGCTACGTAACATGGTTATTCGCACTAAAGAAGCGATCACAGAGCCATCTCCAATCAAAGCTGCTGAAGCACGTGAAGAGCGTAAGCCTCGTCGCGAAGAGCGTCCAGCGCCAGCTAAAACTGAAGAAACTGCTCCAGCAGCAGCTTCTGAAGAATAATTTAAGTAGGAGATATTCAGATGGCACGTTTTTTCCGTCGTCGTAAGTTCTGTCGTTTCACTGCAGAAGGCGTTACTGAGATCGATTACAAAGATCTAGACGTCCTAAAAGGTTACATCACTGAAACTGGCAAGATCGTACCTAGCCGTATCACTGGTACTAAAGCTAAGTACCAGCGTCAGCTAGCTACTGCTATCAAGCGCGCTCGCTACGTAGCACTTCTTCCATACACTGACGGTCACGACCGTTAATAGTGATTGATAGCTCTATAGCTATCTTTGGGTGATTGTTTAATTTTTTACTGCAGGTATACCTGCAGCCTAAATGAGGTTTGAGAGATGGAAGTTATCCTCCTCGAGAAGATCGGTAAACTAGGTGCACTAGGCGATAAAGTTAACGTTAAAGCTGGCTTTGGTCGTAACTACCTGATCCCACAAGGTAAAGCAGTTTCTGCAACTGCTGCCAACGTTGCACGCTTCGAAGAGCGTCGTGCTGAACTAGAAGCGGCTGCTGCTGAAGCACTTGCTGCTGCGACTGCACGCGGTGAAGCTCTAGAAGGCAAAGAAGTAACTATCACAGCTACTGCTGGTGATGAAGGTAAACTGTTCGGCTCTATCGGCGCACGTGACATCGCAGAAGCGATCACTGCGGCTGGTGCTGAAGTAGAGAAGAGCGAAGTTCGTCTTCCAAACGGTGTTCTACGTAACATTGGCGAATACGAAATCGTTGTTCAACTACACGCAGAAGTATCTGCTACAGTGAACCTTAAGATCGCTGCTGAGTAATCAGACGCTTTCTTAAAAAAACCGCGCTTCGGCGCGGTTTTTTTATGCCTAAACAGGTATAGTTACTTGCTCTAATCATTTTATTTCTGCAGTAATTAGACCATGCTCGATTTCCAAGACGACGATCTCACACAGGCCAAAGTACCCCCTCACTCGATAGAGGCGGAACAGTCGGTGCTGGGTGGCTTGATGTTGGACAACAACGCATGGGACGTTGTGTCGGAAGTCTGTCTGGAACAGCACTTCTACACCGGTGGGCATCGCATGATGTTCCGCACCATGCAGAAGTTGATCGATCAAGGTCGTCCAATCGATGTGGTGACGCTTTCTGAAGAGCTGGACCGTACCGGCGAGCTGGAACGTGCTGGCGGGCTAGAGTATCTAGTTGATCTTGCGCGCAACACGCCAAGTACATCCAACATTCGAGCCTACTCAGAGATCGTTCGCGATCGTGCCTTGCTGCGTCAGATGATTTCGGTCTCAACAGAGATCTCAGACTCCTCCTTCTTCCCTGATGGTCGTTCGGCCGATGAGGTGTTGAATGAGGCGGAATCTAAGATCTTTCAGATTGCAGAGAACCGTCCCAACCAGAGTGGCCCTCAATCGGTTAACCCACTGCTTAAAGCGGCCGTTGAACGTATTGATGAGCTGTTCAGTAATGGCGATGCACTGACCGGTCTAACCACTGGCTTTGACGACCTGAACGAACGCACCGGTGGTCTCCAGCCGTCAGATCTGATCATCGTCGCCGCAAGGCCATCGATGGGTAAATGTATTGTTTCAGGTTCACGATTAGTCGATCCTAAAACGGGTTCACGATTAACGATCGATGAGATGGTTGCCGAACAATATGGTTCAGTTACTGCAGTTAATGATCAGTTTAAGTTAGTGGAAGCCCGTGCTTCACAGTTTGTGGATGATGGCGTTAAACCTGTATTTGAAGTCAAAACCGCACTCGGTCGATCGATTAAAACAACGTTAACTCACCCATTTTTAACGGGTAAAGGGTGGAAGAAACTAGCCGATATTTCCACTGGTGAAAAAATTGGTGTGCCAAGGGTGCTGCCAATTTTTGGCTCGACACCCTTGCCAGAGTATCAAGTTAAAGCACTGGCTTATTTCTTAAGCGATGGCGGTACCACGCAAACTAACCCCATCTTTACTAATGTAAATAAAACCATTGTTGCTGACTTTAAACAGGCCGTTGAACAGTTTAATTCGGTTAAGGTGACTCGTACGAGTTACGATCATCGTGCGCCAAGCTACCGTGTTTCTGGGCGCTCTGAAAATACCAATCTAATGAGAGTTAGATTTGCAGCATATTTAGAAAACGCGATGCAAAGGTTTGGACTCTCAGGTAAGGCGTTAGCCAATAGATTATCACTCCAGCCGTCGACAATTAGTGCCTGGCGTAATGCCGTTTCTGTGCCAAATCCATTAGGTTACCAGTCCCTTTGTGATTTTTTTGGAAGCGAATTTCAACAGGAGACTCATGAGGTTTATGAGTCTAGTTCAACGTTAATTAACCCGGTGACAGTGTTCTTGAAAGAGCAGGGTGTTTGGGGTTGTTTAGCGCATGAAAAGGTTATTCCAGAAGCAGTTTTTAGCTTGCCAAAAAGTCATTTGAAGCTCTTCCTAAATCGTATTTTTGCATGTGATGGTGGAGTCTCATTCAGTTCAACTGGGCAGATTCGGATTAGTTACAGCAGTGCCAGTGAATCCCTAGCGAGTGATATCCAACATTTGCTTTTGCGTTTTGGAATAGTTGCCAAGCTAAGAACTAAGACGCACCACAAGCGTGACCAGTTCGAAGTTGAGCTGATTTCGCGCGAATCGATAGAAACCTTTATCACTCAGATAGGAATGATTGGTAAAGAGGATCGTCTTGCAAAAGCCAAAGCTGAGTTGTCATTAAAAAGATCTCACACAAACCGAGATGCACTGCCGGATTCAGTCAACGACTATATCCTTGAACTGAAAGGCGAGCAGAGCTGGCCAGATCTATTTGCACAGAAAGGGTTAGAGTGTCCGAATGGATTTAATCCACATTTACAGGGTGTAAGTAAGCGTTCGTTAAGTCGCCAAAAAGCTCGTTTTTATGCAGAGCTCTTTGATGATAGCTATCTGATGAGTCTCTCTAGTTCTGATCTATATTGGGATGAGATAGTTTCGATCGATTATGTTGGAAATGATCAGGTTTATGATTTAACCGTCCCTGAACTACACAACTTTGTCGCTGAAGATATTTGTGTCCATAACACCACCTTCGCTATGAACCTGGTGGAAAACGCCCTGATGGGGGACGATAAACCGGTTCTAGTCTTCAGCCTCGAGATGCCTGCCGCTCAGTTGATGACACGTATGTTGTCATCGCTTGGTCGTATCAACCAGACGCGTGTACGTAACGGTCAGTTGGAAGATGATGATTGGCCAAAGCTGACTGCGGCCGTCAACATGCTGAAGAACAAACCCTTGTATATTGATGATCAGCCGGGTATCAGCCCCAACGAGATGCGAACCCGTGCCCGTCGTATTGTGCGTGAGCATGGTGAGATCGGCATGATCATGGTCGACTACCTTCAGTTGATGCAGATTAAGACCGGTAAGAGTGAAGGGCGTACCGCCGAAATCTCAGAGATCTCCCGCTCGTTGAAAGCGCTAGCCAAAGAGATGAACTGTCCGGTGGTCGCATTGTCGCAGCTTAACCGTTCCCTTGAGCAGCGCCCAAATAAACGCCCAGTGAACTCCGACCTTCGTGAATCAGGTGCGATCGAGCAGGATGCTGACGTCATCATGTTCATCTACCGTGATGAGGTTTACAACGAAGATTCGCCCGAGAAAGGCGTTGCTGAGATCATCATTGGTAAGCAGCGTAATGGCCCGATTGGTACCACCCGATTGGCCTTTATCGGTAAGTACACCCGTTTCGAGAACCTGGCACACAGCTACGAATATCCACCGGATGAGTAAACAGCAGGAAAGTGACTGGCTTTAGCCTGTCATCTGCTGTTGCAGCCTTTTCTAGAGATTCACTGTTTGTAGTGAGCGGATGACAGGCTGAAGCCAGTCACCAAGACCTTGGGAGCTCGCTGACACCGTCAATAAAACTCGGTCAGATGAAACGGCTCAGATGCTTTTAACGGCTTACACCACTCTACCAGTTTCGCTCTTTCGGTCGCGTTCATTTCTGGAAAGCGAAACTCTAAGTATTCAAGCGCACACAGTAATAGTATCTGGCCCATTCCAGGCGTGGCTCCAACGACTCTTGGCGGGTGTTCAGCGAGCTCATCTAACAGGCGTTCAATGGCTCGTAAGCGACGAGTAGGTAGTACGCTGTTACGGTTCTCGTCAGTCGCCAGTGATTTGTTAAAGAGCATCATCCAGACGGTTGCATCGAGTAAACCGATGGCTCTGCCTGCCAGCGACATCTCTTGAATGGCTTGAGCATTGGGAAAAAGCGGAGGGTTGGGTGCGCGGCGCTCCAAGTACTGCATGATCAGCAGGGTTTCGGTCAGGGTAGTGCCATCATCCAGAATCAGCGTGGGGACTTTGACACTGGGGTTGGCCTGAACCAGTTCAGGAGTGTTTGATGCGGGATCAACCCAAACCATGCTGCACTCTGAGTCTAGCCCTTTAAGCATGATCGCGATGCGCACCGCCCGTGCATAGGGCGAGGTATGTGAGAGCATTAACTGCATGGCTAAGCCTCTTTCATCAGGTTGGCACGGAACTGCTCTGGCAACGTCACCACTTTGCGTGCGTCATAATCAAAGAAGACAATACCTGTCTTAACGTGCGCTATCTCGACGGCGGTCGCTTTGTTGGTCATTAGATAGAAAATATCGCAGCCATACTTGTTGAAGTCTCCGACCGTGATGTCGATCTGGATTTGGTCTCCATGGAAGCCTTCTGCCTTATAGACGATGGCGCTGTCGGTCATGATGATGCCTAATCCCTCTACATCCATCTCGGTGTAGCCATACTGTCTGAAAAAACGGGTACGCGCTTCGTGTACAAAACTTAGAACCGAGTCATTACCTAGGTGGTTGCCGTAGTTGATATCGCTGATACGAACATCCATTACCGTTGAAAATAGGTAGTTATCGGGCATATCAATTTTTATACGTGCCATGGGCTGTAAATCCTTCTTGTAACACTAATCCCTATATGAGAACTTAGCCTGTTATCGCACACAGCACTAGTGCTTTTAAGGAAATCTTATGTCTTCTGCTTCAACCAATGTAAAACTCTACCCCGTTGCGCAAGCACTAGGGGCGTCGACTCCGCCAATCATCATCTCGTTGGGCGGTCTGGTCAGCCTCTCTCTTAATGCACCGCAAGACCTGATCACCATGCCGGTGTTTCTGTTCAATTTAGGGGTTGCGCTTAGTACTTTGCCGGCGGCCTTTATGATGCGTCAGTTCGGTCGAAAAGCCGCTTATCTGTTTGCCGCCATGGTCTGCGTGTTTGCGGGTATTGTCGCGGGGGCGTCGATCATCAATCAGTCGTTTATCTGGTTCTGTAGCGGCACCTTCTTGGCGGGTTTCTACGCGGCGCATGTACAGAGCTACCGGTTTGCCATTACCGAAGGGGTGGCGAGTGAAGAGCAGGGTAAGGCGATATCACGCGTTATGATTGGTGGTCTAGCGGCTGCGATTATTGGTCCACAGGTCGTTGTCTGGACTGAAGGCGCACTAGAGGCGCAATATGCCGGTAGCTTCCTGTCGATGTCCGTGTTGGGTGTGTTGGCCATTGTGCTGTTGACACAGTTAAAACCGGTAGAGTCCACTTCTAAAGTGAAGTCGGGTGGCTCAAAGCTGGAAGCGCTGGCGCTGCTTAAACGTCCCGCCTATCTGACAGCGGTTGCTGCCGGTGTGGTCTCCTATGGCCTAATGGCCTTTGTCATGACGGCCGCACCGATCGCCATGGTCTCGCACGGTCACGAGGTGCATCAAGCGGCGCTGGGTATTCAGTGGCACGTATTGGCGATGTTCGCGCCGAGCTTCTTTACCGGGAAATTAATGGCTAAGTATGGCAAAGCGCGTATCACAGCCATAGGACTTCTACTCATTGCGCTCTCTGGATTGATCGCGCTGTTTGGCTTGGAACTGACTCACTTCTGGGGATCGCTGATTCTGTTGGGTATCGGTTGGAACTTTGGCTTCATTGGTGCGACGGCTTTGGTGGCACAGAGTGTTCCGGAAGAGGATAAGAGCGTTGCCCAAGGTTTAAACGACTTTTTGATCTTCTCCATTGTAGCGGTCGGCTCGTTTATGTCCGGTTTGCTACTCAACTCGACCAGTTGGCAGGTACTTAATCTGGTGATCTTCCCGATTGTTGCGTTGGTGCTTGGTTTGATGCTGTTTAATCAAAAGCGTTCTAGTTGAGGATAAGTTGGCCTGAAAATTGCTTAACTTTATTTAGGGCTTTATTGAGCTGTTTTAGCCCCATCTGTTTCGAATGAGCGGTGTTATTTTGCAAATTCTCTCTATGTATTTGCAATTTGCAACGCAAAATAGTTAAAAGTTGGTTGCTATATGAACAGTGCTTCAAAAACGATTTATGACAAGTTAGCGATTAAAGTCGCCTTTTTAATGGTGTTGCTATCGCTGCCAGCACTCGTGCTGAGCCTGTGGGGCGCTATCGCTAATGATGGTGCGTTCGGGCCAGTTATGGTCCAGGGTGTCTTGTTCATCTGTTTGATCATCGCGTCGCTGCGTTCTATTCCACTGCGTTATCAGCACCGACTGATGATTTCGATCCTGGTTATCTTTATAGCGGGTGCAGTGGCAACGCTTCGTTATTCAAACCCAACGGTAGGTTATACCTACAGCCTGATCATCACACTGTTGATGTGTCTGTTGCTTCCTCGTTTGGCGGTCTTTGCTCTCTTAGCCGTAATGAATGCCTCGGTAGGCGCTGCTGCCGTTTTTATCTTTGATCTGTCCGTGGTTCGAGTGCTGCTTCAGTTCGTCACCTTTACCGGGTTGACGATCATTGGGCTTGAGGTGTTGTTTGAACTGTTAAGTCACCATAGAGCTTCTTATAAATTTTATAAGAGGAGAGGGCTCGACAAAAGGCGGTCTCATCTGAGGCTGACATCGCTTTTTTTGAATACGGTCTGGAAACTGGGCTTTTAAAAGGGGATGCCGTCAATGCATCTCGATTCGGTCTGTCGAAGTCTGATGCCCCGATAGTGTTTAGCGACTATACGCACTGCTTTCCAGAGAAGAGTCTGGCAGCTATTAGTGAAGCGGTTGATAAACTAGTCAAAGGTCCGGTAGGCACTCATACCAATTTTGTACACGGTATGCGTATCCAGCCAAGTGGAGTGTTGTGTAATTTTAAATTGGTCGGTCAGTCCATAGAACGTGAGGGTGAAAAGCTATTTGTCGGTGTTTCAATTGATATCACTGAAGAGGTTCAGCTCGCCAAAGAGGCCGAAGACTTAACCGACCAAATCAATCTTATTTCAAATGCTGGTGGAGTTGGTTTGATTGAGTTCTTCCCTGGAACTCTAACCTTTACATGTAATTCTGAAGTCGCTAAGCGATTGGGTATTGATGACTCAGATGAGGAGCGTTCAATAGAGCTCTTTTACGCTCATCAGACGGAAGATATTAGACAAGCTTTTATCAAACCCAGAGAGGATTTGGCTCATTCTAACAAGGGTGAACTGCAATCTTTTGTGCACCCTTTTTACTTAGCTAATGGCGATCTGCATTACTACCGTGTGACTCGAATCAGGCGAGAGCTCAATGGTCGAGTTTCATTCCTTGGCTTATCTTTGGATATAACCGATGAAATAAATTCACAGAAATCAGCGCAACAGAAAAACCAGTTGTTGGAACTTATAGCTGAAAGTGGGAATTTCGGTTTCTTTGAGGTTGATCTAGAGTCTGGAACGATGACGGGTAACAAAGTTTTAATGGCGCGCGAAGGGCTGTCTGAAGCTGATACGGTTGGGATGGATCAGGTTCTGTCTAAAATACCTGAAGAAGAGCGAGCAGGGTTTAATGCAAATGTTCAGCATGCTATCGAGGCTGGTATCGGGGCGGTGACGTCGTTTATTCACACTTATCAACCGGTAAACTCCGATCCTATTATTGTGAAAGTAACGGCAACAACCCTATTAAAAGACGATAAGTTATTTGCCTTTGGTACATCAATCGATGTTACCGAAGAGCACAAGGCTAAGGAAAAAGCGGTATCAGCTTCACAAAAATTACTTGCCGAACAAGAGCGGCAAAAGCAGATGTACGCCGTAATCGGCCATGAATTGCGCACCCCAGCGGCCAGTCTGCAGATGATGCTGGATGATCTTGAAGAGGGAGAGACGCTGGATAATGCGCTTGTCGGAAGCAATATTGAGCATCTGTTGGGTGTAATCGATACTTTGCGTGCAGTGGCTCAGCCGGAACGTATGGCGCAAGCCGCATTTAAAGATGTTGTGATAGATGAAATTCTCACGGCTCAGGTTGCAAACCTGTCGGGTCTTGCAGAGCGATCGGGTGTCGAACTTACCGCGAACTTAACGAGTTTAACCAGTGACACAGTTCATATTCAGTCTTCGTTACTCAGACAGGTCACCGCGAACCTCATTAAAAACGCCATCATTCACTCGGGTGGGGATAAGGTTCACCTCCATGCCAGTAGCGAATTAAAAGGGGATCACACCAAGGCGTTGACGATTCGAATCTCAGATAACGGTAAGGGTATTTCTGACTCTAAAATAGATACTCTGTTTGAGGCATATCAACGCGGTGACACTAACGCAGAGGGAACTGGCTTGGGTCTGTTTGTCTGCAAAGAGATAGTGGCTTTGATGGGCGGGGATCTTCATTATGAAACCTCTGAACAGGGCGGCGCTGAATTTGTGATCGAGTTAGTGGTCAATCTATCCAAACAGACTAGTGAAACTCCAGTGCCGATCGATAATCCACTGGAGGGTAAGCGAGTCTTGATGGCAGAGGATAATAACGTCATCCAGATGCTAACCGCCAAGATGTTGAAAAAGCAGGGCGCTAGTGTGGTTGTTAACAGCGATGGCCAACAGGCCCTAGACGCCTATGCCGAGGGTGCTTTTGATCTGGTGTTGTCTGATATCTTTATGCCGGAACTGGATGGCTACGGTCTAGTGAAAGGGCTGCGTGAGAGAGGCTATACTGGCCCCATTGTCGGTCTGACGGCAGCCACCATCGGCGCAGAGACCGATCTTATGTTAGAGGCCGGCGCTGATATCGTGATCTCTAAACCGATCGAACTGGCTAAACTCCAAGCCTTCTTGATTGAGTATGACAAATAAGCAGTGCAGTAAGTGAGTTCAGACAATAAAAAACGGGCCCTAGAGGCCCGTTTTTGTCAGTTTGAAAGGTTATTTCAAACCGAGAATGCGTGCAGCGTTCTCTTTCATGATCAGAGGTTTTACCTCCTCTTTAACGTCGAGTTTTTCGAAGTCAGCAATCCAGCGATCAGGTGTGATGACAGGCCAGTCAGAACCAAACAGCATCTTCTTCTTAAGCATACTGTTCATGTACTGCAGCAGGATTGGTGAGAAGTACTTCGGAGACCAACCAGATAGATCCATGTAGACGTTTGGCTTGTGTGTCAGTACTGACAGCTGCTCTTCCTGCCATGGGAAGGCTGGGTGTGCCATAACGATGGTCATGTCTGGGAAGTCTGCAGCAACATCGTCAAGGTAGATCGGCTGTGAGTACTTAAGACGCATGTTCATGCCACCAGGTGCACCCGCACCCACACCGGTCTGGCCGGTGTGGAATAGGGCGATAGCACCCTCTTCAGCAATCGCTTCGTATAGAACGTACGCTGAGCGATCGTTCGGGTAGAAGCCCTGCATGGTTGGGTGGAACTTAAAGCCTTTCACACCAAACTCACGTACAAGGCGGCGCGCTTCACGAGCACCTAAGCGGCCCTTAGCTGGGTCAATAGAGGCGAACGGGATGAGGATGTCATCATTCTCAGCACAGATGCGTGCTACCTCTTCGTTTTCGTAACGCTTAAAGCCGGTGTTGCGTTCTGCGTCTACTGGGAAGATAACCGATGCGATCTTGCGCTCACGGAAGTAAGCCGCTGTCTCATCGGGTGATGGCATCATGTTGTGGCCAGCGGGGTTCTTGAAGTACTTCGCAAAGGCTTCTTGGAACTCAAAGTAGCCATCATCACGATCACAAGAGCAGGGCTCTTCCGCGTGTGTGTGGAAGTCGATGGCGATGATTTCGTCTAGATTAATCATTCTCTATCCCCTTAAAGTGAGATCACGTGGTCATCGGGTGACTCAACGTATAGTGATTCCATTATATCAGCACGGCGAGCCATGACAGCGCGCTGGTTGATTGAGCCTTTATCAGTGATCTCGTTACCATCAATCGATGGCAGTTCAGACAGTACTGTGATGCGTTTAACACGTGTTGAACTACCGGTACTGGTGCCCGCCATCTGCTCAAGACGTTCAGCCATCACCTCTTTAACGTGAGGTTGAGCAACCAATGTTTCGTTGTCCATCTCTTTGCCACCAGGAACCAGCGCCTGAAGGTGAGCCCAGTCTGGGAAGATCATCGCTGCAATGTAACCACGGTCACGACCACAAATTACCGCATCTTGCACGTAAGGTGCGAAGTGGTGGATCAGTGAAGCACGCAGTGTGCCTACGCTGACCCAAGTACCGGTATCGAGTTTAAAGTCTTCAGAGACACGGCCATCAAACAGAAGGCCACGGTTAGGTTCGTTCGCGTCGATCCATTTAACCGCATCGCCTAGACAGTAGAAGCCCTCTTCATCGAATGCTTTCTTAGTCTGCTCTTCGTTGCGCCAGTATCCAGGGGTGATGGTGACCGCTTTAACGCGAATCTCAGTCTTGTCACCGTTTGGAAGCAGTTTAAGTGTAATGCCTGGTGCTGGGCTGCCAACAACGCCTGAAGCGGACTCTTCAACGGATGCGAACAGGACAGACGGTGCCGTCTCAGTGGCGCCAAGGCCGGTTACCATTGGAACCTTCTTACCGGTGTGTTCAACCGAAAGCTCGTCAAGTTGATCCCAGACGTGCTGAGCCAGGCCAGCACCGGCGAAAAAGAACATCTTCAAGTTTTTGAACAGCGATTTAGCGATGTCAGGATTCGCTTTTAGCTCTTTCGCCATCAACTCGTAACCCTTAGGCACGTTGAAGTAGATGGTTGGTGAGATCTCTTTTAGATTCTCCATAGTGTGGTGAATCATCTTCGGTACCGGTTTACCTTCATCAATGTAGAAGGTACCACCGTTGTAGATCGCCATTCCGATGTTCTGGTTACCACCAAAGGTGTGGTTCCATGGTAGCCAATCAAGAATAACGGGCTTCTCATCTTTCAGGAATGCGTAGACCGAACGCACCATCTCTTGGTTTGCACAGATCATCTGCTGAGTGTTGATCACCGCTTTTGGCATGCCGGTTGAACCGGAAGTCCATAAGAACTTTGCGATCGCATCACCAGTTAGAGCGGCGTGTGTTGCGTCAGCTTCTGCTGAAGCTTCGCAATTGAGCGCCACGTCAAGGTGGGTCACATCATAGCTTAAGCCATCCGTTGCGTGGTCTGCTGAACAGGTCAGTACCGGTGCTTTATCGCTGTTAACAGCATCAATTGCATCACGGTAAGGACCTAGGTTATCGGTAAAGATAAGACCCGGTGTCAGTGTGTCAAAGACGTGACGCAGTTTGCCGTAGTCGCTCGAGATTAACGAATATGCAGTCGAGATGGGTGAGAAAGGTACACCGATGTACATCGACGCTAGAGCAACCAATAGGTGTTCTGTCGAGTTGCCTGACAGGATAACCACTGGGCGATCGTTGCTCAGGTTTTGCGACAGCATCCAGCTGGCAATTGAACGTACACGCTCAAGTGTCTGTGCGAAGGTGAGTGATTCCCACTCACCATTTTCACCGCGCTGGCTGATCAGTACAGTGTCTGGGGTCTCTTTAGCCCAGTGAACCAGTTTATCGGTTAGCTTAACTGGGTAGTCAGCCAATGGCTCTGCACTGGTGACGTATTGCACGCCTTCGGCAGCGTTCTCAATCGTCACGCCGAAGTCGTTGATATTTACTGAATGAAATTCTGCAGTCATTTTTATCTCCTGATGCCTAATGCATCTAAGCGTTAAGCATCAAATTTGTAGTCCGCAATTCCGTCAGCTGCGGAATTGAAGTTAGCCACTTTTGCATACACCTGAGGTAACTGGTGCGCATTGTAGAACTTGGCTAGCGCGATCATGTTGCCAAAGAACTCTGGATCGTTGCTCTGTTCAGCAGTTGCTTTCAATGCAATCTCGCCAAGTTGCCATGCTGTCAGTAAGAAGCCCAGTGCATCCAGCATTGGGACTGCGCCAGCATTCAGTTGCAGTAGATCAGCCTCTTCAGCCAGCAGGGCAGGGAGGGTGTCACGAACGGCTGCGGTTGCTGCGGTAAGGTCCTGGCCCAGTTTGGCAAGATCCGTGTTTGCAGTGAGCTCATTAGCGACAGCATCGATCTCTTCAAGTAACTGAGTCAGTGCTACACCCTTATCCATACGAATCTTACGGAACAGCAAGTCGCTACCTTGAACACCGGTAGTACCTTCGTAAATGGTCGTGATGCGAGCATCACGCATAAACTGTGCAACGCCCGTCTCTTCAACAAAGCCCATGCCGCCAAATACCTGAATGCCGGTACCGGTCATTAGGTTGGCCTGTTCGGTCGCGAAGGCTTTAAAGATTGGAGTGAGTAGTGCAATACGCGACTCTGCTGCAGCTTTTTCAGCTTCGTCCGTTGCGTGTTCTGATTGATCAAACAGTGCTGCGATTAGGTAACCTAACGCGCGCTGACCAGTCGCAAATGACTTCATGGTCATTAGCATACGCGCAACATCGGGGTGCTGTGCGATGGCTACGCGACGCTCACCATTAGCAAAGTGACGACCCTGTGGACGTTCAAGTGCATATTCACACGCCTGCTGATATGCGATTTGAGAAAGAGCTACACCCTGTACACCGACAGATAGGCGAGCTTCGTTCATCAGAATGAACATTGCCATCAAGCCTTTGTTCTCTGGACCGACTAATTCGCCGAAACAGTTGTCCTTGTCACCGTAGCTCATTGAACAGGTCGGGCTACCGTGTAGACCGGTTTTGTGTTCGATGCCGGTACAGACAACGTCGTTAAATTCACCCAGTGAACCATCGTCATTAATACGGTAAGTGGGTACAGCAAATAGAGAGATGCCACGGCTACCTTCAGGAGCATCCGGTGTGCGAGCTAGAACAAAGTGAACCTTGTTCTCAGTCATGTCGTGCTCACCGTAGGTGATGTAGATCTTTTGACCTTTAATTAGGTATTGGCCGTTATCCTGAGGAATCGCTTTGGTTTTGAGCTCACCCAAGTCAGTACCAGCGCTAGGCTCAGTTAAAGCCATGGCAGCAGTCCATTCGCCGGTGATGAACTTCTCGATGTAACGCGCTTTCTGCTCTTCCGTGCCGAACTTCATTAGGATTTCACTACAGCCCTGAATGACTGCGTGGAACATGACAAACGAAAGGTTAGCGCTATGCCACATCTCGTTAACAGGCTGCGCGATGAATTTAGGCAGCTCCTGACCACCGAAATCCATAGGTAGGGCTAGGCCCATCCAGCCGTCTGCTGCGAACTGATCGAACGCCTCTTTCCAACCGGTAGGTGTGAAGACTTTGCCATCTTCAAAGCGACAACCTTCGTTGTCACCCACAGCATTCATTGGCGAAAGCGATTTTCCAGCCAGTTCACTGGCCGCTTCTAGAATGGCTGCCACAGTATCGGCATCGAAATCAGCCAAAGCTTCATTGGCGTTCAGACCGGTATTTTCAACAGCGTTCTGAACCAAAAACTGCATCTCTTTTAGCGGAGCTTGATAGTCACTCATCGTTAACTTACCTCTGCTTAATGATTATTTGGCGGCCATGCGGATCGCACCATCAAGGCGGATCACTTCACCGTTTAACATCTGGTTTTCGATGATCTGCTGTGCAAGCATTGCAAACTCATCTGGATTACCAAGACGTGAAGGGAAAGGTACAGATGCCCCAAGCGCTGCCTGAACCTCTTCAGGTAGTTCGTCCATCAGCGGTGTGCGGAATAGACCTGGAGCAACCGTCATGATGCGGATGCCAAGTTTCGCTAGTTCACGCGCTAGTGGTAGTGTCATTGCTGCTACACCGGCTTTAGATGCAGAGTAAGCCGCCTGACCAATCTGACCATCAAATGCAGCAACCGATGCCGTGTTGACAATCACACCGCGCTCGCCAGAATCACCTGGTTCGTTGTTCTGCATGACGTTCGCAGCCAAACGTGCAATGTTGAATGTACCGACTAGGTTGATGTTTACAATGCGCTGGAAGCTCGCAAGGTCGTGTGGGCCATCACGGCCAACCAGACGTTTAGCACCGCCAACACCAGCACAGTGAACAACCCCTGAGAGTGCACCAAACTTAGCTGTTGCTGCTTCAATACACGCGCTTACAGAAGCTTCATCAGAGACGTCAGTTTTACAAAAGATCGCCGAGTCGCCCAAATCGGCTGCAACACGGTTGCCGCCTGCTTCATTGATATCTGCGATACATACCTTGCCACCCATCGCACTTAGACGACGTGCCACTGCTTCACCAAGGCCTGAGCCAGCGCCAGTCACTAGAAATAGTTTATCTGCAATCTGCATAGTGAACTCCGGCCGCTTACTGCTGTGGCTGTTTTTTACGGTTTAGGAATTTCTCTAGACGAGCAACAACGTCTGGGTGAGTCTGTGTAATACCGCAAAGTAGAGACTCAGTGTACATGCCGTCGTCATGAGACATGCTGTCGATGTGACGAAGGCCTGTTGTCATAGCCCAGTTTGAGTAGGGTGAGTTGGTGGCAATGTGTGCTGCTAGCTCTTTTGCTTTCTCCAGTGACTGGCCATTTTCAACAACGTAGTGTGATAGGCCTAGGCGGTAGCCCTCCTCAGCGTCGACATCACGACCCGTTAGCATCATCTCAGTCATGCGGCCGGCACCGATAACGCGTGCAACGTTACGTGATGCACCACCACCCACGAAGATACCGTGGCGGCCTTCTGGTAGGCGGTAGTAAGTGCCTTTTTCAGAAACACGAACGTGTGCACAGGTTGCTAGCTCAAGGCCACCACCGATAACAGCACCCTGCATAGCGGCAATTACTGGAAGGCCTGAGTTTTGAATATGTCCAAAGGTGCGGTGCCACATGTTTGAGTGCTTAACAACATCTAGGCCTTGGCGTGCTTTGTGTTCCGCAAGATCAAGACCTGAACAGAACTCTGGGCCAGCACCCGAGAAAATCACGACACGTACATCTTCAGGCATGGTGATAAATACCTGTTCGATCTCAAGACACAGTTCGTCGTTGATCGCGTTTTTCTTCTCAGGACGGTTAAGGTGTAGGTGGCCGATGCCGTCTTCAACAGTGAACTGGATGTAAGTGTAGTTGCTCATAAGAAGCCTCATTTTGTTTGGGTGCTATGAAGCACAGTGTCTGTCTGATATTTGTTTATCATATAAACAATTAAAGGGCTCAGCAATATGCTTTGGTCTAAAACTGTTTAGTAACTAAACAATTTTAATTTAAGTACAAAGTGTGTTTACAATATCCCTATCTTTTTAAGTGCTTTATAGCTGCTGTATTAGTGTTAAGGGTAAAGAATGGCGAGTCGTTCAAAACGTAAAAATGAATTAGATGTGGATCTTGGCCTATTGGGGAGCTCCCTAGGTTACCACCTGCGTCGTGCTCAGCTTGCTGCCTTTAATGGGTTTTCCAAAGGTTGTGCTGAGTTAGGCATCAGTCCAGGTCTGTTTTCAGTGTTGGAAATTGTTTACCGCAACCCTGGCCTGACGCAGACCGCAGTGGCGAATACCCTTGGTACTGACCGTTCGGCTATGGTCGCAGCGATCGATAAGCTAGAAAAAATGAATCTGCTAGAGCGTTGTGCTGCCGAGAATGACAGACGATCCTATGCGCTCAGAATGACTGAGCATGGCAACGAGTGGTACCAAGCGGCAGAGAAGAAGGTGCAGGCTAACGAAGAGGCCTTCTATGAGCCGTTACAAGATTCAGAGCGCGAACTACTGGTCGATATGCTGACTCGTTTATCGAATCGAGCTGAGGCTCAGTAAAAGCATGACCGCCTCAACGAGCATGAATCCCATTCCCCAGTTTGGGCTCTACGGTGAATCCAATATTGATGATCCGGTGTTTGTGCATGTTGAGAACATAGCCAGTCGCAGTCGCGATAATGGTTGGTCTATTCAACCACACCGACATGGACGAATGTTCCAAATCATTTTTGTCTTTGATGGCATGGCTGACGTCACTATCGATGATCATAATCACTCTTTGACAGGCCCCTTTGCGATTTCATTGCCTGCCGGTGTTGTACATGGCTTTCGATTCTCGCCCGAAACTGAGGGTGTCGTGCTGACATTGGCAGAACCGCTGTTGACCAACGAGTCCTATGAGCGTTGTGAACCCTATTTTGGTTCCCTGTTTGCTGGTGCATCGGTGATCTCTCTAGTCGGTCAAGAGCGCATTGTTCAGGAGATTCAGGGTTACTTAGGCATGATCGAGCGGGAACTGGCCTCTGTCGATATGGGGCACTCATTGGTCTCGGAATGGTTAGCCCGAGCGACGTTGATGCAGCTGCGCCGTTTGCTAGTCACTGATGCTGATAGCGCGCCATCACTTCAAGCCGCCAAACCGGTAATACGATACCGAAAACTGATCGAACAACACCTCTATGACCACCTGTCGGTAGAGCAGTATGCGTCGTTTATCGGTATCTCTGCTGATCATCTTAACCGCCTCTGTAAACAGGAGGTGGGTAAAACCGCCAAGGCGATGGTGCAAGAGCGATTGCTGTTGGAAGCCAAGCGCCGTCTGGTGTTCACCCGTGGTAGTGTCGAAGAGTTAGCCTTTGATCTGGGCTTTAAAGATCCTGCCTACTTCTCGCGTTTCTTCAAGAAACTCACTGATCAAACCCCTGCTGTCTACCGTAGTTCTCATAACTACGACTCTAATTAAGATCGGAAAAGTACTATTAATGATCGTTAATGGCCCTGTTGGGAGCAGAGCCGTCGGTCCATTATGTTTGAACGATTTTGAATCATCTCGAGAGCAGAATAATGAAAACATTGAAGACACAAGTAGCGATCATTGGTGGCGGCCCTTCGGGTCTGTTGTTAGGACAACTGTTACACAAGAAAGGGATCTCTAACGTCATACTTGAACGTGTAACGGGTGATTACGTATTGGGTCGTATCCGCGCAGGTATCCTTGAGCAGGGCTTTGCAGATCTAGTCCGTGAAGCCGGTGTTGCTGAAAACATGGACAAGTGTGGTCACGTTCATGAAGGTGTCGTCATTGCAGTAAATGGTGAAAATCATCGTATCGACCTTAAAGGTTTGACAGGCGGTGACGTCGTTGTCTGTTACGGTCAGGTCGATATTACTGAAGACCTAATGGCTGCTCGTGAAGCAACTGAAGGCTTGGATACTTACTATGAAGCATCGGATGTTCAGCCACATGATGTGAAGAGTGATAATCCTTATGTGACATTCACTCACGGTGGAGAAGAGTACCGTCTTGAGTGTGACTTCATCGCGGGTTGTGATGGCTTCCACGGCGTTTCACGTCAAACGATTCCTGAAGATGTACGTACTGAGCACGAGCGTGTCTACCCATTCGGTTGGTTAGGTCTACTGGCTGATGTGCCTCCATGTCACGATGAGCTTATTTATGCGAAATCAGAGCGTGGCTTTGCCCTAGCATCACAGCGCTCACCAACTCGTTCACGTTACTACATTCAGGTACCTTTGACTGACAAGGTTGAAGATTGGTCTGATGAAGCGTTCTGGGAAGAGCTTAAAAAGCGCCTACCTAAAGAGGCGGCTGACAATGTTACTACTGGACCAGCACTTGAGAAGTCTATTGCACCGCTCCGTTCATTTGTTTGTGAGCCAATGCAGTACGGCAATCTTTTCCTAGTCGGTGATGCGGCACACATCGTACCGCCAACAGGCGCTAAAGGTCTTAACCTGGCTGCTTCTGATGTGGCAACGCTATACAAGATTCTGACTAAAGTTTATGAAACGGGTGATCGTAAATACATTGATCAGTACTCTGAAATCGCACTGCGCCGCGTTTGGCACGGTGAACGTTTCAGCTGGATGATGACTAACATGCTTCACGACTTTGGTGACGAAGTTAGCGATGCAGGTACTGATCCAGAAATGCGTCAGCGCTTTATGGATTCTGAGCTCAGCTACTTCATGAACTACGAAAATGGTCGTCGTGTTATTGCCGAGCAGTATGTAGGTCTTCCTTACGAAGATGTAAAAGAGTAATTTTACGCATCTGCTAAAAACGCCAGGCTGCTTAGTTGCAGCCTGGCGTTTTTATTTGGTCATTCACTTCAGGTTATAGCCAATCTTATGCAGGAACAGCATGCCTGCAATCATCACAACCAATGCTCCAAGAAGTGCTCCAAGGTAGGAGCCAGATAGGTCTGCAACGTAACCGGCAAAAATCGGTGCAACGATCTGAGCAACCCCAAAGCTGATGGTCAGTTTTGCCATCGCTTTCGCTGGGTTGTAGGGGAATGCGCGTCCGACAATGGCCAGCGTTAAGCTGACGATTCCGGCAAAGGTGCCTCCCCAACAAGCGGCGGCAATGAAACTGGCCAAACTTTGGTCGGTCACAAGCGGCAAGATAAACGAAATGATTTGAATGATGTAGGCCAATTGCAGGGCTTGTATCTGTCCAATGCGGTTAGCTACCTTGTCCCAGATCAGTGCCGACGGCGCCGCACAAAGCCCCACGATGACCCACACCCAACCACCTTTGCCTGCTAACTGGGGTGTGTTTTGTAAAATATCGATAATGAACGTGGCACTGATCACGTAACCAACACCGGCACAGAAATAGGTGGCGATCAGTAGGTTCATAAACCGTGAATCAGGCTCTTCAGTTTGATTTGACGTACCTGCTTCAAATTTAGGTGGGTAGGGCATCCAGAGCCAAGCTGGAATTAGAAACACAGCGCCCATCAATGCAAGGTCTTGCCACTGTTGATCCCAGCTTAGATCGGCCGAAAATAGGGCTGTGATCAAACCGGTAAAGACAATACCGATACCCATGCCGATGAAATGGACCCCTAATTGTGGCTTGAAATGATTGGCGCGCAACCAGTTTATGACCAGTCCAGAGGCGAGCAGCAGCCCCGCGGTACTGGAGATGCCAGAGAGAAATCTGAGTATTGACCAGAGCAGGTGATCCTCTGTAAGGCCAGTACCATACGTAGTGACCGTCGCAAGAATTAGATAAAAACGGTAGAGATGAAGTTTTGCTGACAGCTCTTTGATATTCGCCGCTAAGATAGCTCCGACTAAATAGCCGATGTAGTTGTAGGTTGCTAACCAGCCTCCCACTAACTTTGAGAGATCTGTCTGCTCTAGCATTTGCGGTAGCAGAGGTGTGTAAGCGAATCGAGCTATGCCAACCGTCAGGATCATTGAACAGATGCCAGCAAAGATAACTTTGTTGCGCTCAATGATTAAATGTCTGTTTGAATCTGTGCTGCTCACAATGCTCAATTCCTAAAGGTGATCGATCACTCTAATGCGAAAAAGTAGATAAATGTATTAAACCTTTAGTGCATCGATTTTAAGATGCGGAATGTCGGTTCAATAGAAAAAGACGACCCAAGGGTCGTCTTTTTGTTGCTCAATGAAGATTACTTCATTGTTGGCATTGTGAACTCTGGACCAGCACTTAGACCGGTTGGCCAGCGAGCTGTGATTGTCTTCATGCGAGTGTAAAAGCGAACGCCGTCTGGACCGTGCATGTGCAGTGGACCGAATAGCGAACGTTTCCAGCCACCGAAGCTGTGGAATGCCATTGGTACTGGGATTGGCACGTTTACACCGACCATGCCTACTTGTACGTTTTCACAGAAGTTACGAGCCGTGTCACCGTCACGTGTGAAGATAGCCGTGCCGTTACCGTATTCGTGTTCGTTGATTAGGTTCAGTGCCTCTTCATAGCTGTTAACACGAACAACCGAAAGCACAGGACCAAAGATCTCTTCGTTATAGATGCGCATGCCAGGCTTAACGTTATCGAAAAGAGTTGGGCCAACAAAGTAGCCGTTGTCATGATCAACCACTTTGAAGTTACGGCCGTCAACGACAAGCGTTGCTCCTTCTTCTACACCTGAATCGATGTAACCCAATACTTTGTCAGCGTGAACACGGCTAACTAGAGGGCCCATGTGTGGCTCTGGTGAAGACATACCGTTGCCTACAGACATCTTCTCGATCTCTGCAGTCATATCTTTGATTAGGTGATCAGCAACTGCGTCGCCCACACATACAGCTACAGAGATAGCCATACAGCGCTCGCCTGCAGAACCGTATGCAGCACCCATTAGAGAGCTAACAACCTGTGATGGCTCAGCATCTGGCATTACGATCATGTGGTTCTTAGCACCGCCAAGAGCCTGAACACGTTTGCCGTGTGCACTCGCTGTTGAGTAGATGTACTCAGCGATTGGCGTAGAGCCTACGAAGCTTACTGCCTGAACTGCTTCATCTGTAAGAAGAACGTCTACTGCCTCTTTGTCACCGTTTACGATGTTGAATACACCATCTGGTAGGCCCGCCTCTTTAAGCAGCTCTGCTAGACGCATAGTCGTTGATGGATCTTTCTCAGATGGCTTCATTACGAAGGTGTTACCGCAGGCAATTGCTACTGGGAACATCCACATTGGAACCATTGCTGGGAAGTTGAATGGGCTGATACCCGCACACACACCCATAGGCATCATCTGACTGTAGCTGTCTACGCCACGGCCAACGTTTAGGCTGTGCTCGCCTTTCTGAAGGTGAGGGATACCACAAGCAAACTCAACAACTTCAAGACCACGAGTTAGTTCGCCTTTCGCGTCAGAGAAGACTTTACCGTGCTCAGAAGTAATTAGCTCAGCAAGTTCATCAGCGTTAGCTTCTACTAGCTCTTTAAACTTAAACATGACGCGAGCGCGCTGAAGTGGAGTCACTTTGCTCCAAGTTTTAAAAGCTTCTTGTGCATTGGCAATCGCTGCACGAGTCTCATCTGCAGTTGAAAGCGCAACCTCTTTAGTTTGTGCGCCAGTCGCAGGGTTGTAGACAGGTGCTGTACGACCTGAGTTTGAAGCGACGTGCTGGCCGCCGATGTAGTTACCTACGATAGACATAGAACTTCTCCTTTATTGGTATGGAGTTATTAGACATCATCATATTTGTTGTAACAATATAAAATAATTAATGTATGATATATCAAAATTGATAGATCAATTGGGTGGGTTATGCGCAGTTCAACATTTAACTGGGAAGATGCTCGTTACTTTCTTGCCGTTGCTAGGGCAGGGCAGATGGGAAAGGCGGCTGAGAGCCTAAATATCTCGACGATTACACTGTCTCGTCACCTCTCTTATTTGCAACAGAGGACTGGAACTCCGCTCTTTATCCGCCTGAGTAAAGGACTGAAACTGACCGACGAAGGCGTGCGTTTGATGCATTACCTCGAGCGTGCAGAGGCCGAAATAGAAGCAGCCGGCGAAATCTTTGGTAGTGATAGCAGCTCCGTCAGTGGCACTGTGCGTGTCGCAGCGCCAGAGGGGTTTGCGCTGCGCGTGCTGACACCGCAGTTGTCATCTTTTCTTCAGGATAACCCAGATCTAAATATAGAAATTGTTCCTCAGTCACGCGGCTTTTCGTTATCAAGGCGTGAAGCCGATATTGCGGTGATGGTGGGTAAACCAACCGAACCCAAGCTGGACTCTATCTGCATAGGTAGCTATAGCCTTGGTCTCTATGCATCTCAACAATATATTGATCAATACGGTATGCCGGACTCTATTGAGGATTTATCGGAGCATCGTTTGATCGGTTATGTGGAAGACCTTCTTTTTTCGGACAAACTCAATACACCTCGCTCTGTATGGCCTCAGTGGCAATCACAAACAGCAATCTACTCTCCTATTGGTCAGGTTGAAGCAGTTAAAGCTGGTTTAGGTATCGGTATGCTGCACCGGTTTCTACTAAGAGAGAGTGATCAACTGGTACGTTTGACCCCTGAGATTGAGGTACAAAGAGAGTTTTATCTTGTATATCACCAGAGTACCGAGAAGGTACCTCGAATCGGTGCTACCCTCGAATTTATGAAGGGACTAAAAGCTGAGTAGTGTCTATGAATGATGTGATGATTTTAGGAGCTGGCGCACTGGGTGCATATGTCGGTGGGTGCATTGCTGAGGCGGGTTACAGTGTACAACTGGTCAATCGCTCAAGCAGTAATGCTGAAGTGGTAAACGCTCAGGGGCTCAAAGTTGAAACCAGTGATGATACCTTTGTTGTTCACCCAAGTGCGGTGCAGTTAGAGCACGCGTGCGATGCTCGTTTTGTACTGCTGTTCACTAAAACCTACCAAAGTGTAGAGGCTATCAAGGCCATTGAACCAAAACTATCACCTTCATCGATCATAGTAACGCTTCAAAACGGTTTGGGTAATGGTCTGCGAATCGCTGAACATGTTAAACAGTCTGTGATTCATGGCGTTACGATGATTCCCGCAACTCAGGTTGAGCCTGGCTTTGTTCGCTCGCACGGGTTTAGCGATACTTGGTTTGGCCCACTCAATCCCAATGATCAGCATGCGCTTTCTGCAGCGATTGAGTTGGAGAAAATATTAACAGAGGCGGGTATTACCGCTGCCAATGTCGATCAGCCTTTGAACAAGATCTGGCAGAAGGCCTGTTTCAATGTCGCTATGAACGGAGTTTGTGCTTTAACTGATGCCGGCCCGGGTATTGTTAATGACACTAAGGCGTTGAAGCGGGAAGCTCACGCGTTGGCCGATGAGGCTGTCAGCGTCGCGAACGCAATGAATGTGACTGTGGATACAGAGGCGCTGCATAACCTAATCAACTTCGCTTGTGCCGAACACCGCTTTCATCAGCCCTCTATGTTGCAGGACGTGCGGGCGGGCCGCTTAACAGAGGTCGATTCGTTGAATGGATTTGTTGTTGAACAAGCGAAGCGGTTGGGTGTTTCGGTTCCCAAAAATGAGCTAATGACGGCACTCATATTTGCACGCCAGATTTCATCTGAGTTCTGGTCAGGAGTGAAGTAACTGAGTGGCTACAACTCTTTAGGATAGGTGTGAATCAATCGCCAGTAGGTGTATCCAAACAGACCCGTAGCGAGTATTGACCAGAATGGGGCAGCACCCCAAAAGAACCACTCGGCTGCAGCCCAAAGTCCTGTAAATATGACAGTACCGTAGCGGCGAGCTTTGGGTTTGAAAAAAGCTAGGTCATCGTCGCGAATCACAATTTGTATCCTCAGGTGGATTGCATATAAAAATGAAGCGTTTATTCTAAACGCATATTAGATATTCGAGCTAATTGAGTTCGAACTGCACTATTAGGAAACAGCGTGTCTACGTCACATCATTACACACTCAAGGTTGAGTGTCCCGGCCGTACTGGATTGGTGGCCGCAATCACTACTTTTTTAGCGAATCGTGATTTTTTCATTGTCGAAATGAAGCAGTTTGATGACGAGGTGTCGGGTCGTTTTTTCAGCCGTTTAGAGTTTACTACTCACACGCCATTGGATTTAGACCTGATAGCCGACGAGTTTAATCGTGAAGTTGCGGATGCGTTAGAGATGAACGCTCAGTGGCGCAGCGCTAAAGCGCCCATGAAAACTCTGATACTGGTTTCGCAACACGATCACTGTCTGATGGAGCTGCTCTACCAGCAGAAACGTGGTGAGCTCAATATCGAAGTGACAGGCATTCTGTCTAACCACCCAGACCTTGAGCCTGTCGCCAATTTCTACGGCTTAGATTTCGAGTTGTTGCCTACCCTGGAGACAAAACTTGAGACCAAAGCTGCTCGTGAAAAGCGCATTCTGCAAGCGTTCAAAGAGACAGGTTCTGAGTTGGTGATACTGGCTCGATACATGCAGATTCTGTCGCCAGAGCTCTGTTCGGCGTTGGCAGGGCAGTGCATCAATATACACCACTCATTCTTGCCAGGCTTCAAGGGCGCTAGACCCTATTTCCAAGCCTATGATCGCGGTGTGAAACAGATTGGTGCGACCGCTCACTATGTTACTTCTGATCTTGATGAAGGTCCGATCATCGAACAAGAGGTGGGTCGTGTTGATCACAGTTTTGGCCCTGATGACTTGCGAGATATGGGTCGTAACATGGAGAATCTGGCGTTATCCAAAGCCGTTCGTGCTCACACCGAACAGCGCGTCTTTGTGAATGGCCTTAAAACGGTCGTTCTCTCTTAGTTACAACGCATTTAGGTTCTGCAAATAGTGCTCGGCTGTTTGCAGAATCTCTGTTTTCTCCTCTTCAGGCTTTTTATCCCAGTTACGATAGACCATCGCGGTGCGTGGGTTGTTGCTGAAACGGCTGGCGTGGCGATGTTGGAAGTGCCAATAGAGGCTATTGAATGGGCAGCTGTTATCCCCCGAGCGTTGTTTCACATCGTAGTGACACCCTTTGCAGTAGTCGCTCATTCGATTGATGTACTGGCCTGATCCTGAATAGGGTTTGGAAGCTAGCAAGCCGCCGTCGGCAAACTGACTCATACCGAGGGTGTTGGGCATCTCTACCCACTCAATGGCGTCGATGTAGATGCCTAGATACCAGGCATCAACCTGTTTAGGATCAATGCCAGCCATTAAACAGAAGTTCCCTATAACCATCAGTCGCTGAATGTGGTGCGCGTAGGCGTACTCCAGTGACTGATCAATGCACTGGTGCATGCAGTTCATTTTGGTCTTACCATCCCAGAAAAAGTCGGGGAGATGCCTATCTGCATTCAGGGCATTCATGCTGGGGTATTCAGGTAGATTGATCCAGTAGATGCCACGAACAAACTCGCGCCAACCTAGAATCTGCCTGACAAAGCCCTCTATCTGAGCAAGATCGATACGTTCGGGTTGCTCGCGGTATGCTTGAATGGCTCGCTCAATCACCTGTGCCGGTGAGATCATTTTACAGTTCAGAGCGAAGGAGATTCGTGAATGGTAGAGACTCCATTTGTGCTCCGAGTTCGCCGTCATCGCATCCTGAAATTTTCCAAACAGAGGAAGGCAGTGAGTGCAGAAAAACTCCAGTAACTCCAACGCTTCACTTCGAGTTGTTGGCCAGACGAGCTGTTTGCCCATCTCACCAAAGTAGTTGATGCCGTGTCGATGCAAGCGTTGTCGAATCTCTTCTGTGTTGTGAGCAAACACCAGGGGTTCTGGTATATCCTCAAGATCCGCTTTTTTAAACGCTTTTTGGTTCTCGGTATCGTAATTCCAACGTCCGCCCTCGGGCTCTTTGCCCTGCATAAGGTAGCCATGTTTAACCCGCATGCGCCGGTAGAAGGCCTCCATACGGTGTCCAGTATTAGGTTTAAACTCTTTGCTGATCGCTTCAAATGGCAGTAGGAAGTGCTCGGTGTCGAACTCACGCAGACCGGTCCCTTCTGGTAGTGATAGGTTGCGACACTGTTCAAGAAGACGTATCTCATCAGGTCGCTGATACTCAATCTGTGTAAAACCGTGGCGTTTGATCAAATGGTTGATCAATGAGTCTAGGGATTCAAAATCGGCGGTCTCATCAAGCGTTAAATGAATGACCTGATGACCAGCGCTTTTAAGAGCCTCGGCAAAGCGCTGCATCGCCATAAAAAAAGCGGTGATCTTTTGCAGATGGTGTTTAACGTAGTTCTGCTCTTGGTGCAGTTCAGCAATGAGGTAGGTAACTTCGTCTGATTTGTCACGAAACCAGCTGTGTTTGGCGTTGAGTTGGTCGCCGAGTACCAGTCTAAGGGTGCTCATCGCTGTTGCTTAGCCTCGCGTCGACAGCGCTCCGAGCAGTACTTCACCTGCTCCCAATCGCGCTCCCACTTTTTGCGCCAGTTGAAGGGCTTTTGGCACTGCTCACAGATTTTGCTTGGTAGATTGAGTTTGTGGTGCATTATTTCATCTCGATGGGCCAGTCGTGGTAGTCGACACGATCGATTGGCAGCATCATCTCTTCACCGCCCCAACGCTGTATAAATAGCCCCTCAGGGTCATAGGTTTGTGTCTGCTTCGCCAGATTGAATTGTCGATGGCCGCGCGGGTCTGCACCAACTCCACCTAAGTACTGCCAGTTCCCCCAATTACTGGCCAGATCAAAATCGATCAGCGCCTCTTCAAAGTAGGCCGCACCGTAACGCCAGTCAATGCCAAGCTCATGCACTAAGCAGCTCGCCACCAGCTGTCTGGCGCGATTGGATTGATAACCCGTTGCTTTCAACTGACGCATGGCAGCGTTGACGATTGGGTAGGGGGTGGTGCCTTCAATCCAGGACTTCATTCGTTCTGGGTAGAAAGAGGTTAAGGGCTTACGATTAAATGGCCCAGTCTGGTGATAGATCTTGTTGCCCCACTTGTGGGCATACCACTGGAAATAGTCACGCCACAGCAGTTCAAAAAATATCCAGTAGGTCGAGTCATTTGCAACCACATCTTCCTCATAACGATTCAGCCTCTCAATGATGCGCTTGGGTGACAATACCCCTAGCGCTAACCAGGGACTGAATTTAGTCGAGCACGCCCACTCATCCAGACCATTCCTAGTCTCCTTGTAGGTGGCGGGTAGATCACTGGAGAAATAGTGTTCGAGATGGTCTAACGCGCTCTGCTCAGAACCGTTGAAGGCATTCTCGCTAGAGCAATCAATGTTGAATGTGGAACCCTGTTTATCGCCGAGAGGAGGTAGGCTGTCAGGTTCAGCAATACGGGCATCAACCTCGATCGACTCTATCTTCTTTCTAAAGGGGGTGAAGCTATCCGGCAGTTCCGCTAGGGCAAAGGGAAGTTGTCGCTCACCGTAAAGAGTGTGCGTCTCTAACACTGTTATCACTAGGTGCGGAAAGCGTGATGCGATCTCTTTAAGAGCGCTCTGCTCATAGCTGCCAGTGTGTCGAGAGGTGACTAAATGCTCGACTTGATCACGTAAAATGACCTGGCTTAACGCTTCGACGTAATCGCTTTCAATCACTTCTAACGCCTGGTTCAGCAGGCTAAGTTTGCTGTGCAAGCTTGACAGTGCTTGGTTTAAAAACTGTTGGCGATGCTTACCGATTCCTTTGAAACCAAATCGATTGGTGCGCTTATCCCTGGGGTGTTGGATGAAGAGACAGGTTAGCTGTTCGCTGTTACGGGCTTTATTAAAGACGGTGTTGTCATCAAGGCGTAAGTTGTTGGTGAACCAGAGCAGTGTGTGTCGATACATGGGGCGATCCTATGGTTGAATCTTTGATACGCACTGCTCTGGGCTTTAGAGCACGGAGTGACTGGAATCAATCGGGTTGGAAAATAGATCCTTTGATAGCCGCTTTGACCGTTTTGACAATCAACACCGTTAGCAAAATAGAGACCAGTGTCAGCATCAGGTGGCTCAATGTTTGGAAGAAGAGAGTCTGGCTCTGCTCAAACATGATCAGTGTGCCAATGGTGAAGGCGGCAATTGGGAAAGAGTAGGCCCACCAAGAGACAAAGAAGGGGATTCTTGCAAAACGTGGAAGCTGCGACACAAGTAGCAGAACCAAGAACATCGCCGCGTAGTAGAGGATGTGTGCAAAGTTATCGACAACGCCCTGATTGAGCTTCAAATAGGCAATAAATCCGACCGCGGGCGGCGCGATCATGATAAACAGTGTCGGCAGTAACTTCTCTGGGAGTGGCTCGTGAAAAATGATGCGGTTAAAAACTAATACCTTTAACACAATCCAGTAGACTATTCCGATCGCAAAGAAGAACCAGCTGACCTCGGTAAAGCCCAGCGTAACCCCGCCAATGGGTGCAATGATGTTGCCCACAATCGGGATGAACCAAGCCGGGGTGGTATGTTGTACCTGCCAGCGAGCGTGGTGTATCCATTGATTCATCAAATAGAGCGTCAAGATCAGTTGGATTGAAGCACCCATCCACCATACGGCCGTTGCCAGAGGTGCCATGATCTCCGCTAATGCGACCGCGATCAGCATTAAACCGATGGAAAAAGCAGGGAAGAAGCTGATTTTGATGGGGTGATTAAACTCGGCAATCACCTGATGAGCATGACGGCGCATCTTTAATAGGTAGCTGATTGCCAGTGTTGCTAATAGAACGGCCGTAATCACTAACAGTACTTGCCACACAAGGTTAGTAATACCTAGAACCTCAGAGGCTTTTTTCCAAGCGAGGGTTAAGCCACCCATTCCCATTACCGTTGCGAACAGAGCCACCGGCATATGGGCTAGACGAGATGTCACATCATTCATTGTTTAATCCTGTGAAATTAGATGGATCTAATATAAGGGCTAACCTTAATGGCAACATTAAGATTGATCAATTGCTATCACCTCTATGGCATCTCTACTGATCGAAAACTGAATGTTGAAGCGCTCCAAACTGATTCCGTAAATACGTGTCTCATCAGAGTGAAAGGCGGGTCTAGGGTCTTGCCTTAGAACCTCTTCAATGAGTGTCGATAGTTGTGGCTCTTTAGCGATAACCTCTAAGGCCTGTTCAGAAAATTGAATAGGTTGTTGCAAGGGTTCGGGCTGTTCCATGCCGGGGTAAACGGCATCTGGCAGCGCGTCGGAGTAGGGGATGTAGGGTTTGATATCAAAGACCGGAGTGCCATCGACAAGGTCGATACCGGACAGATTCAGGTGAACCCCTTGGTTTGTATTGATTGAGTCGAGTTTCACAACCGATAACCCCATGGCGTTGGGGCGATGTGTGCTGCGTGTGGCAAACACGCCTAGCTTCTCGTTGCCACCTAGGCGGGGTGGTCGAGTTAAAGGCTTCCAGCCGGCATTCAGGTTCTCACTGAACTGAAAAATCAGCCAAACGTGAGAGCAGTGCTCTAACCCCCTAACGGCATCAGGGTCGTTGTAGGGTGAGACTAGCTCCAATACAGCTTGCGCGGAGGGCGCAAGGCCAGGCTGGCGCGGTGCGCCAAACTTCTCTTTGAATGGTGTTTTGATGAAACCGATCGGTTCAATACTGTGCATTCAGTTACATCTCTTCAATCGGTCTATCAGGAACGGCAGCGTCATCGTAGGCCCCCCAAATGGTTTGATCGAACTGAATGACGGATCCCGTCATCATGCCGCTGTCCTCTGAAGCCATCCATAGCACCGCTTTAGCGACCTCATCAGTCTGAAGAATTCTGCCTGCCGGAAGGGTGGCTGCTTTCCGATCAATAAATGAATCATCCCCCGTCTCTTGAGCGATCAGCTCTCGCTCGTGATCAGAGTTCATCCAGCCTATATCGAGCTGATTGACGCGAATTTGGTTTCTTAACAGGGCATAGCCAGAGTTTCTGGTGAGTGTCGCCAAGGCACCTTTTGATGCGCAGTAGGGGGATAGAAAAGGTTGTCCGGCATGTTCTGACATCGATCCAATGTTGATGATGGCTCCTTTGATCTTCTCGCGAATCATCACTTTGACACTCTCTTGCATGAGAAAGAAGGGCGCCTTTGTGTTGATGGCGAACATTTGATCGAACAGTTCTGGAGAGGTCGTCAGTAGGTTGCCTCTATCCGTTAATCCTGCCGCATTCACCAATAGATCAACCCGTCCAAACTGCTGATCGGTCTCGGCCACAATGTTGCGAACCTGGTCTATTTGATCGAGTTCAGCCGCAACAAAATGGGTTTTAATGCCATACTGTTCCGCGATCTCTGAAGAGACCTGTTTGCCTCTGATCTGGTTGCGGCCGGTGATAACAATTCCTGCTGCGCCTGCTTGGGCAAATTGGTGTGCGATGGCTGCGCCCAAGCCTTGAGTGCTGCCTGTAATGATTGCTACTTTTCCATCGATACGGTTCATCAATCTGTCCTAGTTTGATACTGACATCACCATACTGTTAAGAAAGGTTTGTGAAAAGTCTTATCGTCCTGGCGTTCTACAAATACTAATCGCTTCAATGTAAACCGTACCCGCTGCTTTGAGTGCTTCAGATGCTCGGTCAAAGGTGGTCCCGGTGGTATGAATATCATCGATCAATAGGACGTGACTGGGCGCTGGCTGATTGCAGTAGAAGGTCGAACCTAAATTGGTTTTACGTTCTGCACGATTGAGTGAGGCTTGATGGTCTGTTCGACGCTTTTTTTGAAGGGATTGTCGATCAAGGGGGAGCTTTAAATAGCGACTCAAATGTTGGGCAATGATCTCCGCTTGATTAAAGCCACGCAGTGCACAATCGATTGGGTGACTGGGTATCGGTATCAGTGTGGGTTGGGTGCCGAATCGAGAGAGATCGATCTGCTTTGCCAGCAGCTGGCTCATCCAGAAAAGGGGCTCTGGATTCTTTCCCTGTTTGATCTTCTGGAATAGCTCTCGCATGGGGAACTGGTAGATCAGTGGTGATTGTGCGGTATCAAAATGAAACCACTCGCCATAGCAGTCTGGGCAGGATTCGTCTGGTTGATTAAGAGGGTAAGCGCAGACCTGGCAGGGGGTGCTGTTTTTAGCAAGGTCTGCAAAGCAACCCAAACAGAGTGGCTCATTGAACGGTTTGCTTAGTCTGCATAATGGACATTTTGCTGAGTCAAATAGCCACTCAACGATCGACTCTATCTGAAACATCAGTCTGGCCTCCTTGCCTATGATAAATTTAGTTTAGTCAGCGTTTTTAACTCTGTAAAATAGTCGCTCAAACTTAATCTGAAAGGGGCAGTGCGCGGTATGAAGCAGCGTTTTTTTGTGACGGGCACTGAGGTCTCTTCACCCGTCAATGAATTCAGTTGTGCGCTTTTAAAGCAGGCTAATCAGAAAGGGTTTAGCTCTCTGGGTCTTAAGCCCGTTGCGACTGGCTGCAGTGAAGTGGATGGAGAGTTAAAGAGCCAAGAGGCGCTGAATTTAATGGCGTGCTCCTCCATTGAGCTCTCCTATCTTCAGGTGAATCCTTTCTCGCTAGCCGCAAATGCTTCGCCACACATTGCTGCTGAGATGGCGGACGTTAGAATGAGTGCTGATCGAATTAAAGCCTACATGAGCGGTGCACTGATGCGTTCGGTCAACCTGGCATTGGTCGAGGGAGTCAGTGGATGGCGGGCGCCCATCAATGATCGTGAGTCGATGGCTAGCGTCGCACAGGCGCTTGGCTTTTCAGTGATATTGGTCGTCAATCTGAATGAGAATGCGATCAATCAGACCTTGTTAACCGTCGAAGCGATTCGTCGTGATGGTCTCGCTTTGGCCGGCTGGGTCGTGTCACAGACTCAGTGTGACTCTGATGAACGAGCAATCGAGTGGTTGCGCAGAGTGGTTCCAGCGCCTTATTTAGGTTCTCTCGCTAGCGAAGGGGGTGAGTCAGATCGGTTGGATTGGGCGCCACTAGGACTGTAAAAACCGCTCAACAATCTTTGTAAAAAGCGCAGGCTTCTCTGCGTGTGGCCAGTGCCCAGTCCCCTCGATGATTCTGAGTTGAACTTTGGGGAAGCGTTTAACCACCTCGTTTTGGTATTCAGGCTTGATGTAGTCTGATTCGCTGCCTTTGATGAAAAGAGTTGGGCCTAGGTATTCCCCCTCACTCATTGGGCTGGCGATCTGATCATACTCGCGCTCAAGTGCCTCTATGTTCATTCGCCAATCAAACCCAGCCTCTGTGCGATAGAGGTTCTTCAGAAGAAACGCTCGAATACTAGCATTGTCAATGTGATGACTTAGGTGTTGATCAGCCTCGGTTCGGCTTTTGATCTCGTTCAGTGGGACCTGTTTTAGCCCTTTGAACACATCGGTGTGGTGGTGAGGGTATTGCACGGGAGCAATATCAACCACGATTAATCGTGAGACTCGTTCGGGATTATTCAGTGCCAGCTCCATGGCGATCTTTCCGCCCATAGAGTGCCCCAATAGATTAAATTGCTGCAACCCAAGTTGGTCGGCCAGTGCCAGGACGGAGTCTGCAAAGGTGCTGTAGTTAAACTGATCAACCTGAGGAGAGCGGCCATGGTTCAGCATGTCGGGAGCGATGACATCAAACTGCTGTTGCAGTGCTTTGATGGGACCGCCAAGATTTTCCCAGCTGCCGAATAGGCCGTGTAACATCAAAAGCGGTTCACCAGAACCGCTTCGATGAAAGTGCAAGCTCATCGCTTACAGAACGTCCAGTAGCTCAACGTCAAATAGAAGCGTTGAGTAAGGAGGGATGCCGCCCGGAGAACCTTGCGCACCGTAGGCTAGGTTGTAAGGGATAAATAGGCGCCATTTAGAGCCTTTAGGCATCAACTGAAGGGCTTCAGTCCAACCTGCGATTACACCTGTTACGGGGAATTCGATCGGTTGACCGCGCTCGACAGAGCTGTCGAAGACAGAACCGTCTGTGAATGTGCCGTGGTAGTGAACGCGTACTTTGTTAGCCGTTGTTGGCTTTTCAGCATCCGCATCACCTGCTGATAGGATTTCGTATTGCAGACCCGATTCAGTCACCGTTACTTCATCACGCTTTGCGTTGTCGTCTAGGAACTGTTGGCCAGCAGCCGCTTTCTCTTTGGCTTCTGCTTCTTGTTTAGCGCGTAGGCGTTCAGTCAGCTCGTTGAATGCCGCTTGTAGATCTTCTGGTTCTACGTGCATCGCTTCGCCGGCGAAAGAGGCTTTAAGGCCAAAGGCAACTGCGTTGATGTCTACGCCGTCAAAACCGTTTTGTGCCAGTTGGTCACCCATCTGACGACCAATGCCGTAGCTGGCGCGCTGTTCAATTGTTTCTAATGTAATGTCGCTCATGATTATCCAAATGTTTCGTTTAAGAACGGCGCGCAGGGTAACATATTCGTTACTGTTGAACGAATAGCAGTGGGTCTACGCGTTGGTTATTCAGACTCACGCCCCAGTGTAGGTGGGGTCCCGTCACTCGTCCGGTGGCACCTACCAGACCGATCTGTTGTCCCAGATCGACTTGATCACCGACTTTAACGTCAATTTTGCTCATGTGGCAGTACATGGTGGATAGGCCATGGCCATGGTCGATGATCACGGTATTGCCATTGAAGAAGTAATCTCCTACGGCGGTTACTTTGCCTTTAGCCGCTGCTTTAATCGGTGATCGATCGGGTGCAGCAATGTCCAGTCCAGAGTGGGGTGCACGAGGCTGATCATTGAAAAAACGTTTAAGTCCAAAGGCGCTGGAGTAGGGGCCTTCAGCAGGCATAGCCAAAGTCAGTATTGGGTCTTCGTTTTTGGTAAACAGTTTGTAGGCGCTCTTTTGCTCAGCCGACTCTCGTTTCCAACGTGCAACCTGTTTGGGGTCGGGTTCGACGTATTTACGCTGCTTAATCTTCAAACGCTGTTCTGGATAGGCTTTATCGTCTAATTGAAAGGTTAGAGTCTTGCCACTGAATTTGAGCTCCTGTGCTTTGCCAACGGTTGCCTTAAGGCTAATGCCGGCAACGGCAGTCCACTGTCCCTCTTGATCGACAACCATCACTCGGTAACCGTCATACGTCACTTCAGGTGCAGGTTCGCTGCTGGGCAGGCCTAGGTCTACGATGGCGATACCGCCCGGTACACGAGACTCTGTGGGCAGTGCTTTTGCAGTTAGGCTGAATAGAGCCAGTGACAGTGTCATCAGAAACAGGGGTAATCGCATACTCTCTCCCTTAATTATTAGTGTGCTTATCAATCGTTGGTTTCGGTGTGGATATCTGTAACCGTTGATGTGATGGAGCCTTTTTGCAGTCGAATATTGATACTCTGCCCGGCCTTAACTTGGCGTGAATCGCGTATCACCTCGTGCTGATCAGTCGTCGCCAATGCATAGCCACGCTCAAGCGTCGCTAGCGGGCTAATGGCCTGAAGGCGGCCCACCTTTTCAGCCAGCTCCAGCTTTCGTCGATCAATTTTACTCTTCGTAAGACTCTCTAACCGACTCATCAGTTGTTTAACCTGTTCCTGATGAGCAGTAAGAGTTCTACTCGGATTGAGACGACTAAGCTGGCTTTGGTTCTGATTGAGTTGGCTGCGTTTGTCGCGCATCAATCGGTTCATCGCGCTGTGCAGTCTCAGCTCCAATTCGTCACTACGCTGAACCTGTTCGCGGATACGCTCTCCGGGGTGTCTAAGCCGCTGTTGTAGGCTCTTTAACTGTGCCTGTTTTGCTGACAATAACCAATCAAACCGCTGTTTAAGAGCGCGCTCAGCTCGATTGATGTTGGCTAATATCTCTGCGCCATTGGGGCTGAGTAATTCGGCTGCTGCTGACGGAGTAGGGGCTCTTAAATCCGCCACCATGTCGGCGATGGAGAAGTCGACTTCGTGCCCGACCGCCGAAACGGTCGGGATGTTTGAGTTGGCTAGACTGAGCGCAACGACCTCTTCGTTAAAGGGCCAGAGATCTTCAAGCGAACCGCCACCGCGACCCACAATGAGTACATCCGCGATCCCTTCGCGGTTTGCCAGTTCAATCGCCTTAACAATTTGCCCAGTGGCTTCATTGCCTTGAACCGCCGTTGGGTAAAGTCTGACGGGTAGTCCAGGGTAGCGACGTTTGAGTACCGTCAAGATGTCGTGAATCGCTGCTCCAGTGGGGGAGGTGATCACGCCTATGCATTTAGGGTGTTCAGGGATCGGTTTTTTGCGGTCCGCTTCAAATAGCCCTTGCGCTTGCAGTTTTAGCTTTAGTTTTTCGAATAGGACTTGGAGTTGCCCTTGGCCATCTTGCTCCATAGCGCTACAGATCATCTGATAGTCGCCACGCCCTTCGTAAAGACTCACGCGTCCGGTGACAACCACCTGGTCACCCTCCTTGGGGGCAAAGTTCACCCGCAAATTGTTACCACGGAACATGGCGCAGCGAACCTGAGCTTTCTGATCTTTAAGGGTGAAGTACCAGTGGCCAGAGCTTGGCTTGGCTAAGTTGCTGATTTCGCCAACGACCCTGATCGAAAGAAACGAGTTCTCCAACAGCGATTTTACCTGCTTGTTCAGTTCGCTAACTGCGATGGCTGTTCGATTTGAAGAGGTTTGAACATTCATCCGGTCATGCTAGCGGTTGTTGCTTCTTTTTAACAGAAAAAATCCTATTGTGCGGCGCAGAAAAAAGGGTGAAAAATGCCGCTATTTACTGCGACTTTAGATTGATAAAAAAGGCGAATTTTAGTAATGTATTGGGCTAATTTTTTGCCCATTTAGACAGGTTTTTTAGAATGTTACGAATTGTTGAAGAGGCTTTGACCTTTGATGATGTACTTCTCGTTCCCGCTTATTCAGAAGTGTTGCCTAACGCCGTTAGTTTGAAAACACGTCTGACCAAGGGTATCGAACTCAACATCCCACTGGTTTCTGCGGCGATGGATACCGTGACTGAATCTCGTCTTGCGATTGCTATGGCGCAAGAGGGTGGTATCGGCATCATTCATAAAAACTTAACCATCGAACAGCAGGCTGAAAATGTTCGCCGAGTGAAAAAGTTCGAGGCGGGTGTTGTTACTGATCCAGTCACTTGTCAGCCGACTACAACGGTTCGTGAAATCATCGCGCTGTCTCGTGAAGTGGGCTTCTCTGGTTTTCCTGTTGTTGAGAACGGCGACCTGGTTGGTATCGTCACTAGCCGTGATGTTCGCTTTGAAGAGAACCTAGACACCCCAGTCTCTAACATCATGACACCCAAAGAGCGTCTAGTGACGGTGGGTGAAGATGCGACTCACAAAGAGATCTCTGACCTTCTGCGTAAACACCGTATCGAGAAACTTCTAACCGTAAACGAGCAGTACCAACTGACCGGTATGGTGACGGTTAAAGATATGAACAAGGCGCAGGCTTACCCTAATGCGGCTAAAGATTCTCGCGGTCGTCTACTGGTAGGTGCTGCGGTAGGTACTGGTGCGGATACAGAAGCTCGCGTTGCAGCACTGGCTGAAGCGGGTGCCGATGTCATTGTTGTTGATACGGCACACGGTCACTCAAAAGGTGTTATTGATCGTGTTCGTTGGGTTAAACAGAACTTCCCAGATGTACAGGTGATCGGCGGTAACATCGCAACAGCAGATGCTGCCATCGCGTTAGCGGATGCGGGTGCTGACGGCGTTAAAGTAGGTATCGGCCCTGGTTCTATCTGTACGACACGTATCGTCGCAGGTATCGGTGTGCCACAGATCAGTGCGGTAGCCAATGTGGCTGCGGCGATGGCTGAGCGTGGCGTGCCTCTGATTGCTGACGGTGGTATCCGTTTCTCGGGCGATATTTCGAAAGCAATTGTTGCGGGTGCCTCTGCGGTGATGGTGGGCTCTATGCTTGCCGGTACTGATGAAGCGCCAGGTGAAGTTGAGCTGTTCCAAGGCCGTGCTTTCAAGTCATACCGTGGTATGGGTTCGTTAGGTGCGATGTCAGGATCCACTGGCTCTTCAGATCGCTACTTCCAAGATGCGAAAGCGGGTGAAGATAAGCTTGTCCCAGAAGGTATTGAAGGTCGTGTACCTTCGAAAGGTCCGCTGGCAGGCGTTGTACACCAGTTAATGGGCGGTCTTCGTGCCTCTATGGGTTACACCGGTTCAGGCGATATCGATACCATGCGCACTAAACCAGAGTTTGTTCGCATTACCAATGCAGGTATGAGCGAGAGCCACGTGCATGATGTCAGCATCACCAAAGAGGCACCAAACTACCGCGTCGGTTAAGACTCGATAGTTATAATTTCAGTGGGGTAACTCAGGTTGCCCCATTTTTAGTTTTAAGGGCAGCTTGCCCGCAGTTGGAATCAGAAAGAAATGAGCCAAGATATCCATTCGCAACGCATACTTATTCTAGATTTTGGATCGCAGTACACCCAGTTGATCGCACGTCGTGTTCGTGAAATCGGCGTCTACTCTGAGATCTATGCTTGGGATATGGACGAAGCTGACATTCGTGCCTTCAATCCAAAGGGTATCATCCTAGCCGGTGGTCCTGAGTCTGTGACAGAGTTGGATTCGCCACGTGCTCCACAAGTGGTTTTCGATCTAGGTGTTCCGGTTTTGGGTATCTGTTACGGCATGCAGACCATGGCAGAACAGCTTGGTGGTAAAGTGGCTTCGTCGGACGAGCGTGAGTTCGGTTATGCACGTGTCCGTTTGATGGATAACGCCAGTCGCCTGCTGGAAGGTATCGAAGACCACATGGCAAATAACGGTGTCATGTCGTTGGATGTATGGATGAGCCACGGCGATAAGGTCGTTGAGTTACCTGAGGGCTTCTCAATCATCGCTGCGACTGAGTCAGCACCCGTTGCGGCTATGTGTGATCCTGCTCGTCAGCTTTACGGTGTGCAGTTCCACCCAGAGGTGACTCATACGAAACAGGGTCTGCGTATTCTAGAGCGTTTTGTCCGTGACATCTGTGGTACTGAAGCACTGTGGACGCCGGCCAATATCATTGCGGATCTGGTTGAGCGTGTTCAAGCTCAGGTGGGTGACAATAAAGTATTGCTTGGCCTATCGGGAGGTGTCGATTCCTCTGTGGTTGCAGCGCTTCTGCATAAAGCGATCGGCGATAAGCTGACCTGTGTCTTTGTTGATAACGGTCTTCTTCGTAAGAACGAAGGCGATCAGGTCATGGAGATGTTTGCGAACAACATGGGTGTTCGTGTTATTCGTTCTGATTCTGAAGATCTTTTCTTGGGTCGTCTTAAAGGTGAAGCGGATCCTGAGAAGAAGCGTAAGATTATCGGTAATACCTTCATTGAAGTATTTGATGATGAGGCGGCTAAACTAACTGAGTGTCGCTTCTTGGCTCAGGGCACCATCTACCCGGATGTGATTGAGTCGGCTGCCTCGAAGACCGGCAAGGCGCATGTGATCAAGTCGCACCACAACGTGGGTGGTCTTCCTGAAGATATGGCATTTGAGTTGGTTGAGCCACTGCGTGAACTGTTTAAAGACGAAGTTCGCAAGATCGGTCTTGAACTGGGTCTTCCCTACGATATGGTCTACCGTCACCCCTTCCCAGGCCCTGGTCTCGGTGTTCGTATTTTGGGTGAAGTTAAGAAAGAGTATGCCGACATTCTTCGTGAAGCGGATGCGATCTTTATCGAAGAGCTGCATAAAGCGGATTGGTACCATAAAACGAGCCAAGCCTTTGCCGTATTCCTACCCGTTAAGTCGGTAGGGGTTGTGGGTGATGGCCGCCGTTACGAATGGGTGATTGCGATTCGCGCCGTTGAAACGATCGACTTCATGACCGCTCGCTGGGCTCACCTACCTTACGAGCTGCTAGAGACGGTCTCTAGCCGTATTATCAATGAAATTCCGCAGGTCTCTCGTGTGACATACGATGTTTCGAGCAAACCACCTGCAACCATTGAGTGGGAATAATCGATGTTTCTTTTAAGTTCAGGTGTTTTTCTCTGGTCATTAGCGCACCTTCTTAAGCGCATAGCACCCACTTTTAGGGCCTCTTTAGGCAATCTTGGAAAAGGCCTGATCGCTGTTGCGATTCTGATCTCAGTGTTAATGATGGTGTTTGGTTATCAGCAAGTTGAGACGACTTACTACTGGGGTCGCAACCCCGCGATGGTGGGTATCAATAACCTGTTGATGCTGCTGGCTGTCTACCTACTGGTCGTTTCAGTCGTTAAAAGTGCATTGGCAAACCGTGTGCGTCATTTGCAACTGAGCGCTGTCAAAACCTGGGCGATTGCGCACTTGATGGTTAATGGTGACAGCGCGTCGTTTGTTCTATTTGGTGGTCTGCTCGCTTGGGCCGTGATCAGCGTGATACTGATTAACAAAGCGGGTAAGCCTGAACTTGAAAAACGACCAACGAGTCTTGTTCGTGAACTGATTGCCGCCATCGTTACGGCTGTTCTGTTTGGTGCCATAGCCATGGCTCATATGAAACTGGGCTACCCAGTTTTTGGTTAAGGGTCGACTGAGCGTTTAGGGATGAAGCAGATGAAACCATTAATCTTTGGATATCTCATTTTAATGGTCTCTATGCTGCTTCAGTACCAGGTCATTTGGCCTGCTGAGGCTGTGTTGCTGTCTCACTGGTCAGAAGGTCCAGCCAGTCTTCTGTTTCTTCCTCATGGCATCAAAGCGCTGTTGATCGTTTTGGTCGGACCGATTGCGGTTTTACCTATCACTTTAGCTCATTTAACGACCGATATCCTGATCGGAGTCGATGCCGGAAGGGTTCTCTTCTCTGCGTTTGTTAGCTCGGTTGTCATGTTAATACCGATGTTGATGTTTAACTACGTCTCGCAACGTCCACTCTTATCGGGTGTAATGGGATCAGGGTTCTCATTGCCTCAAATGACTCGGCTGACCTTCTCGGTTGGTTTGATTGCTGCACTTCTTAATGCATTGGCGAATGCGGCCTGGTATAGCGAGAGCGGTGTAACGCTTTTGGCGTTTCGATATTTAACGGGTGATCTGTTGGGTATATTCGTGGCGCTTTTGCTTTGGAGTCTATTGTCTCGAATTGCTCATAGAGTGAGTCGTTAGTTGTGCTGCAGATTGCGTTATTTGCGCTACTCTCTGTTGGATTGGTTATCCAATATGAAGTGATCTTTCCGTTAGAGTCCTATCTACTGCCTGCTTCAGCGGCTAGTTTTCTTTACATTCCGCATGGCATTAAAACGGTGATGGTGGTGTTGTCTGGTTATCGAGCGTTTCTGCCGATTTTTACCGCCCATCTTATGGCCTATGTGATATGGGCGGTTCCGACACCGTCGATCGCTTTAGATGCCCTAGTCAGTACACTGGTGATGTTTATTCCATTGGTTATTTGGAACTTTAATCGACTTGCACCACTGTTGGCGCCCCTGCCTATTGCTGACGACTCTAAAGTGGTTCTGTTCAGAATTGTTCTGGCTGTCGCTTTTGTATCATCACTGTTTAATGCACTTTTGCATACTCTGCTGTTCACTAATGAGCCGATCGGACTGTTGTCGTTTAGATTCATGGTAGGTGACTTACTAGGTACTTTGCTCGTACTGACTCTGTTGATGCTGTCTAAGAAACATCTAGTTAATCTTATTAAGAAGCAGGTAAACTGACTTTTTAGTCAATTTTGCCATGTGGAATACCTTAGTTGATTGCTAGGTTTAATAAGTCTGCTATACTACACAAGTTGATAGCAGTGAGAGCCTTTTAAGGCCGCAGTTCCTGCTGAGTAACTGAAGGATCTCTTTATGAGCACTTTGAAATTTTATCTAGGTTTGATCAAGCTAATTGATTCAACCTCAAAAGAGCTGGGTTTGGATTCGTTGACTGATTCTGACCGTCAAGTTCTGAACATGCTTTGGGAAGTGGCTGATCATAATACGGCTAAAGCTTCTCTTAGCTACGAAGTCTTTGCTGACTCTGCAATTGCAAAAGGGATTAAAGTCTCTCGCTCGCAATTCTTTAAGTCATTGAAAAAACTTGAAGATGTTGAGTTGATTAAGCGTGTTGAAGGGCCTCGTAGCTCTACTTACCAGCTGAAAGCTGAGTAATCGCTCGTTAAAAGCAAAACATCAGATTAAAGCTGCACACTGTGCGGCTTTTTTGTTTTTGGGGTGCAAGTTACCATAGGGTTTTAAAATTTAGGACGTAATGTGGACGATCAGTATTGGATGAGGCAGGCGCTTGAGCTAGCGGCGCAGGCGGGTGAGCACAACGAAGTGCCTGTGGGTGCAATTGTTGTCCTTGATGATCAAGTCATAGGTCGTGGCTTTAATCGTCCAATCAGCGGCTGTGATCCATCAGCACATGCAGAGATCCAAGCCCTCAGGGATGCTGCTAATCGTCTTGAGAACTATCGCCTTGTGGATGCAACGCTCTATGTAACGATCGAACCCTGTTCTATGTGTGCTGGTGCCATTGTGCACTCTCGTATCAAGCGATTGGTGTTCGGAGCCTTGGAGCCCAAAGCGGGGGTGGCAACTAGCCAAGCTCAATTTTTTGTTCAGCCTTGGCTCAATCATCGTGTGGAAGTGCAGGGTGGGTTACTGGCAGATGAGTGCTCATCAATGATCAGTGACTTCTTTGCACGCCGTCGAGATGAAAAGCGACAAGCCAGGCTCAACAAGTTTGGCGAGGCCTCTAATCCAGAGGTTTAAGTTTGATAGAACGGTTTTGATTCAACCGCCTGAACGGTTCAATGATCTGCGTATACTTTTGAATGTTGTTCACATAGATGACGGGTTCACTACCGCGAGCCTCTCCATGACGGGTTTTGGCCGCAATCTCTGGATCTTCAAGTAGTGGTAAAAACTGCGCTACATCCTCCCACCTGTCAGCATTTTTGCCGCCACGTTGAGTCAGTATGCGAGCATCCTCTAGGTGTCCAAAGCCAACATTATAACCGGCCATGGCTAACCAAAGTCGTTCGGGCTCTGGAATACGATCAGGCACTTTTTCTTCCATTTTTCTCAGGTATTTTGCACCCCCGATGATGCTCTCTCTGGGGTCTGTTCTCTCCTCAACCCCCATCTCTTCTGCTGTCGCTTGCGTGAGCATCATGATGCCTCGCACGCCTGTGCTAGAAACGGCATCCTCATCCCAGTGCGACTCTTGATAGCCCACCGCGGCGAGAATGTGATGATCGAGCCCAACCAACTCGCCTGCTTCAACGAAGTAGGGGTTTAAAGGCTTATAGCGCTCCTCAAGTGCCATGCGAAAAGCGTGTGTCTCGACAAAGTTAAGGGGATTTTTGGGTGGGGTAGAGTCTCGGTTGAGCTGCTCAATCAGCCTCTTGGATTCGGGTTTTTCTAACCAATCGCTTACGGCTCGGTTTAGAGTTTGATCTTCACTTTTTAGCGAGTACCAAACAGCAGGAGCGTCGCTTTGGATCTCAAAGGCTTTTGCTAACTCGGGGTGATAGCTTTTCACCCGACTGAAAAGATCGGAAGGTACAACCGCGAAGGTGGCCTCCCTGTTCTGTAATAGGGTCATCAGGTCTAAATGATTGAGTTCCTCAAGAAGGTCAACTTCTATATCGGGTTTGATGCTGAGCAGTTGGGCCGCCTCGGCACTGCCATCCAAAGCAATAATGTTGCCCTCTTTGATATCAGCGAATGATTTAGGACGCTTGAATCCTTGGGTCTTTCTGTAGATAACCAGTGTGCGGCTGTCGCGATAGCTTGGATGGGGTTGGTATATCGACTCTCGAGATGGCGTTAGGTGAAGATTGGCAGCTGCAATATCGGCTCGACGATCACGCAAAGCCTGAAAAACATGTTGATGATCTTCCGCGATAATGAATTCGATACCGACACCTAGATGATCGGCAAAGTTTGTCGCCAGTTGATACTCAAAGCCTGTGCGAGTCTGATCAATATCGAGTGTGGATAGGGGGGCTGCAAGTGAAACGACACGTAGATAGCCTCTATCCGTTATCTGTTCGATCAGCGGTTTTCGGTTGGCACTGGTCAAGACAATCCAAACCGCCAGAAACAGAATGCCGGCAGTATAGATATACGGTCTTAATCTTGGTGCTTGTCGAAGGATAAACATTCGTAATGATTAGCTGCTAGCTCTCCCTAATTGCGTCAGTTTGCGCTAAAATTGCACGTTTTCCAACGCCTGATTCGCAGGATCACCAAGAGGCCTCTGAAACCATGCTCGTTTTGCGCGGAGCTCCAGCTCTTTCTGCCTTCCGTCACGCTAAGCTTTTTAACGCTGTTAGCCAAAAAGTTCCGTCAGTTACCGGACTTTATGCGGAGTTTGTTCACTTTGCCGATATGAACTCTGAGTTGAGTTCTGAGAAATACTCGATTCTTGAGCGTGTCCTACGATATGGGCCAAAAGCGGATCAGCAAGATCCCAAAGGCAAACTTATTCTGGTTGTTCCTCGTCCAGGTACTATTTCACCTTGGTCCTCTAAAGCGACTGATATCGTGCACAACTGTGGCTTGGATGCGATTGATCGTATTGAGCGCGGCACGGCGTTTTACGTTGAGAGTGTGGCAGAGCTAAGCGAGCAAGAGTTGAGCGATGTTCAAGCCGTGCTTCATGATCGCATGGTTGAAGCGGTCATGAGCGACCTAGAGCAAGCTAGCTCACTATTTAGACACGAACAGCCACGCGAAATGGGTCGTGTTGATATCCTGGGCGGTGGTCGTGAAGCCTTGGCTACCGCTAACCAAACATTGGGTCTAGCACTGGCTGAAGATGAGATCGATTACCTTGTCGATAGCTTCAAAGAGCTAGGTCGTAACCCCGCTGATGTCGAGTTGATGATGTTTGCACAGGCGAACTCTGAGCACTGTCGTCACAAGATCTTCAATGCCTCTTGGGATATCGATGGAGAAGCGCAGCAGAAATCTCTGTTCGGTATGATCAAGAACACCAATGAGCTAGGCGGCGAAAAAGTTCTATCAGCGTACAAAGATAACGCGGCCGTGATCGAAGGTTGGCAGGCACCGCGTTTCTACCCGAACTCTGAATCTCAACAGTACGGCTACAATGATGAGCCTGTACACATCCTGATGAAGGTTGAGACGCATAACCACCCAACCGCTATTGCGCCTTTCTCGGGTTCTGCAACGGGTTCTGGTGGTGAGATTCGCGACGAAGGTGCAACAGGTCGTGGTGCTAAACCTAAAGCAGGTTTAACCGGTTTTACGGTCTCTGATCTCAATATTCCTGGTTTTGAGCAGCCTTGGGAGTCGAAATACGGTAAGCCTGAACGCATTGTGTCGCCACTCGATATCATGATCGAAGGTCCAATTGGTGGTGCGGCGTTCAACAACGAATTTGGTCGTCCAAACCTGAACGGTTATTTCCGTACCTTTGAACAGTCGGTACCTGGCGCAAACGGTGAAGAGGTACGTGGATACCACAAACCGATCATGCTGGCCGGTGGTATGGGTAACATCCGTGCTGACCATGTTGAAAAAGGTGAGATCGAGGTTGGTTCTAAACTGATCTGTCTAGGCGGGCCTGCAATGTTGATCGGTCTGGGCGGTGGTGCTGCATCCTCGATGAGTTCGGGCAGTTCATCAGCCGATCTTGATTTTGCGTCTGTACAACGTGGCAACCCAGAGATGGAGCGTCGCTGTCAGGAGGTTATTGACCGCTGTTGGCAGCTAGGTGAAGCCAACCCCATCGAGTTTATCCACGACGTAGGGGCAGGTGGTCTTTCGAACGCATTCCCAGAATTGGTAAAAGACGGTGGTCGTGGTGGTTACTTCCAGCTACGTAACGTCAACAACGATGAGCCAGGAATGGCTCCGCTAGAGATCTGGTGTAACGAAGCGCAAGAGCGTTATGTGATGTCGGTTAAACCGGCGGATCTGCCACGTTTTGAAGAGATCTGTCAGCGTGAGCGCTGTCCTTATGCTGTAGTCGGTGAAGCGACAGAGGATCACCACCTTACTCTTAACGACACCCACTTTGAAAATAAACCGGTCGACCTACCAATGAGCGTGCTCTTTGGTAAACCGCCTAAAATGCACCGTTCTGTGACTCGTGCACAGTACGAAGTGCCTGCGTTTGATAGCAGCAACATTAAACTGGCTGAAGCGGTTGAGCGTGTGCTCAAGCTGCCAGCAGTTGCCTCTAAATCTTTCTTGATCACCATTGGTGACCGCTCGATTACTGGTCAGGTTGTTCGTGACCAGATGGTCGGCCCTTGGCAGGTTCCCGTTGCTGACTGTGCGGTAACCTCGACAGGTTTTGTCGGTTACACCGGTGAAGCGATGGCAATGGGTGAGCGTACACCACTGGCTGTGGTTGATGGCCCTGCATCTGGTCGTATGGCGATTGGTGAGACACTCACCAACCTTGCTGGTACCCCGATTGAAGCCCTAAGTGATGTGAAGCTGTCAGCCAACTGGATGTGTGCTGCAGGTCACCCTGGTGAAGATGAGAAACTGTACGATACCGTTCGCGCGGTAGGTATGGAGTTGTGTCCTGAACTGGGTATTACGATTCCAGTGGGTAAAGACTCGATGTCGATGCGCACTGTATGGCAGGATGCTGATGAGCAGAAGTCTGTGACATCGCCACTCTCACTGGTGATCTCTGGCTTTGCACCCGTCTCTGATGTTCGCCGTGTACTAACTCCTGAGCTTCGTACGGATCAAGGTGAAACGGATCTGATTTTGTTGGATCTAGGGCAGGGTAAAAACCGCTTGGGTCTATCGGCACTGGCGCAGGTATTTAACGAAGTGGGCGCTGATGTTCCAGATCTTGATGATGCCGATCAGTTCGCTACTTTCTTTGCCGCCATTCAAGGCCTAAATGAGCAAGGTTTACTGCTGGCTTACCACGACCGTTCAGACGGTGGTCTACTGGCGACCATCACTGAGATGGCGTTTGCCGGTCGCACTGGTGTTGACCTGAGTTTAGATCTCCTTGCGTCTGATGAGTCTGAAATTGCAGCGGCGCTGTTTGCAGAAGAGCTCGGTGCGGTTGTTCAGGTTAAGCGTGAAGATACTGAGCAGGTACTGACTGAATTGAATGCGGCCGGTATCGGTGAGATCGCATCAGTGGTTGGTGCTTTGAATCCTGATGATCTGTTGAACATCAGCTTCGATGATGAAGAGGTTTACTCTGAGAGTCGAGTAACGCTGCAGCGTTGGTGGGCAGAGACCTCTTATCAGGTGCAATCACTGCGTGACAACTCTGACTGTGCTAAGCAAGAGTTTGACGCACTGTTGGATGCTGAAGATCCTGGTCTGAATGCTGATCTTTCCTTTGATGTGAATGAAGATATCGCTGCACCCTTTATCTCGACTGGGGTTCGTCCAGAGATGGCTGTTCTGCGTGAGCAGGGTGTTAATGGTCAAATTGAGATGGCTGCTGCGTTTGATCGTGCCGGCTTCAATACGGTTGATGTTCACATGAGTGACATCCTCGCTGGTCGCATTGAGTTGGATCGCTTCAAAGGTTTGGTCGCTTGTGGTGGTTTCTCTTACGGTGACGTATTGGGTGCGGGTGAAGGTTGGGCGAAATCGGTGCTATTTAATGACCGTGCGCGTGATCAATTCAGTGCCTTCTTTGAGCGCCAAGACAGTTTCGCACTGGGTGTCTGTAACGGTTGTCAGATGCTCTCTAATCTACACGAACTGATTCCAGGTGCTGAGCTGTGGCCACACTTTGTGCGCAATGAGTCTGAGCAGTTTGAAGCTCGTGTGGCGATGGTTGAAGTGCAGAAATCGAACTCACTGTTCCTAGCGGGTATGGAAGGTTCGCGTATGCCAATCGCTGTTGCACATGGCGAAGGTCGCGCTGAATTTGCCGATGCGTCGCATCTGGCTAATCTAAGTGGTTCAGGTACCGTGGCGTTGCGTTATGTAAATAACCGCGGCGAATTGACGCAGAACTACCCAGCGAACCCGAACGGTTCACCAGAGGGGATTACCGGTGTTACCTCTGCCGACGGTCGTGTCACCATCATGATGCCTCACCCAGAGCGAGTGTTCCGTGCCGTACAGAACTCTTGGGCTCCAGATCATTGGAGTGAAGATGGTGCATGGATGCGTATGTTCCGTAATGCACGTAAGTGGGTTGGCTAAGCCACCCACTGTTAGCCACTCAATTTAGAGTGTCGAACGCATAAAAAAGGCGACCTAATGGTCGCCTTTCTTCTATCTTTTTTCTGACTATTCGAACAGTCCGAAGGTGATGCGATCGAATAGAGAACGCTCCTCATCTGCTTGCTCTGATGTGTCAGTCGCCTCTGTCGCTGGCGCTTCATCGGCACGCACCGGTTGAGCCAGTGAGCTGGTTGGTTGAATCGGCTCCGCCAGTTCTGTCCCTTCACCGAGCAGGCCAAAGCTTGCGGTGTAGATCAGATCATTGCGTGGTGCTTTGAATGAGCGAACCTGGTAGTCAGGGAAGTTGGTTGCCAAGACAGTACTCGCATCAGCGGCCAGTTCAGTCAGTCCAAGCTCAGTGTAAGCTTCTGCCATGATTGCCAAGGCATCCGGTGTTGCCGGAGTCTCTTGTAGGTTCTCAACCACGTAACGACCACGGTTTGCGGCTGCCAGCCATGCTTGACGTTTCATGTAGTAGAGTGCGACGTGGATTTCGTAGGTGGCTAGACGGTTTTTGAGGTACTGCATACGACGTTGCGCGTCGGCGGCGTACTCGCTGTCTGGGAAGCGGTTAATCAAGGTTGTAAAACTGTCGAACGAGTCGCGTGCTGCACCTGGATCACGCTGAGCCACATCAATGGGTAGGTATTTAGCAAAGAAAGAGCGCTCGGCTTCAAAGGCGCTTAACCCTTTCATGTAGTAGGCGTAGTCGACGTTGTCGTGATTAGGGTGTAGACGAATGAATCGATCGGCTGCGGCTGCAGCAGAGGTGTTTTGGTTCATTCTAAAGTGTGCGTAGATCAACTCTAGCTGTGACTGTTCAGAGTAACGGCCAAATGGGTAGCGCGCTTCAAGAAGTTGTAGTTTCTCGATCGCGAGCTGGTTATTGCCCGCATCAATTGCACTTAGCGCCTCTTCATAGAGCTGCTCCTCAGGAACATCTGGCTCTATTTTCTCCCCATTGCTACTACAACCCACCAGTAGGGTGGCAGCGAAAAGAGCGGGAATCAGTCGGTTAAAACGCATGTTTACATCCTAATCTATATACAGCGGTTCAGCGCTGCGATCTCTATTGAGATATACTATTCAATATTCCTTATTTAAACACAGAGCTTAGCTCACCAAAACACTCTTAGAGCCAGATAGAGCAATAATGTCAGAACATATTCACCTTGAAGCCGTTGTACCCGATGAACTCTACGGTAAACGACTCGATCAAGCCGTTGCGCAGATCTTTCCCGACTACTCCCGTTCACGCCTGCAGGGGTGGATAAAAGAGGGGGAGTTGACCGTTGATGGCAAAGTGCTGCGTACGCGCGACAAGCTGACCGGTGGTGAAAAGATTGTCGTCGACGCTCAAATCGCAGTCATTGAAGAGCATAAGGGTGAGGATATCCCGCTCGATATCGTGTTTGAAGATGAACACATTCTTGTGCTGAACAAACCCTCGGGTTTGGTGGTACACCCTGCGTCGGGTCATGCCGAAGGAACACTGTTGAATGCTCTGTTGCATCACGCCCCAGAGGTAGCTCAGGTACCGCGGGCCGGTATTGTGCATCGCCTTGACCGTGAAACCACTGGCCTGATGGTTGTGGCTAAAACTATTCAAGCGCAGACTGATCTTGTTGAACAACTGCAAGAGCGTTCTATGGGTCGCGAATACGAAGCGGTTGTTCAGGGTGTCATGATTGGTGGTGGTACGGTAGATGAGCCAATGGGTCGCCACAGTAAGAACCGTCTCAAAATGGCGGTTGTGGGTCTGGGCAAAGAGGCGATCACACACTATCGCGTGTTGAAGAAGTTTCGTTCACACACTCATATTCGCCTGAAGCTGGAGACAGGTCGTACCCACCAGATTCGCGTTCACATGGCGCACATTAAATACCCACTGGTCGGCGACCCGCTCTACGGTGGTCGTTTCCGTCTGCCGAAGAACTGCAGCGAGCGTATGGTACAGACCTTGAAAGGGTTTCGTCGCCAAGCGCTGCATGCGAAAAAGTTGGAGCTTTGGCACCCCTTTACCGGTGAGCACTGCAGCTGGGAGATCGATCTTCCAGACGATATGCAGCGCCTGCTGACCGTTCTTGATAAAGATGCGACGAAATACGATTACGAACTATGAACCTAATCTGGGCTGACTGGCCGGCACCGCCGAACATTAAAGCGCTCTGTACGACGCGCCAGGGTGGTGTCAGCTCAGCGCCATTTGATCAGCTTAATTTAGGTGATCACGTTGGGGATGACCCCCAAGCCGTCTTGGATAACCGTCAGTCTCTTCTGAATTCACTCTCTCTAGTAAAACCGGCACAGTGGCTGAAGCAGGTTCACGGTGTTGAAGTGGTTGAAGCCTATTCAGATCAACAGATTCGTGAAGCGGACGCCTGTTACACAACAGAACCTGGAGTTGCGTGCGTCATCATGACCGCAGACTGCTTGCCCGTTCTATTTACCAATCGATCAGGTAGCAAAGTGGCAGCTGCGCATGCCGGCTGGCGTGGCTTAGCGGAAGGTGTGTTAGAGCAGACGCTTTCGCAGTTTGATGATCCGTCTGAGGTCATGGTGTGGATGGGGCCGGCGATTGGTCCCGATGCGTTTGAAGTGGGTCAGGAGGTGTATGACCGTTTCGTTGACGATCTGGCCCAGTCGCGTGACGCATTTAAGCCCAGCCCCTCGCATAATGAGCGCTGGGTAGCTGATATCTACCAACTAGCTCGATTGCGTCTAAACAGAGCCGGTGTTCGTCAGATTTTTGGCGGCGGTTTATGTACTTACACTGATTCGGAGCGCTTTTTCTCTTACCGTCGCCAAGCTCAAACGGGGCGTATGGCCAGCCTAATTTGGATGGAAGCTAATGAATAGCTCCGGTTTGGCTGGGCTCGGTATTACCCATCCTATTATTCAGGCGCCGATGGCGGGTGTGTCGACACCTGAACTGGCCGCGGCGGTCTCTAATGCAGGGGCGTTGGGCTCTATTGCGGTTGGAGCTGTTAATGCTGATACCGCGCGTCAATTGATCCAGAGAACGCGGGCTTTGACGGATCAACCGTTCAACGTCAATCTGTTTTGCCATCAGCAACCTCAGCGTAGTGCTCAGGTCGAGCAAGCGTGGATTGAGCGCCTAACTCCGCATTTTGATCGTTTCGGCGCGAATCCACCCGCTCAATTGAATGAGATCTACCTAAGCTTCCTAGATGATCCCAATATGTTGGCGGTGCTGTTAGAAGAGCAGCCTGCGGTTGTCAGCTTTCACTTTGGTCTGCCCGAGGCCGCTTGGATTAAGCAGTTACAAAACAGGGGTGTCCTGACGCTGGCCTGTGTCACCTCGTTGAGCGAAGCGCAGTTAGCGATTGCTGCGGGTGTTGATGCTTTGGTGGCTCAGGGTGTTGAGGCAGGTGGGCATCGCGGTCTCTTCGATCCTCACCAGGATTCACGGCTAATGACAATGGATCTGGTCACTCAGTTGGCCTCTTTTGTTGAACAGCCAATTATTGCCGCAGGCGGCATTATGACAGGGGCTGATATTGCCGCCGCGTTGAGTGCTGGCGCTGTGGCTGTGCAGATGGGAACAGCCTTTGTGCTCTGCCCTGAATCTTCGGCCAATGCTGGATATCGAGCCAATCTAAGTCGTGGCGCTGCGGTTAACACCGAGATCACATCAGCCATCTCCGGTCGACCGGCTCGCGGCATTATCAATCGAGCCCATACAGAGATTGAGCCTGACAACAGAGCGGATATTCCCGATTACCCTCTGACCTATGATGCGATGAAACAGTTGGCTACAGCTGCTGCTGCACAGGGCGATGAGGGGTATGCCGCACACTGGGCTGGCACGGGTGCTGGGTTGGCGAGATCCATGCCTGCTGCGCAGCTGGTCGAGACACTCGTGTCAGAGCTGCAAGCTTCACTCAACTCATAAAATCCGATAATCAGATTGCCTAATTTTTAGTAGTCGATATATACTGTTTATTCATACAGTATATTTATCGATTGATTAGGTATTAACGATGGCGATTACGCAGATAGCTGATGCGGTCGATCTTACCGCTGACCATTTAAAAATTCCTTTCTATACAGAGAGTGTGCCGGCTGGGTTTCCATCACCGGCTCAAGATTATATTGATAAGACGTTGAGTCTTAATGAGCTCTGCATTAAGCACCCCAATGCTACCTATTTCGTCCGTGTCGATGGTGACTCTATGGACGGTGTGGGTATCTACAAGGGGGATGTCTTGGTGGTTGATCGATCGCTGACCGCTCAGCATGGTGACGTGGTGATTGCCAGTGTCAGCGGTGAGATGACGGTGAAGACGCTGCAGCTACGTCCACGCGTGCGTCTGGTTCCACAGAACCGACGCTACTCGCCCATCGAGTTGAAAGAGGGGAGTGAGCTGCAGGTGTTTGGTGTGGTGGTCAGTGTTGTCAGGGTGTTGAAGTAGTGTCGCAAGTGATCGCGCTGGTAGATTGCAATAACTTCTATGTCTCTTGCGAGCGACTGTTTCGCCCAGATCTGCAGGGCGTGCCGATGGTGGTGCTCTCTAATAACGATGGTTGTGCCGTCGCGCGCAGTGCCGAGGTGAAAGCCCTAGGCGTCAAAATGGGGGTACCTCGGTTTCAGATTGAAGAGCTGATAGAGCAACACGGTATCTGCACCTTCTCGTCAAACTACACACTCTACGGCGATATCTCTGCGCGTGTTATGAATACGCTGGAATCGATCGCCCCGCGAGTGTTTGTCTACTCAATCGACGAAGCTTTTATGGATCTGTCGGGGCTGCAGAAAAACTACTCACTGTTGGAGTTTGGTCGTTTCACTAAAAGCAAAGTGGAGAAAGAGGTTGGTATACCGGTATGCGTTGGCATATCGACCACTAAAACCTTGGCGAAGTTGGCCAATCAGGGGGCCAAAAAGTACCTCTCTACGGGCGGTGTTGTCGATTTAACCGAGGTCGAACGACAGCGTAAGTTGATGGCGATGACCGAGGTAGGTGATGTCTGGGGTGTCGGACGTCGTATCAGTCAACGTCTGGAGTCGATGGGCATTAAGAGTGCATTGGATCTTGCCGATGCTGACCCTAAATGGATACGGAAACACTTCTCGGTTGTGTTGGAACGGACGGTGTCTGAACTTAACGGGGTCTCTTGTATCCCCTTTGACGATACCCCGCCGGTCAAGAAGCAGATTGTCGTGTCGCGCTCCTTTGGTGAACGCATCACCGAGCTAGCGGAGATGCGCAAAGCGATTGCCGGTTTTATTACTCGTGCTGCAGAGAAGCTGCGTAAAGAGGGGCAGGTGGCTCAGCATCTGCAGGTCTTTTTGCGCACCAGTCCGTTTGCAAAGAGTCAGCCGCAGTATGCCAACTCCACCAGCGAACGACTGGTGGAGCCAACGGATGATACGCGACAGCTATTGGCCGCTTCGATGCGCCTGATAGAGCGTATCTGGTTAGGTGGTTATCAGTTTGCCAAAGCGGGTGTGATGTTGAGCGACTTTTACGATCCAAAGCTTCAGCAGCAGACGCTATTTTGTGCGGACGGGGAGAGTCGCAGTGAAGCGTTGATGACCACCCTGGATCAGATTAACTATAAAACAGGTCAAGTACAGTTTGCCCGTCGTATCGATCGGAATCCTTGGGATATGAAGCGTGAAATGCTCTCTCCGCGTTACACCACCAGTTGGTTAGAGTTACCGCGAGTCAAATAGAGAGGTGTTAAATAGTTAAAATAATGTCGTAAAAGTTTCATTAAACCCCTTGAAATAGTCAGACTTACCCTCACATAAAAGATAGAAACATTCATTGGCCTTGCTTCGGGAGGCCGCTATCAGTGGAGGCTAAGATGCGCCCAGATAAATTTACTTCAAAATTGCAGGAAGCACTGTCAGATGCTCAGTCATTGGCCGTCGGTAAGGATCATAATCAGATTGAACCTATCCACCTGCTCGCTGCGTTGATCGATCAGCGTGGTGGATCAATTCGTCCCCTGCTCAAGCAGGCTGGTGCGGAGCTGCCGCAGTTAACCCGTAAAGTGGGTGAGGCGCTTGAGCGACTGCCAGTGGTCAGTTCGCCCGATGGTGATATTCGCCTATCTCAAGATATGGCTCGTCTATTCAATCTAACCGACAAACTCGCTCAGCAGCGCGGCGATCAGTTCGTGGCGAGTGAGCTCGTCATACTGGCTATGCTGAGTGATAAAGGTGATGCCGGGAAAGTCTTGCAGGCTGCGGGTCTTACACAAGAGAAACTGGTTGAAGCGATTAATGCGGTAAGGGGAGGTGAAGCGGTGATGGATCCTAATGCAGAAGAGAGCCGTCAAGCTCTGGATAAATACTGTGTTGATTTAACAGAGCGGGCAGAGAGCGGCAAGCTTGATCCGGTGATTGGGCGCGATGATGAGATTCGTCGCACCATTCAAGTGCTCCAGCGTCGCACGAAAAACAACCCTGTACTGATTGGTGAGCCGGGCGTAGGTAAAACCGCCATCGTTGAGGGCCTCGCGCAACGGATCATCAACGGCGAAGTGCCAGAGGGGCTGAAACATAAGCGAGTGCTGTCGCTCGATATGGGATCTCTAATAGCCGGTGCAAAGTTCCGCGGTGAATTCGAGGAGCGATTGAAGGCGGTCCTTAATGAGCTCTCTAAGCAGGAAGGGCAAATCATTCTGTTTATCGATGAGCTTCACACCATGGTCGGTGCCGGTAAGGGCGACGGTGCGATGGATGCCGGTAACATGCTGAAGCCTGCATTAGCACGCGGTGAGCTGCACTGTGTGGGCGCGACTACTCTGGATGAGTATCGTCAGTATGTAGAGAAGGACGCAGCGCTTGAGCGTCGCTTCCAGAAGGTGATTGTTGATGAGCCGAGTGAAGAGGATACGATTGCGATTCTACGTGGTCTTAAAGAGCGCTACGAAGTACACCACGGCGTCGACATCACTGATTCTGCGATCATCGCGTCTGCAAAGCTGAGTCAACGCTACATCACCGATCGTCAGTTGCCTGATAAAGCGATCGATCTGATCGATGAGGCGGCATCCCGTATCCGTATGGAGATGGACTCCAAACCGGAAGAGATGGACCGTCTGGAGCGTCGTCTAATTCAGTTGAAGATGGAGCGTGAGGCGCTGAAAAAAGAGAAGGATTCAGCGGCTAAAAAACGCTTAGAAGAGCTCGAAGAGACCATCAGTACTCTAGAGAAAGAGTACTCAGATCTAGAAGAGATCTGGAAGGCGGATAAAGCGGTACTGCAGGGTTCTCAGCAGATTAAAGAGCAGTTAGACCAGGCCCGTATCGAGATGGAGCAGGCACGTCGTGCAGGCGATCTGGCGAAAATGTCAGAGATACAGTACGGCAAGATTCCAGAGTTAGAGGCGCAATTGCAAGCGGCCGATAGCGAAGATGAATCTGAGGCTCAAACGGAGTTGTTGCGCAATAAAGTCACCGAAGAGGAGGTGGCTGAAGTGGTCTCACGCTGGACCGGTATTCCAGTCAATAAAATGCTCGAGGGCGAGCGTGACAAACTGCTGCGCATGGAGCAAGAGCTGCACAAGCGAGTCGTCGGTCAGGGTGAGGCGGTTGAAGCCGTCTCGAATGCGGTGCGCCGTTCAAGAGCGGGTCTGGCTGATCCGAATCGCCCGAACGGTAGTTTCCTATTTTTAGGCCCTACTGGTGTTGGTAAAACTGAACTCTGTAAAGCGCTAGCCAGCTATCTATTTGATACCGAAGAGGCGATGGTGCGCATCGACATGTCAGAGTTCATGGAGAAACATTCGGTTGCTCGATTGATTGGTGCACCTCCAGGCTATGTAGGCTATGAAGAGGGCGGTTATCTAACCGAAGCGGTTCGTCGTAAGCCTTACTCGGTCCTACTGTTAGACGAGGTCGAAAAGGCGCATCCCGATGTCTTCAATATCCTGTTGCAGGTGTTAGAGGATGGTCGTCTGACCGATGGTCAGGGTCGTACCGTCGATTTCCGCAATACCATCGTGGTGATGACCTCGAACCTAGGCTCGGATCTGATCGCGGGTTACAGCGATGATCAGGATTATGAGCAGATGAAAGGGGCAGTCATGGAGGTGGTGGGTACCCACTTTAGACCGGAAGTGATCAACCGTATCGACGAAGTTGTGGTGTTCCATAGCTTGCGCAAAGAGCAGGTGGCAGGCATTGCAACCATTCAGTTGGAGCGTCTGCGTAAACGCCTTGCTGAGCATGAGCTGGGACTCAGGTTGACATCAACGGCCATGGATAAGTTGGTGGAGGTCGGATTTGAGCCAATTTATGGTGCAAGGCCACTCAAACGTGCGATTCAGCAGTGGATCGAAAACCCATTGGCGCAGCGTCTATTGGCAGGCGACTTCATGCCTGGAGCCGAAATTGCGGTCGATGTGGCGGACGGTGAATTTACCTTCCGCTAGCTCTACTACGGTGCTAAATCGGGGTCTGGCCTTCTGTCAGACCCCGTTATTGTGAAACCGCTATTTAAACCGCTATCATTGCGCTTCTACCAAATTTTGAGGCACCTCCTTGCTTAGCTATCAACACGGCTTTCACGCCGGAAACTTTGCCGATGTTCACAAACATCTCACCCTTCAACTTCTACTGAATGCGCTCAATAAAAAGGCGAAACCTTGGAGCTATTTAGAGACGCACTCGGGTCGTGGGTTATATGACCTCTCGTCAGAGCAGGCGCAGAAGACCGGTGAGTTTCGTGATGGGGTGGCCAAGCTGTGGGGGCAAAAACAGCCGGAAGCTGTTCAGCAGTACCTGTCAGCCATCGCTGAAGTGTCTCAATCTGATCAGCTTCTTCACTACCCTGGATCACCGACACTGACGGCCCTAAATACACGTGAGCTGGATCAGATTCATCTAATGGAACTGCACCCACAAGAGGTTAAAGAGTTAAAGCGCAATATGCGCCTGTTTGCCAATGTTGGGGTGCACCACCGAGATGGCTATGAAGGAGTCTTATCACTACTCCCCCCTAAACCTAATCGGGGACTTCTATTGATCGACCCCGCTTATGAGGTGAAAGAGGAGTATCAACAGGTGGCGAGCTTTGTCGGAGAGGCAATGAAACGCTGGCCCAATGGTCAAATTGCTGTCTGGTACCCACTGCTGGCGGCTAATCGTCATGAGAATATGCTGAAAGCGATGGTTCGACAGCTACCGGATGTTGGTGTGTTGGATTCACAGTTTATTGTGGCTGAGCCCAAAGAGCGGGGTATGTACGGATCTGGAATGTTGCTGATCAATCCCCCTTGGCAATTTGATCAGCAGTTAGATGAGTTGCTACCGAATGTGTTAGCTCAACTCAACGCAGAAGCGCCAGAGACGACGCTTCGTTGGCTGAAACAGGCGCCTTAAGGCGTCAATTTAGAGAAACGGTGGGCTAGTAAAGTGCCTGCTCATCTTTTACCACCTCAATCAGCAACTCAATGAACAGTTCATCGGCTTCGCTGCGCTCTAAACCAATGTGAACGCTGGTGGTGTCATTGAGCTCATCAGCGATTAACTGAACCGCATTCTCTTGGCCCATATGCTTGCGCGCAATCTCTTTGGCGGTTGAGCAAATTTCCGGCTCCATCAGTACCTTTCGAGTAAAGCGAACCAGCTCTTCAATAACGCGATCTTTCTGTTTTACATCGGAAATCGAAACCATTGTTTTTCTCCCTATGACCTTCTTGAACTATAACTCGCACAATGAAGTCGCGCTAGCAAGATGGAGGTTTTTTGTGAAAATGTCGAAATCGTTGAAAAGTTGCTCTTTTTTTAAACAATTTAGCCGCTGCGACGGTTGAAGTTACTGCGCTGCAGTGCGAAAATTTAAAGCTTACTGTTATATGCAAATAACCCCGCGTGTAGCAGGCATTTAAAAGGCTTACTAAGCATTACCCAGCTCAGGTCTAACGCTGCTGATAGAGAGATCCTTGTTTCAGTGGTATCGAGTGCTTTTTGTGTTAGCGCACACCCGTATTGATGACGTTTTGGCGGACAATCCCGCTGGCGCTACACCCACTCATTCATGAATCAGACAAAGACAGAGTGTTGAATAGACAACACAATATTGAGGGTAAAAAGGTGGAACTACTTTCAGGTGCGGAAATGGTCGTACGCGCGCTTCGTGATGAAGGCGTTAAGTACATCTACGGCTATCCTGGTGGCGCATTGCTACACGTTTACGATGCGATCTTCCAACAGGATGAAGTTGAGCACATTCTTGTTCGTCACGAACAGGCAGCAACACACATGGCAGATGCCTACGCTCGTGCAACTAACAAAGCCGGTGTTGCGCTAGTAACATCTGGCCCAGGTGCAACGAATGCGGTTACTGGCATTGCAACGGCTTACATGGATTCGATTCCAATGGTCGTGATTACAGGTCAGGTTATGAGCTACCTGATCGGTGAGGACGCATTCCAAGAGACGGATATGCTAGGCATCTCTCGTCCGATTGTTAAACACAGCTTCAGTGTGCAGCGTCCAGAGGATATTCCTTCGATCATTAAGAAGGCATTCCACATCGCACAGAGCGGTCGTCCGGGTCCAGTGGTTGTCGATATCCCTAAAGATATGACGACGCCAACTGAGCGTTACCCATACGACTACCCAGCAAACGTGAAAATGCGCTCTTACGGCCCTATCAGCCGTGGCCACAGTGGTCAGATTAAGAAAGCCGTTGATATGTTGCTTGCGGCTAAGCGTCCTGTGATCTACACCGGTGGTGGTGTCATCATGGGTGACGCAAGCGAAGAGCTGGTTAAACTGGCACAAGAGCTTAACTACCCAGTGACTAATACCCTAATGGGTCTTGGCGGCTACCCAGGTACTGATCGTCAATCATTGGGCATGCTGGGTATGCACGGTAGTTACGAAGCCAACATGGCAATGCACCACTCAGACTTCATTCTGGCGGTGGGTGCGCGATTCGATGACCGCGTTACCAACGGCACTGATAAGTTCTGTCCTACGGCGCGCATTGCACACATTGATATCGATCCTGCGTCGATCTCTAAGACGATCGATGTGGATGTGCCGATTGTAGGTCCTGCTAAAGCGGTTCTTAAAGAGATGCTTGAGTTGGTGGCTGAAGCGAAGACTCAGCCAGATGCTGAAGCGATCGCAAACTGGTGGAAACAGATCGATGAGTGGCGTCAACGCCACGGTGGCCGTTTTGAGCTAGGCGACAAAATGAAGCCTCAGCAGGTTATCGAGATGCTCTCTAAAGTGACTAACGGCGATGCCTTCGTCTGTTCTGACGTTGGTCAGCACCAGATGTTTGCGGCTCAGTACTACAAGTTCAACAAGCCAAATCGTTGGATTAACTCTGGCGGCCTAGGCACCATGGGCTTTGGTCTTCCGGCTGCGATGGGGGTTAAGTTGAACTTCCCTGAAGCTGACGTTGCCTGTGTTACCGGTGAAGGCTCTATTCAGATGAATATCCAAGAGCTATCGACCTGTAAACAGTACGATCTGCCAGTGAAGATCATCAACCTTAATAACCAATCATTGGGTATGGTACGTCAGTGGCAAGATATGAACTATGAGTCACGTCACTCGCAGTCTTACATGAAGTCACTACCAGACTTTATCAAGCTGGTTGAATCTTACGGTCACGTTGGTATGAAGGTGGAGCGTTACGAAGATCTAGAAGGCGCAATGCGTGAAGCGTTCGCCATGAAAGATCGTCTAGTCTTTATGGACATCTATGTAGATCCATTTGAGCACGTCTACCCTATGCAGGTTCCACGCGGCTCTATGCGTGATATGTGGTTGAACAAAACGGAGAGGACTTAAACGATGCGTCATATCATTTCAGTTCTCCTAGAGAACGAACCCGGTGCACTGTCACGTGTTGTTGGCCTGTTCTCACAGCGCAACTACAACATTGAATCGCTCACGGTAGCCCCAACTGAAGATCCAACGCTGTCTCGTTTGACAGTAACAACCATCGGTAATGACCGTGTTGTTGAGCAGATCACCAAGCAGTTGAACAAGCTAATCGATGTCGTGAAGGTTGTTGATCTATCGGAAGGCGATCACATCGAACGTGAAGTTATGATGATCAAGCTGAAAGCAAACGGTCAGATGCGAGCAGAGATCAAGCGTACTGCTGATATCTTCCGTGGCCACATCATCGATGTAACGCCGAACACCTACACCGTTCAGTTGATTGGTGACTCGGCTAAGCTGGATGCCTTTATTGCAGCCTTAGGTACCGCATCGATCCTTGAAGTGGTCCGTTCGGGCGTATCTGGTATTGCTCGCGGCGAGAAAGTATTGAGCGTATAACGCATCTCATACTACGAAAATCCCGGCTTTTGCTGGGATTTTTTTTGTCTAAAAATAGACTTGTTTGCCTCCCTGTTTAGGGATAAGGTTGACTGATCGGTCCAGATTTCTGATGACCAATCAAACTTCGATCACTAAGTAAGGAACACCAATAATGAAACGTGTAGTTTTGAAAACACTCGCTCTTTCAGTAGCGGTATCTTCAGCATCGGCTCAAGCGGCAGACCTAAATCCAGCTGTTGTTTTTGACATGGGTGGTAAGTTCGATAAATCGTTTAACCAGTCTGTTTATAACGGCATGGAGCGATTTAAAGAGGAGAGCGGTGTTAACTACCGTGAGTTCGAGGTGACTAACGCATCACAGCGTGAACAAGCGATCCGTCGTTTTGCGCAGCGTGGTGCTAATCCAATCATCAGCGTTGGTTTCGCCCAAGCTGCGGCCGTTGATAAAGTGGCCGGTGAGTTCCCAGATGCACGCATCACTCTGATCGATATGGTGGTTGATAAGCCAAACGTTCAGTCAGTTGTCTTCAATGAACACGAGGGTTCTTTCCTTGTCGGTATGCTTGCCGCAATGAAATCAGAAACAGGGACTGTCAGCTTTGTCGGTGGTATGGATATCCCACTGATTCGTAAGTTTGAGTGTGGTTATGCTCAGGGTGCTCAGTACGTTAACAAAGATATCAACGTGATTCGTAACATGACCGGTACGACGCCAAGCGCTTGGAATGACCCAGCGAAAGGTGCCGAGCTGGCTGTCAGTCAGTTCGACCGTGGTTCTGATGTTGTCTATGCAGCAGCGGGTGGTACGGGCGTTGGTGTTTACCAAGCTGCGGCTGACTCTGGCAAATACGCAATTGGTGTCGACTCTAACCAGAACTACCTGCAGCCAGGTACGATGCTAACCTCTATGGTTAAGCGTGTTGATGTAGCGGCGTATAACTCGCTAAAAGCGATGCAGGATGGCACTTGGTAAGCGGGTTTCCAAGCGCTTGGTCTAGCGCAGGGTGGTGTCGATTGGGCGCTTGATGAGCACAACGAAGCGTTGATCACCGCTGAGATGAAATCGGCTGTTGAAGCTGCGAAAAAAGCGATTATCGCGGGTGAAATCAAAGTTCACGACTACATGAGCGACAACAGCTGTCCAGCACTCGACTAAGATAGAGGTCTAACCGAGTGGTGACACAACCTATACAGGATCCCAATCGGGATCCTGTTTCTTATTCAATTCAGTTAGCGAAGATTAATAAACACTTCGGTGCCGTCAAAGCCAATGTCGACGTTGATCTGAATGTCGTCAAAGGTGAGATACACGCCATCGTAGGTGAAAACGGTGCCGGTAAGTCAACACTGATGAGCATCCTCTATGGGTTTTACGAGGCCGATAGCGGTTCTATCTATGTGGATGGCAAAGTGGTCAGTATCACTGACTCGAAACGCGCTATCGAGCTAGGGATTGGCATGGTCCATCAACACTTCATGTTGGTGGATAATTTCACGGTGCTTGAGAATATCGTGCTGGGCGCTGAAGGTAGCTGGTCTTTAACGCATTCACTCGCTAAAGCACGTAAAAAACTTCAAGAGATCTCAGACCGTTATGGGCTGAATGTTGATCTGGATGCGGTGGTTTCACATCTACCAGTCGGTTTGCAGCAGCGTGTAGAGATTCTTAAAGCGCTCTATCGTGACGCCAAAATTCTGATTCTGGATGAGCCTACCGGTGTTTTAACCCCTCAAGAGGTTGATCAACTCTTTGCGATTTTAAAAACACTTAAATCACAGGGCGTCAGCGTTCTACTGATCACCCATAAGCTGCAAGAGGTGATTGCGATCAGTGATCAGGTCTCTGTTATGCGAGCTGGGGCGATGGTAGCGACCGTGAATACGGCGGAGACCAGTCGTGAAGCACTTGCTGAGCTTATGGTCGGTCGCAAGGTTCTATTACGGGTAGATAAACAAGAAGCAAACCCAGGTGCAGCGCTTCTTAAAGTAGATTCGCTAACCTGGCGGGATGACGCCAATGTGCCTCGTTTGGACGATGTCTCGTTCAGGGTGAATGCGGGTGAAATTGTCGGTGTTGCTGGTGTATCTGGCAATGGTCAAACAGAACTTCTAGGTCTGCTGTCGGGCATGCTCGATGTGCAGCAGGGGCAGATTAATATTGAAGGGGTCTGCATTGATGCTCAGCATCAAATGACACCTAAACAGATTCGTCACCTCGGTGTCGGACATGTGGCAGAGGATCGGCACCGTGATGGTATGGTGGGTGCGTTTAGTGCAGAAGAGACGGCCATCATGGGCTTTCAAGATGAGCCGGAGTTTAATGGCTCGATTCTGCAAAATCGCTCCGCCATCACTGAGCACTGTCAGGAACTGATGAGTACCTTTGATGTTCGTCCAGTGGATCCTAATCTTAAATCGGCCAGTTTCTCTGGCGGTAATCAGCAAAAACTCTGTATCGCACGTGAGATGAACGCCGCACCTAAGGTGTTACTGGTGGGACAACCGACACGTGGCGTCGATATCGGTGCGATCGAGTTTATACATCAGCAGATTGTTGCGCTGCGTGATCAAGGAAGTGCTGTGTTAGTCGTCTCTGTAGAGTTAGAAGAGATCCTGTCGTTGTGTGATCGAGTGCTGGTGATGTCAGAAGGGCGCATCGTGGGTAATGTGTTGGCTTCAGAAACCGATGCGCGCTCGTTAGGGTTAATGATGTCCAGCTCAAGAAGCGGTGATCAAATGGCTCAGCAGGGGGGGCAATCATGAGTCGTCGTGCAAAGCTCCCTGCTTGGGCAGACATTGGACTAATTCCGTTAATCAATGTCTTGTTGGCGTTTTTGTCAGCCGGTGTTGTGGTGGCTCTGATTGGTGAAAGCCCATTAGAGGCGGTGCAAGTACTTATTCGTGGCGCCTTTGGATACGATGAAGGGGTTGGCTATACGCTCTACTACACAACCAACTTTATCTTTACCGGTTTGGCGGTAGCCGTCGCATTCCATGCGGGGCTATTCAATATCGGTGGGGAGGGGCAGGCGTATATAGGTGGTTTAGGTGTGGGACTGATCTGTCTCGCTTTAGATCATCTTTTGCCATGGTGGGCTCTGCTACCTCTGGCCATTATTGCTGGATCCTTATTTGGTGCTGCTTGGGCGTTTATACCCGGCTATTTGCAAGCTTATCGCGGTAGTCATGTGGTGATTACTACCATTATGTTCAACTTCATTGCGTCTGCATTGATGGTCTATCTATTGGTGAATGTGCTGATTCAACCGGGTTCGATGTCACCAGAGACACGAGCGATTGCTCCCGAATCGACACTGCCGCTGATGCATGAGTTCTTTGCGTTTTTTGGGATCAAGATTACTCAAACGCCGCTTAATCTGTCTCTTTTTGTTGCACTATTGGCTTGTCTGTTTGTCTGGGTGCTTATTTGGAAAACTCGTTGGGGCTATGCCATTCGCATGATCGGTTTCAATGAGTCAGCTGCGGTCTATAGCGGAATCAATCCAAAACGAATGGTCGTCATTGCGATGATGATTTCAGGCTCTTTGGCCGGATTGGTCGCAATCAACGAGGTGATGGGGGCACAAGAGCGTGTCGGTTTAGACTTCGTCTCGGGTGCTGGGTTTACTGGCATCGCTGTCGCCTTGATGGGGCGCAATCATCCTTTGGGTATTATCATTGCTAGCTTGCTGTTTGGCGCGCTATTTCAGGGTGGGGCAGAGTTGGCGTTTGAGTTTTCAACCATCACACGTGATCTTGTTGTGGTGATTCAAGGCTTGGTCATTCTGTTCTGCGGTGCTCTGGCCTACATGATGCGTGGACCGCTGGAGCGACTCTTTGCATTGGTTTCCCGCTCAAGTCAGGAGGAGCGATAATGGAGTTTTCTGTTCAGTTAATCTCTGCATTAGATTCCACACTTCGTCTGGCGGCACCGTTAATTTTATGTGCCATGGCCGGTCTCTTTTCAGAGCGCTCGGGCATTGTAGATATCGGCTTAGAGGGCAAGATGCTAGCGGGTGCCTTTGCTGCGGCGGCAATGACGGCTGTAACGGGTTCGGTCTGGTTAGGTCTGCTTGCTGCCATATTGGTCTCAATTATGATGGCGTTACTGCACGGTTTTGCCTGTATCACCCACCGAGGTGATCAGGTGGTCAGTGGTTTGGCTATCAATATCTTAGCGGCCGGTTTGACTGTTGTGTTGGGCATCGCTTGGTTCCGTCGCGGCGGGCAGACACCCTCTCTTACATCAGATGAACGCTTTGGTCCGCTAACCTGGCCGTTGAGTGAGTGGTTGTCGGGTGTGCCGCTGCTAGGGTCCATCTATACAGAGCTACTCAGTGGGCACAATCTGTTGGTCTATGTCGCTTTAATGGCGGTCCCGCTGACCGCTTGGATTGTTTTTAAAACTCGTTTTGGACTGCGTCTTCGTGCAGTCGGTGAGAATCCGCAGGCGGTTGATACCGCCGGGATTTCAGTCGCTTGGTTGCGTTACCGTGCCGTCATTATGGCGGGTCTGCTCTGTGGTTTAGCAGGTGCTTACCTCTCTATCGCGTTGGGTGCAGGTTTCATTAAAGATATGTCGGCCGGTAAGGGTTACATCGCCTTGGCCGCACTTATTTTTGGTAAGTGGCGTCCATTCCCCGCACTCTTCGCTTGTCTTCTATTTGGCTTCTTAGAGGCCGTTGCAACCCGCATGCAGGGGGTTCAACTGCCCGTTGTTGGCGAAATCGATGTGCAGTTGATGCAGGCACTTCCTTACATTCTTACCGTTATTCTGTTGGCGGGTTTCATTGGTCGGGCGATCGCACCTAAAGCGATTGGTACCCCTTACAGTAAAGATCGAGCATAACAATGGCACAGCACAAGATTATTTTAGACACAGACCCTGGTATCGATGATGCGATGGCGATTTTTACCGCGATGGCACACCCTGATATTGAGCTGTTGGGCCTTACAACAACCTTTGGCAATGTCTCTGTTGATCAGGCTACTCAAAATGCCCTTACGCTGGTTGAGATGGCCGGCTCTGAAACGCCCGTTGCACAGGGTGTTGCGACGCCGATGATCAAGCCTCTAGCGGAATTTCCAGACTTTGTTCATGGAGTCGATGGGTTTGGTAATCTCAATTTAGCACCCCCTAAGAGAACATCGCTCCCTCAATCGGCGGCTGAATTCATTGTCGATCAAGCGAATCAGAACCCGGGTGAGATCGTTATCGTTGCGATTGGTCCTTTGGGTAACTTAGCTCAGGCGCTGCAGCTGGACCCTGAATTACCTAGCAAGATTAAGCAGGTTGTTATTATGGGTGGCGTGATTGCGAGTGATGGGAATGTCTCTCCGGTAGCTGAGGCTAATATTCTCTCTGATCCGCACGCTGCCGATAAAGTGATGGCTGCGGCTTGGCCTTTGGTCATGGTAGGGCTCGATGTAACTCATCAGATTATGTTGCCTCGATCACTGTTTGATCGTATTGCTAAAGAGAACGCCAAGGTGGGTTCATTTATGCAGAGTGCGGCTAAATTCTACATCGACTTTTACTCTAGCGTGCGGAATATTGATGGCTGCTATTCGCATGACGTTTCGGCCCTCGCTTATGTTGTGCATCCTGAGTTATTTGAAACGGTTTCAGGCCCAATCTGTGTTGCGACAGAAGGCGTTGCTATGGGTCAAACCATCATGAGTCGATTTGGCATACCCTATATGCTGGATTATTGGAAAGATCGTCCTGATCAGATGGCCTGCATGGGTGTTGACGATGCTGGCGTGGTCGATTTTTTCGAAACAGCAATGACAAACAGTTACTGGAGCTAGTGGTATGTCGAATTTTTTAGAAGCGGTCGATTATCAATCGGAAGGTGCCAGCGAGGCGTTTGTGAAATCGCTGCATGAGACCGGCTTCGGCGTCCTCAAAAATCACCCTATTGCCGAAGCGCAGGTTCGAGCCATTTATGACCATTGGCAGGCCTTTTTTAATAGCGATCGCAAATCTGACTTTGACTATAACGTCGGTACTCAGGATGGCTTTTTCTCCAGCAAAATTTCTGAAGTGGCGAAAGATCATACAGTTAAAGACATCAAAGAGTATTTTCACTACTACCCCTGGGGGCAGTGCCCTGAAGATTTGCGGGAGGAGTTACAGGCTTACTATTCTCAAACCAGCTCATTAGCCTCTGAGTTGCTAGGCTGGGTCGAAGAGTTTAGCCCTGAAGAGGTGAAAGCAGGCTACCGTGAGCCACTACCCAACATGATCAATGGCAGTGAGCAGACGCTGCTCCGTGTGCTTCACTACCCTCCCTTTGATGGTAATGAAGAACCAGGTGCTATCCGTGCGGCCGCACACGGTGACATAAACCTGCTAACGATTTTGCCGGCGGCCAGTGAGCCAGGTTTGCAGGTTCTCAGCAAAACAGGTGAGTGGCTTGATGTACCGGCTGAGTTTGGTAATTTGATCGTGAACATAGGCGATATGCTGCAAGAGGCATCGGCAGGTTATTTCCCGTCGACCATACATCGAGTGATCAACCCTGTTGGTGGCGCAACCAAAAAATCGCGCATCTCACTGCCGTTGTTTCTTCACCCTAGACCAGATGTGGTTCTATCGGATCGATACACAGCGGATAGCTATTTAAAAGAGCGGCTCAAAGAGTTGGGCGTTATCTGATCCTAAACCCGGCAATGTTCGGGTTTTTTTAGCGCAAAAATATCTGGAATATTCTTTGCATGCTAGGATAACTGGATGATCAATTATAAGGCGATGCAATGAGCGCTTATCTATCGACCCTAGAGTCGATCTATCTCCCTGCAGTGGTTATGTTTTCTCTATTGGTTGGCAGCTTTCTGAATGTTGTGATTCATCGCCTGCCGATTATGATGATGAATAGCTGGCGCCGTGAAGCCGCTGAATTCTTGGATCAGCAGGAGATAAGCGATGATCAACCTATCTCATTGTCTCAGCCACGCTCACGCTGCCCTCAATGCGGACATGCAATACGCTGGTATGAAAACATCCCAATCCTCTCCTATCTGTTAATTTTGAAAGGGCGCTGTTCAGGATGTGCCAGTTCGATCTCTATGCGTTACCCAATGATCGAAGGGTTGACGGCTGTAGTGGGTCTCACTATTGCGCTCTATTTTGGCTTTACTCTTCAGATGTTGGTGATGCTGTTCGTCAGTTACTCTCTGATTGTCTTGATCTTTATCGATGCAGATCATCAGCTGTTGCCCGATCAGATCACCTTGCCCCTTCTTTGGGCGGGTCTACTGGTTAATCTGGTATTTGGCTGGGTCCCGTTGGACTCTGCAGTGACTGGTGCGATGCTTGGCTATCTGGTTCTTTGGCTGGTGTTCTGGCTGTTTAAGTTGGTAACAGGTAAGGAGGGTATGGGCTACGGCGACTTTAAGTTGCTGTCGGCTCTTGGGGCTTGGGGTGGCTATGCGATCCTTCCCGGAATTATTCTGATCTCATCCGTTGCGGGTGTTATCTATGCACTTGTCGGCGCGTTGTTTGGTCGTCAGGATCTCACTAAACCCATGCCGTTTGGCCCATTTTTAGCCTTAGCTGGATGGCTGATGTTGATTTGGGGTGATCAAATTAATCAATGGTATCTGTCGCTTCTTCTATAGATTCGTTAGACTTGCAGCATATTTTTTAAGGGCTTAAACATGACTGACCAGATTGACCCAGAGACGTCTGACGCGACCAGTGAAGATAGCGTAAAGCGACCTCGTGGTATCTATTTGTTACCAAACCTATTTACGACGGGAGCACTGTTCTCAGGTTTCTATGCTGTCATTTCGGGCATGAACGGTCATTTCACTGCAGCGGCAGTCGCCATTTTTGTTGCTATGATTTTTGATGGTTTAGATGGTCGTGTGGCTCGAATGACAAACACACAATCTAAGTTTGGCGCTGAATACGATTCGCTGTCAGATATGGTCTCTTTCGGTGTGGCTCCCGCTCTGGTTAGTTTTACTTGGGTATTACAGAGCTTAGGAAAGTTTGGCTGGGTGGCTGCCTTTATCTACTGCGCCTGTGCTGCACTTCGTTTGGCACGATTTAATACTCAGATTGGCTCTTTGGATAAACGCTACTTTATGGGGCTGCCGAGCCCAGCGGCGGCGGCAACCATTGCTGGATTGATCTGGTTTATGACTGAAAAGGGGATAGACCCAGCCCCATTTGCTTGGTTGATCGCACTCTATGTGGCGCTCATTGGTCTCTCTATGGTGAGTAATGTTCTCTACAACAGCGGTAAAGAGATCAACTTAAAAGGGAAGATCACCTTTGTAAAAATGATTGTGATCGTACTGGTTGTCGCCTTTCTAGCGACAGATCCTGATCTCTACCTGTGGCTTATCTTTCTTGCTTACACTGTATCAGGCCCTATTCAATGGCTGCTTAGAAGTAGAAAACGACAAGCAGAGTAATACATCATTAGAAAGCCACCTTCGGGTGGTTTTTTATTTGTAAGGCATTTGTCAGCTTAGCGACTAATATTAGAGGTATAGCGATAGGAGATTAATTATGTTGATCGGTAAGCCTTCCAAAATTCTAAGCAGTGAAATCACATCTGAATCGGTCTATTTTTCTAGGCGTTCGCTATTGAAAGGACTGGGTTTGGTCGCAGGTGCTGCTTCGATGCCTAGCTATGCGCTGACACAACCCAAGAGTTCCGATCTGCCACTCTATCCTGGTCCTGACTGGTTAAGACCGAAGCTCGAAAGCGCAAAGACAACTTGGAGCGTCGATGAAGAGTTAACGCCTTACGATTCGGTCATTACCTACAACAACTTCTACGAGTTCGGCCTCAATAAAGAGGATCCGTATGAGAGAGCTCAGAATTTTAAGACAGACCCCTGGCAGGTTGAGATAGTGGGTGAGGTAGAGCGCCCGGGTATCTATAACCTGGAGGATCTTCTTGCAAAAGTGGACATAGAAGAGAGGATCTACCGCTTTCGATGCGTAGAGGCATGGTCGATGGTCATTCCTTGGCTCGGTTTCTCTCTGGCTTCACTGATAAAGCAGTTGAATCCAACTTCAAACGCTAAATACGTTGAGTTTGTCACGCTTGAAGACCCAGAGCAGATGCCGGGTCAGCGTTCACTCTTCAGTACCATCGATTGGCCATACAGAGAAGGGTTAAGAATAGATGAGGCAATGCATCCACTGACGTTGTTAGCGGTCGGTGTTTATGGTCAAGCGATGCCTCCACAGAATGGCGCGCCGCTTAGGTTGGTAGTGCCTTGGAAATATGGCTTCAAAAGTATTAAGTCTATCGTGCAGATTCGATTCAGGGAGACCATGCCGCAAAATACTTGGCGCTTAACGGCTTCTCAGGAGTATGGCTTTTATGCCAACGTCAATCCGAATGTAGATCACCCCAGATGGTCGCAAGCGACAGAGAGAAGGCTACCATCATCACTGTTTAATCCGAGAATCATAGAGACTCAAATGTTTAACGGCTATGAAGAGGTCGCACCTCTCTATGCTGGGATGGATCTCTCTAAATGGTATTAACCAGCAGGGGCTTATCTAGACGGCTCATCTGGATAGCACTTTTTACGTCGTTGGCCTTGCCATTGATATGGCTGGTCTACTTGGCCTATAGCAATCAGTTGGGAGCTGATCCAGCGAAAGAGCTTGTCGATGAATTAGGGCAGTGGGCAATTCGGTTTTTGATCCTGACACTCTGTGCATCAACCTTCAGTCGGCGTTTGAATATAAAGTTTTTGCTGCAACATCGGAGAATGGTGGGGCTGTATGCACTCTTTTATGCGGTGCTCCATCTTTTGGCGGTATCGACCTTTATTCTTGGCTGGCGTGTTGATCTGCTGATTAGAGAGTTAACGGATAGGCCCTATATTATGTTGGGTATGGCTGGGCTTTTGTTGCTCATCCCTTTGGGAATTACATCCACAAAAGGGTGGCAGAAAAAATTGGGTCGTAAATGGACAACGCTTCATAAATTGATCTACCCAGCAGCTATGCTAGCGCTGTTACACCTGGTACTACTAATAAGGGCAAGCATTTTAGAGGCGATGATCTATACGCTTTTAATATCTCTACTTTTAATAGAACGATTGTTTAGAAAAAGAAAACCTAAAAAGAGAGAGTGAACTAACACATAAATCCCAGACGTATCCTATATTGAATGTGTTGAATCAATAAAAACAAACTCAAAGTTCAGCTTTGAAAGGAGTGTAACAATGATTCTGCAGCATCTTTCGGGTGTGTTCTATCACCCAGTAAAAGAGTGGAAGTCAATTGATAAAGACTCTTCACTAACACTAAACAATGTCATTATTCAGCTGGTACTGCTGGCACTTATACCACCTATATCGTTATTCATAGGAACTACCCAGGTGGGATGGAGTGTCTCCTATGGTGAATATCACCTGTTGGCGAGCGAATCCGCCTTTGGAGCCGCGGTAGCATTTTACATTGCTATATTAGGCGTCATCGCCGGGTTGACCTACAGCATACGTTGGATGGAGAAAACCTATGGTGCCAACGCGGGTGTTGATGAGTGTGCGCGTTTAGCGCTATACACTGCAACGCCGATGTTGCTGGCAGGGCTCATTGGCCTCTATCCAATGCTGTGGCTCTGCGTGAGTGTCGGAATGTTAGCGGTAGCTTTTAGTGTCTATCTGCTCTACACAGGAGTACCCGTCATAATGCATATTGAAGAGGAGAGAGCGTTTATGTTCTCTACATCAATATTGACGGTTGGTCTTGTAGCGCTTGTCACCATTATGGCTGCGAGCGTTATTCTGTGGAGTACAGTCGTACCGCTGACCATATTAAGTTAAATTTATTTCCCTCAAGGGTTGACGCTCTGTTCAACCTAAGTATAATTCGCGCTCTCGATTACGGAGTCACACCTGATTACAGGTTGATCAGTAACCGAGAGGTGCGAATTAACTGTTTGTTTTTTAAGCAAATAATTGAAAGTTTTTGACGCATAAGACAGTTTTTAATTTTTAAAAAAATATTAAAAACTTGTTGACATGTGATGATGCCCTCAATAATATACGCACCTCGCTTGAGACGAGTACTCAAGCAGCCACCAAGAGATCGGTGGCACGCTCTTTAACAATTAATCAGGTAATGCGTGTGGGCGCTTGTTGAGGTTGAGCACAAAAGCTTAACAAGACAAGCAACCTATATGTGAATTCATTTAGCGTAATGTTTTTCTTGA